>NZ_JBVJVO010000007.1:0-412884 GCF_055603625.1 Streptomyces sp. NPDC037273
TCGCCGACACCTGCCGTGCCCTGCCCTTCCACTCCACGCACCATGCCGCCCCCCCCCCCCCCCACCCCCACACCCCCCCCCCCCCCCCCCCCCCCCCCCCCCCTCCCCCCTCCCTCCCCCCCCCCCCCCCCGCCACCGGATCACCGAGCTCTTCACCTCCGGCATGACGGACGAGGAGCGGCGGCGCATCGGCCGGCTCCCCGACGGCCGCACCGGGCTCCTCGGCGTCCTCGTCCAGGAGCCCCAGTCGCTGCGGCTCGACGATCTGACGGCCGATCCGCGCTCCGCGGGCGTGCCCGAGGGCCACCCCGCGATGCACTCCTTCCTCGGGGTCCCGATCCGGGTCCACACCGAGGTGTTCGGGAACCTCTACCTGACCGAGAAGCGCGGCGGCTTCACCGAGGAGGACCTCGCCCTGCTCCGGGTCCTCGCCTCCCAGGCGGGCATCGCCATCGGCAACGCCCGGCTGTACGAGACCGCGCGCCAGCGGGAGCGGTGGATCGAGGGGGCCGCCGCCGTGACGACGGCGCTGCTCACCGGCGAGTCCGCCGAGGACGCCCTGACGACCGTCGCCGAGCGGGCCCGCATCCTCGCCGGCGCCTCGGCCGGTGTGGTCCTCCAGCCGACCGAGGAGGGCGGGATGGAGATCGTCGCCGCCTCGACCACCGACGACCCCGGCGACCTGGTCGGCACGACGATCGTGCCGGGCTCCCCCGTCCTGGTCCAGCTGCTCGGCGGGGAGCCGGTGTTCATCGAGGACTCGGCGACCGATCCGCGGATGACCACGGCCGTCCGGTCGCGTTTCGGCCCGTCGATGATGCTGCCGCTGCAGAGCGGCGGGAAGCTCATCGGCACCCTCGCCCTGCCCCGGCGGCGCGGCGACCCGCCGTACTCGGCGGTGGACCGGCTCCTGGCCTCCCAGTTCGCCTCGCAGGCGGCCCTCGCGCTGGTCCTCGCGGACGCGCGGCACGACCGCGAGCGGCTCGCCGTGTACGAGGACCGGGACCGGATCGCGCGGGACCTGCACGACCTGGTCGTCCAGCGGCTCTTCGCCACCGAGATGATGCTGGAGTCCACCCGGCGCCGGGCGTCCGGCTCGTCGGACGAGAGCGCGCTGCTCGGCCGGGCGGTGGACGAGCTGGACTCGACGATCCAGGAGGTCCGTACGACCATCTTCGCCCTCCAGCAGCCGCCCGCCGACGCGCCCGCCTCCTTCCGGGGCCGCGTCCTGCGCGAGACCGGCGGCGCCTCGGCCCTCCTCGGCTTCCAGCCCTCGGTGCACTTCTCCGGCGCCGTCGACACGCTCGCCGACGAGGAACAGGCCGCGAAGCTGCTCTCCACCCTCCGCGGCGCCCTGGCGGCGGCGCACCGGCGCTCCGGCGTCACCGCCATCACCGTCGAGGTCTCGGCCGGCCCGGACGGGCTGCGCCTGCGCGTCGAGGACGACGGCACCCCGCCGACGACGGTGACCTGGCCGTGAGGAACCCCCGGAAGGAGCAGTCCGGCGCGCCGAGGCCCCCCTCCGGATCTTGACTGGGGTGGTGGACACCGACACCAAGCCCCCGACCGCGGCGGCCTACCGCAATCTGGTGATGGCCACCGTCGGCTTCGCGCTCACCTTCTGGGCGTGGGACCTGATCGCGCCCCTGGCGAGCTGGTACGGCGACCGGCTCGAACTCAGCTCGTTCCAGCAGTCGCTGCTCGTCGCGATCCCCGTCCTGGTCGGCTCGGTGGGCCGGGTCCCGGCGGGCGCGCTGACCGACAAGTACGGCGCGAAGCTGATGTTCCCGCTGGTCTCGGCGCTGACGATCATCCCCGTGCTGCTGCTGATCGTGGTGAAGGACAGCTACGGCCTGATGCTGGTCGTCGGCTTCCTCCTGGGCCTCGGCGGCACGACGTTCGCCATCGGCATCCCGCTGGTCAACTCCTGGTTCCCGCCCGCCAAGCGCGGTCTGGCGCTCGGCGTGTTCGGCATGGGCATGGGCGGTGTGGCGCTCTCCGGGTACTTCACGCCGCGGATCGCGAAGCACGGCGAGAACCTGCCGTTCATCGTGGTGGCGATCGCGCTCGCGGTGTACGCGGTGCTCGCCTCCTTCCTGATCACCGACCGGCCCGACCGCCCGGTGCCCACCGCGTCCCTCGCGAGCCGGCTCGGCTCGGCGGGGCGGCTGCGGGTGACCTGGGAACTGTCGGCGCTGTACGCGATCGGCTTCGGCGGCATCGTCGCGTTCGGCGTCTACCTGCCGACGTACCTCAAGACCTGGTACGAGCTCGACCCCACCGACGCGGGCACCAAGGCGGCCGGCTTCGCCCTGGTCACCGTCGTCTTCCGGCCGATCGGCGGCTGGCTGTCGGACCGCGTCCACCCGGCGCTCGTCACCGCGGCCGCGCTCGGCGTCGTCGCCCTCCTGGCCATCGTCCAGGCCTTCGACCCGCCGCTGAACCCGGGCGGCACCACCGCCCTGCTCATCATGGCGGCCGGTCTCGGCACCGCGAGCGGCTCGGTCTTCGCCCTCGTCTCCCAGGTCACCCCGCAGGCCAAGGTCGGCAGCGTCACCGGAATCGTCGGCGCGATGGGCGGGCTCGGCGGCTTCCTCCCGCCGCTCGTGATGGGCGCGATCTACAGCGCCAAGGGCTCGTACTCGATCGGCTTCATGCTCCTCTCGGACCTGGCGCTGGCGGGCTGCGTGTACGCGTACGGGCGGATGCGCGGCATCCGGCCGGGCGGCGAGGAGCCCGAGCCCGAGGCGACGAAGGTCACCGTCGGCAGGTCCTGACGCCCCGGCAGAATGCCTCCCGGCGACCTTCGCCCTCGACGACCCGAGGAGTCCGACCGGTGAGTGCGTTCTTCCCGGCCCTGGCGGCCGGAACCGATCCCGAACGGCCCGCGCTGAGGTTCGGCGCGGAGACCCTGACGTACGGCGGCCTCGCCCGGGCCGCCGGGGCGCTGGCCGGCCGGCTCGCCGGAACCTCCCGGGTCGCGGTCTGGGCCACGCCGAGCGCGCACACGGCGGTCGCGGTGGTCGGCGCGCTCCTCGCGGGCGTCCCCGCCGTACCGCTGAACCCGCGCACGGGCGAGCGGGAGCTGGCGCACATCCTCGGCGACAGCACGCCGTCCGCCGTGCTCGCCGGGCCCGCCGACGTGCTGCCGGCCGGGCTCGCGGGGCTCGACCGGATCGACGTGGACCTGGCCGCGGGCGGCTCCGGGCCGGTGCCGGCCGCCGTGGAGGGCACCGGCCACGACCCCGAGGCCCCCGCGCTGATCGTCTACACCTCCGGCACCACCGGCCCCCCGAAGGGCGTGCTGCTGTCCCGCCGGGCCGTCGCCGCCTCGCTCGACGCCCTGGCCGGCGTCTGGTCGTGGACGGCGGACGACGTCCTGGTGCACGCGCTGCCGCTGTTCCACGTGCACGGGCTCGTGCTCGGTGTCCTCGGACCGCTGCGGCGGGGCGGGGAGGTGCGGCACCTGGGGGCGTTCTCGGTGGAGGGCGTGGCCCGGGAGCTGGGGGCCGGCGGCGGGACGATGCTGTTCGGGGTGCCGACGATGTACCACCGGCTCGCGGACGCGCTCGACGGGGACGAGCCGCTCGTGGCGGCGCTCGCGGGCGCCCGGCTGCTCGTGTCGGGCTCGGCGGCGCTGCCGGTGCACGACCACGAGCGGATCGCGGCGGCGACGGGGCGGACGGTCGTGGAGCGGTACGGGATGACCGAGACGCTCATGAGCACCAGCGTCGTGCCGGGCGGCGAGCCCCGCCCGGGGACGGTCGGGATTCCGCTCGCGGGGGTGGCGCTGCGGCTGGTGGACGAGGACGGTTCCGTCATCGTGGAGCTCGACGGGGAGACCGTGGGCGAGGTCCAGGTGCACGGCCCGAACCTGTTCTCCGGCTACCTCGGCCGGCCGGACGCGACGGCGGCGGCCTTCGACGGCGAGTGGTTCCGCACCGGCGACATGGCCGTCCGCGAGGCGGACGGATCGGTGCGGCTGGTGGGCCGCAAGGCGACCGACCTGATCAAGAGCGGCGGCTACAAGATCGGGGCGGGCGAGATCGAGAACGCGCTCCTCGACCACCCGGGCGTCCGCGAGGCGGCCGTGACGGGCGAGCCCGACGCGGACCTGGGCGAGCGGATCGTGGCCTGGGTGGTGCCGAAGGACGGCGAGAAGCCCCCGGCGGAGGCGGAGCTCGCCGACCACGTGGCCGCGCTGCTCGCCCCGCACAAGCGCCCCCGCGTGGTGCGCTACCTGGACGCGCTCCCCCGCAACGACATGGGCAAGGTCCTGAAGAAGTCGCTGCCGGGCGCCCGTTGAGGCCGGACGCGGGAAAGCCGGGCCCCTTCCCGGCGAGGAGGGGGCCCGGCTTTCCCGCGCGTACTACTTCACGCCCACCGCCCGGATCAGCTCCTGGGTGACGGAGCCGCCCCGGTCGTCGGTCGCGCCGGCCCGCAGCGAGACGGAGCCCGCGCCGGCCGGGACGCGGAGCTCACCGGTCCAGGAGGCGCCGCGCCCGGACTTCCTGAGCGCGACCTTCGTCCAGGTGGCGCCCTCGTCGTAGGAGACCTCCAGGGTGCCGCCGGTGACGGTGCCGGTGCCGGCCGCGCGCTCCACGTACTCGGCGGAGATGCCGACGGGCATCCGGGCGCCGGCGCGGACGTCGCCGTGGAGGTCGGTGTCCAGGTCGAAGCCGAGGTTGAGCAGCGGCAGGTAGGTGACGCGGTCGTCCGGGGTCTCGGCCGAGCGGAAGGTCCACTCGCTGTGGCCCTTGGTGGCGAGCCGCCAGCGGTCGGCGTCGAGCGCGGTGTCGGTGACCACCTTGTAGGTCGCCTCCTCCGCCGGGGCGTCCCAGGCGTAGGCGCCGGAGCTCTTCTTCCGGTCGACGCGGACGCCGTTGACGTACACCTCGGTGTACTGGGTCATGGTGTCGTCGCCCCAGACGTTGCCGAAGCCGGTGTGGTCGCTGCCGGAGTCGCCCCAGCCGGGGGTGTTGAAGCGGAGGTCGTTTCCGGTGCGCTGCTGGCCCCAGCCGAGGCCGGTGCCGAGCCAGGGGTGCCAGACGGGGCCGAACCAGTCGAGGTCGGTGCGGCTGCCGCCCCGGTACGAGGGGGTTCCGCCGCGCTCCTCGAGGGAGTCGCCGAGGTCGACGGACTCGTGCCAGCGCTGGCCGGTGCCGGTGGAGACGTACTCGGTGCGCTCGGCGGGGAAGGCGATCCACTCCTTGAAGCCGAAGCCGATGGGGAAGGTGTCGGTGATCGAGTAGCGGAACTCGCCGCCGAGCTCCGCGCGCTTGGTCGGCGCGTGGAAGGTGGAGCGGATCGTGGCGAGTTCGTCCGCGCCGGGCCGGAAGACGAGGTCGGTGCCGATGGCGCCGGGGTGGCCCTCGGAGAGGTCGTAGGTGTACGGGGTGAAGCGGGTGCCGGTCAGGTCGGCGCGCAGGCCGCGGGCGGCGCCCGCGGCGAGCCGGCGCGCGTCGGCGGTGTTCACGGTGGCGACGGCGAGCGGCCGGTCCTCGTAGTCGGCGGTGCCGAACCACTTCATGAGGCGGCCCGGCCGGTCGTCGGTGACGAACAGGGCCTTGGCGCCGGCGTCCTGGGCGGTCTGGGCGAGCAGGGCCGGGTCGGCGCCGTCGGTGAGCCGGACGAGGACGGCCTTGCCGGTGACGTCCTTGCCGCCGTACTCGGCGGGGGTGCCGGTGCCCGCGTCGACGAGGCCGAGGCGGTGGCGTCCTTCGAGGAGGGTGCCGCCCGCCTGCGGGGTGGCGCCGGAGAGCCGGACGCCGTCGACGGCCGTCTCCAGGAGGGGCTTGCCGAGGCGCCAGACCGTCCGGTACTCGAAGGTGCCGGTGGCGGGCCTGCGGGTGGGCGCGGCGAAGATCGAGTCGTACGCCGCGGGGACCTGGACGGCTCCGCCGTAGGAGGCGCCGTTGGCCTCGCGGTCGAACTCCATCAGGAGCTGGCGGGTCTCGGTGCGCTTGTCGACCTCGGCGCGGATCTCCCGGAGCCGGCGGCCGTCGAGGGTGATCTCGCGGTCGCGGTCGAGGGTGATCTCGGGTTCGGTGAGGAAGCCGAGGCCGAGGGAGTCCGCGCCGTGCGAGCCGCGCACGTCGAGGAAGGTGTCGACGGTGTACGTGCCGGGCTTGAGGCGCAGTTCGAGCGTGCCGGACTCGCCGACGGCGGCCGGGAACGGGTCCGTGTCCTCGGCGAGCCGCTGGACGCCGAGGTGGGCGGGGACGGGGGCGCCGTCGCGGTCCTTGACGTGGACGGTGAGGGTGTAGCGCTCCTCCTCCTTGGTGAGGCCGAGCGCGGTGTGCGCGACGGGCGTGCCGCCGGCGGTGGCGGTGATCCGGCCGGAGGAGACGCCGACGGGCGCCGCGGTGCCGTCGCCGGTGACGGTGGTGCTCGCGGTGCCGTGGGCGGGGACGGTGAGGGCGGTGTCGGCGAGGGTCGCGACTCCGGCGGGCATGCCGTCGACGGCGAGGTTCAACTCGACCGGCCGGTCGGACGCGTTGGTGTAGGTGACGGTCCTGGTGACCGGCTTGTTCTCCGCGTAGGGCCAGGAGACGTAGCCGAGGTCGGCGGAGCCGGTGGCGGTGAGGTCCGCGGTGATCGCGGCGGCCACGTCGACGCGGCCCGCGCCGAGTTCGTACGCGGTGGCGTCGAGCGTCTTCGACGAGGACATCAGGGCGTCCTTGAGCCGGGCGCCGGTCCAGTCGGGGTGCCGCTCGGCGAGCAGCGCGGCGACGCCGGCGACGTGCGGGGTCGCCATCGACGTACCGCTCATGGAGGTGTAGAGGCCGCTGCCCGCCACGAGCTGGGAGCGGGCGGCGAGGATGCTCACGCCGGGTGCCGACACGTCGGGCTTGAGTGCCTGGTCGCCGTGGCGGGGGCCCTGGCTGGTGAAGTAGGCGGCGCGGTCCTGGGAGTCGACGGCGCCGACGGTCAGCGCGGAGTCGGCGGCGCCGGGCGAGCCGATGGAGCCGGGGGCGCCGGAGTTGCCGGCGGCGATGACGAAGAGGGCGCCGGTCTCGGCGGAGAGCGTGTCGACGGCCTGGGCCATCGGGTCGGTGCCGTCGCTGGGTTCGCGGGAGCCGAGGCTCATCGACACGATCTTCGCGTCGATGTCCTTGGCGGCCCACTCCATGCCGGCGATGATCTGCGACTCGGTACCGGAGCCCTCGTCGCTGAGGACCTTGCCGACGGCGAGGGTGGCGCCGGGGGCGACGCCCCGCTCCTTGCCGCCGGAGCCGGCTCCGCTGCCGCCGACGGTGGAGGTGACGTGGGTGCCGTGCCCGTCGCGGTCGGCGACCTCCTGGCCCTCGATGAAGGACTTCGTCTCGGCGATCCGGCCCACCAGGTCGGGGTGGGCGAGGTCGGCGCCGGTGTCGAGGACGGCGACCTTGACACCCTTGCCGGTGAGCCCGGCCTCCCAGGCCTTCGGGGTGCCGATCTGCGCGTTGGACTCGGCCATCGCGGCCTTCACGCGGCCGTCCAGCCACACCTTGGCGGGGGCGGCGGCCCGGGCCGTGGCGGGGGCGGTGAAGCCGCGCCAGAAGGCGGCCGGGTCGGTGGCGGTGACGGCGGCGCCGCCGATGCTGGGCAGGGCGCGGACGGTCTCGGTGCCGCGCGGGGCGGCGGCGGTCCTGGCGCTCCTGGCTCCGTACGTGACGATGAGGGGCAGTTCGCCGGTGACGCCCTGCTCGACGAGGCCGGTGACGTCGAAGAGCCGAGGGTCGAGCGTGCCGGAGTCGAGGTAGGGGCGGGCCTCGTCGGGGACGACCGTGACCCGGCCGCCGGAGATCCGGGTGCGGACGGCTCCGGTGGCGCCCTGCGCCCGGTCGACGGTGACGGTCCGCTGTCCGCCGCCGAGTTCGGTGAGGGTGACGCGGTCTCCGGTGACCAGGGTGACGGTGCTGCTCGTCGCGGACGCCCTGAAGGTGTCCGGCACGGCGGAGGCGGTGGTCCCGGCGGCGGCGGTCTGCCCGGCCGAGAGCATCACGAGGGCCGCGCCCGCGGCGAGCAGCCCGGCCCTCCCTCTGTCGAAGGGTGTGGTCCTCGACGTCATCGCTCGTACTCCTCGCGGACCCGGGGTCGGGGGTGTTCCGGGTGCCGCGAGGAGTCTTGGCCTGTGGGGCGGGAGTTGACCCCTGCTCCTCCTGGCGGTTATGTGCCGTGGCGGCCAACCGCCAGGAGGGAACGGGATGTTAGGGGTGAGGGGTCACGGAGTCGGATCGAGCGCGTCATAGCGGCGGAATCCGCGCCCGTACAGGGCGAGGACTCCGACCGCGAGGACGCACGCGATGCCGCCGCCGGTGATCGCGACCGCGGGGGAGGTCAGGTCGGCGACCGAGCCGGCGAGGAAGTCACCGAGCCTCGGGCCGCCCGCGACCACCACGATGAAGACGCCCTGGAGCCGGCCGCGCATCTCGTCGGGCGCCGCGACCTGCATCATCGTGTTCCGGAAGATCATCGAGACGGTGTCGGAGTAGCCGGCGACGGCGAGCAGGAGCAGCCCGAGCCACAGGTTCCGAGTGAGCCCGAAGACGGCGATCGCGGTGCCCCAGCAGGCCACCGCGAGCAGGATCGCCTGCCCGTGGTGGCGGATGCGGCCCTGCCAGCCGGAGAGGACGCCGCCGAGGAGCGCCCCGCAGGCGGGCGCGGCGACCAGGAGGCCGGTGGTCTTGGCGTCGCCGCCGTACCAGAGGACGGCGACGGCGGGGAACAGGGCGCGGGGGTGGGCGAGGATCATGGCGCAGAAGTCCGAGAAGAACGTCATGCGCAGGTTGGGGCGGGTGGCGAGGAAGCGCAGCCCGTCGAGGACCGAGGCCCTCTTGGTCCCCGTCCGGTCCGGGAGCATCGAGGGCAGCCGCCACATCGCGTACAGGCTCGCGGAGAAGGCGACGGCGTCCACGAGGTACGCGGCCTGGTAGCCGGCGAGGCCGACGATCAGGCCGCCGAGGCTGGGGCCGACGAGCATGCCGAAGGTCATGACCATCGAGTTGAGCGCGTTGGCGGCGCGCAGCTGCTCGGCCGGCAGGAGCCGGGGGATCATCGAGGAGCGGGCGGGCGAGTTGAGCGCGGCGCACACCGCCTGCAGGGCGACGATCCCGTACAGGAACCACACCACGTGGAAGCCCGCGATCGCGGCGCCGGCGAGGGCGATGGACAGGACGGCCGAGCCGCAGGCGCTGACCAGGCCGAGCTTGCGGCGGTCGACGGTGTCGGCGATCGCCCCGCCGTACAGGCCGAACGCGACCAGCGGGACGAGCGAGAAGAGCCCGACGAGGCCGACGGAGAACGGCGAGCCGGTGATGTCGTACACCTGGAGGGAGACGGCGAGCGACGTCATGCCCTGGCCGACCCAGGAGACGGTGCTGCCGAACCAGAGGCGGCGGTAGTCCGCGGAGGTCCGCAGCGGGGTGAGATCGGCGAAGACCCTGCGACGAGTCTTCTCTTCCTTCTGTTCCTCGGCCGTGGTCACGCGATGTCGTACCGCAGCTCGGGGCGCTCCCAGTGGATGCGGCCGGAGGGCGGGACGGCGCCGGTGCGGACGGCTCCGGTCCGCAGGTAGAACTCCTCGGCGGGCGGATGCGCGACGACCCGCACGGCGGTGAGCCCGGCGGCCCTCGCCTGGCCGGTCATGTGCTCCATGAGGAGCCGGCCGATCCCGAGGCCCTGGGCGGCGTCGGCGACGAAGGCGAGGTCGAGCTCCTCCTCGTCGACGAGGAGCGCGTAGAAGCCGAGGACCTTGTCGGTCCCGTCGACGGCGACGAAGACGGGGTGGTGCTCGATGTACGCACCACCCACCTGGTAGCCGTCGACCATGGCGGCGTAGTCCCCGCGGTAGGCGCGGGAGCCCCGGACCAGCCGGGTCAGCCGTCGGGAGTCGTCGGCGGTGGCACGCCGGATGGTGATGTCGGACATGGGGCGAGTATAGGACCGGACCTCGGTGATGATCCTTACAATTCCGTGAAGCGCGGCGCCCGACCCAGCCGCGCCCGGCCAGCCGCGCCCCGCTCAGCCGCAGGCGCCCAGGGCCTCCGGGTCGACGGCGTCGAGCCGGACGGCCAGCGCGTCGAGCCGTTCCCGCAGGTCGCGGATCTCGCCGACCTCCATGCCGGTGGCGGCGGCGATCTTCCGGGGCACGCCGAGGGCCTTCTCGCGCAGGGCGGACCCCTCGGCGGTGAGCCGGACGGTGACGGACCGCTCGTCCTGGGGGCTGCGGCGGCGCTCGACGTATCCGGCCGCCTCCAGGCGCTTGAGCAGCGGCGACAGGGTGCCGGAGTCGAGCCGCAGCCGCTCGCCGATCCCCTTCACGGGCAGCTCGCGGTGCTCCCAGAGCACGAGCATGACGAGGTACTGGGGGTAGGTGAGCCCGAGCTCCTTGAGCGCCTCGCGGTAGACGCCGTTGAAGGCGCGGGTGGCCGCGTGCAGCGAGAAGCAGATCTGGTGGTCGAGCCGGAGGAAGTCGTCGTCCGGGATCGTGTCGAGCGTCTCCATGCCTCCAGGATACGCGAGACCCCTCACGCACGATTGAGTTGTGCACAACTGAATCGTGCGCTATCAATAGAGAGCGCCACCTCGGCGCCCCACCAACGACCGGGCCCACCCAGGACCGGGACTCACCCCAGGACAGGACGGAAGACCATGGACGCGATCTACACCGCAGTCGCCACCGCCAACGGCCGCGAGGGCCGCGCCGTCAGCTCCGACGGCCACATCGACCTCCCCCTCGCCCACCCGCAGGCCCTCGGCGGCAACGGTCAGGGCACCAACCCCGAGCAGCTCTTCGCCGCCGGGTACGCGGCCTGCTTCGCCAGCGCCATGGGTGTCGTGGCCCGCCAGGAGAAGATCGACATCTCCGAGGCCTCCGTCACCGCCGAGGTCTCCATCGGCAAGGACCCCGCCGACGGCGGCTTCGGCCTCGCCGTCGTGATGCGCGCCGAGTTCCCCGACCACCTCCAGGGTGAGGCCGGCCTCACCCTCCTGAAGAAGACCCACGCCTTCTGCCCCTACTCGAAGGCCACCCGCGGCAACATCGAGGTCGAGCTGGTCGTCGAGTAGGCGGCCGATCGACCGCGCCCGGCGGAACGTGACCGAGGAACCCGGCCCACGGGGTGGCGACGCGTCAGCACCCCGGCATACCCTGGACCGTGGGCGGCGGCGCCCGGACTACCCATGCCCGATCAGGAGTTGGGACCAGCGGAGCCGTGACGGGGGGGCTTTTGTTCCATGGCAGCCATGGCGCTCATGCACCGGAATTCACGCATGAGCTGGTGGACCAGATGTGTGCGGTGACGGGCCTCGACGCTCCCAACGAGCGCGGCCTGCTCATCAGCATGCTGGCAAGCCGGTTACCCGAACTGGGCAACATCCGGCAGCACGGCCGGACCCGTTCGGACGTCCTGGAGATCGTCCAGGCCTGCCTGCGGGAGCCGCGCGGACTGCCCGAACTCATCGACGTCCTGCACGTCTACGCTCCCGGCTCCCCGCCCGTGCGGCGGATCCGGGAGCTCGTCGCCACCCCGCCGGTCCTCGCGGTCCTGCCCGAACCGGAGTTACGCGAAGTCCGGACGCTCCTCGCCGGACTCCCCCACCTCGACGCACACGGACTGCTGTACGCGGCAGCCGGCGACGTCCCCCTCCCGCACCCCCCGGTGGCCACCCTCGGCGAGGCCTTCGACTTCCTGTCCAGGGTCAACGCCCGCCCCGACGGCCTGCTCCCCCTGATGGTCCTCGTCGAGCACGTGATCGCCGCCCTCGCCGGGGCCGACGCCGACCAGCAGGTCCTCACCGGACTGCGCAAGTGGAACGGCTCCCAGGCCGCCCGGCTCGGCCTCGCGGCCCAACTCGAAGCCGTGCGTACGGAGACCTCGGGGGACCCGACGGCACAACCAGCTCCGGCCTGTCTCGTTGTCCAGTTGGACAGATACGGAATGGACCCGAACCGGTACCTGCTCTCGCACTGGCGTCAGATACGCCCGGGTCCCTGGCGGCCCCAGCGCGGAGAGGACGAGGTGGTGTCCTTGGGCGAGGTGGAGGCCACCGTGGAGCGGCTGGTCTTCGAGGCCGAGAAGGACTGGGCGGGACGGCCCGGCAATCCGGTGCTCGAATTCATCCTCCCGATGCACCTGCTCAACCGGCCCATGGAGTGGCTGCCGATGGCGTCGGACTCGCCCTTCGCCCCCGCCCTCTGCCTGAGCTATCCGGTGGTGCTGCGCAGCCTGGAGCGCATGCGGGCGCCGCACTTCCACCGCCGCTGGCACAACCGCTGGCAGGCGGTCCTCGACGCGCAGGACACCGTCTGCCACTGGGACACGGCGGGCCGCCGCGGCCACGACCCCGTCCAGTGGAACAGCAGGCTCACCGCCGACGAACGGCTGGTCTCCGTCGCCCTCAACGCCCCGCCGCTGCCCGGCCCCGACGGCAGCCTGGCCTCCCTGGAGACCGCGCTGCGCGCCGGGGTGCCGATGGCGGTCTGGGACCGCCGCAGGACGGGGGCGTCCGGCGATTTCCGCCGCAGGACGAAGAAGCTCATGAAGGGCAGGGCCATCGAGCTGCCGCAGCGGGTCCAGCGGTTGCGCAACGAGGCCGCCACCGCCGCCGCGGCCCAGCGGGACGAGCACGTGGGACGGCATATCGCGATCCTCTTCGACGATCCCCATCGCATCGTCGACTGGTCCGGATCGCCGGGGACCGCCACCGCGCGCGTACGGGGCGGACACGACGACGAGGGGGAGACATGAGCGGTGTCCATCATCCGGTCGAGAACAGCCGGAACGGAGGGCACGTCACCAGCCGCAGCTGGTGGATCTACCGGGGCACGGGACAGCCGCTGACCGACATCCGCCTCGGCGACATCCTGCCGCCACCGCCGGGCTGGCGGGACTTCGACGGCGGCCCGGTGCTGCCGCCGGTGCCGGCGGAGAGCGCCGAGACCGACCGCAGGCTCGGCGCCGTGGGCCGCGCCACGCCGCGGCAGGACGCGCACGACATCGACATGATCAACACGGCCCTGCTGCTGCGCAGGCCCCTGCTCGTCACCGGCCGCCCCGGCATCGGGAAGTCCACCCTGGCCTATCTCGTCGCGCGCGAACTGGGCCTGGGCCGCGTCCTGCACTGGGGCATCACCTCCCGCAGCACCCTGCGCTCCGGGCTCTACGAGTACGACGCGATCGGCCGCGCCCAGGCCTCCCTCGGCCGTGACCGCGCCGGGCTGCCGGCGCCGGCCGGGGAACCGGACGAGGCCGGGAGCCGGCCGAAGATCGGGGACTTCGTGCGGCTCGGCCCGCTGGGCACCGCCCTCCTGCCGTACGAACTGCCCCGGGTGCTGCTCGTCGACGAGCTCGACAAGAGCGACATCGACCTGCCGAGCGACCTGCTGCACGTCCTGGAGAACGGCTCGTACGAGATCCCCGAACTGGTCCGCGCCCGCCACCAGGAGGGCGCGGCCGAGGTGTTCACGGACGACCCCGACCAGCGGGTCACGGTGACCGACGGACGGGTGCGGTGCCGGGCCTTCCCCTTCATCGTGATCACCAGCAACGGCGAGCGGCAGTTCCCGCCGGCGTTCCTGCGCCGCTGTGTGCGGCTCGACGTCTCCCCGCCCCGCGAGGACCAGCTGGCCGCCATGATCGCCACCCACTTCCGGGACCAGGGCGGGCGGCACGACGCCATGATCCGGGCGTTCATGGAGCGCAGCAGGGAGAACGGCGGGCTGGCCACGGACCAGCTGCTCAACGCCGTGTTCCTCCGGTCGGTGGGGGCCAGGGAGGACGAGGAGGCCTGGAGCGAACTGCTCGACGCGCTCTGGCGTGAGCTCTCGGGATCACCCTGATGGACGACGACTCCCCTTCGTATCCGGAGGCCTTCGAAGTCGCGGAGGCACTGTGGCTGCACGCGTACCAGACGCTCGCGGCCCGGCTGCCCCCGTCGACCGAACCGCCCCGCTCCCGGCCGGCGCCCCCGCCCGGGCTCCCCGGCCTGTCCGAGGACGCGTGGCCCCACCCGGACACCCCCCTGCGGTCCGAGCAGCCGCCGTACACGTCCCCCACCCCGACCGACCCCACCACGGGCTCCCCCGGCGGCGGTTCCGGGGAGTCGCCGCGCGGCACCTCGTACCGGGTGCCGTTCCGGCTGCTGCCCGGGGGCGCCGTGCTCGGCGACGCGCCCGGGACGGCGGAGGAGGTCCAGGAGGGGTACGTCAAGGCCGAACCGCTGCCGGAGCTGCGCGACGCCCCGGGGATCGCCCGGCGGCTGCGGCCGCTGAAGAAGCTGGTGCCCTCGGCGTACGACATCGAGCTCGACGAGGAGGCCACCGCCGAGCACGCCGCGGAGGACGGCCTGTGGCTGCCCTACACCCGGCCGGCCGGCGAGCGCCGCTTCGACCTCGTCCTCGTCGTCGACGACCACGCGACGATGGCGATCTGGGAGCAGACGATCGCCGAGTTCACCACCCTGGTCGGGCAGTTGGGGGCCTTCCGGGACGTACGGGTCCGCCGGCTCGCGGTCCGCGACACCCCGGACGGGGAGGAGGCCGTGCTGCGCGGCCCGCACCCCGGGCACGGCGGCACCGGGGTTCCCGCCGAACTGGTCGACCGGACCGGGCGCCGGATCGTGCTCGTCCTCACCGACGGCCTGGGGCCTTCCTGGCGGAGCGGGGCCGCCCTGAAGGCCCTGGAGCTGTGGTCGTCGGCCGGACCGGCGGCGGTGGTGCACCTGCTCGCCCAGCGGGACTGGCACCGCACCGCCCTCACCCCGTGGCGGGTGCGGCTGCGCGGTCCGCGCGCGGGCGCCCGCAACACCGACCTGTCCGTGGTCATCCCGCCGGAGGCGCGGGACCCGTTCGATCCGCCGCCGGACACCTGGCGGGTGGCCGTCCCGGTCCTGGAGCTGGAGGCCGACTGGCTGGGCCGGTGGGCGGCGGTGGTGTCCGGCGAGGAGCCGGGCTGGGTCGACGCCTCCGTCCTGCTGCTCGGCGCCCCCGACCGGGCCGAGGAGGACGCCGCCGGGGAACCGGAGGCGCTGCCCGAGCCCTCGGTGCAGGAGCGCATCCGCCGCTTCCGCAGCCACGCCACTCCCACCGCCTTCCGCCTGGCCACCCATCTGGCCGCGGCGATCCTCGAACCGCGGCTGGTGCGGGACGTCCGGCGCACGCTGGTGCCGGAGGCCCAACCGGTCCATGTGGCCGAACTGTTCCTCAGCGGCCTCGTCGAGGAATCCGCGCCGGACGAGCTCCCGGGCTCCGTCCCCGAGGCACCCCTCGACTTCGTCGACGGCGCGCGCGAGGCGCTGCTCGCCGGCGCGATGCGGGCGGACACCGCGCGGGTCGTGCGCTCGGTGTCCGACTTCTACGGCGACCGGTTCGAGGCGGCCCGCGGGCTGCACGGCGCCCTGCTCGCCCCGGAGGAGGTGCCCGACCCGCCGCTGACCGCCGAGAGTCTGCCGTTCGTCCGCGTCGAGCTGGCCGTCCTCCGTGCCTTGTCCGGGCCCTATCTGCACCGGGCCGACCGGATCAGTGCGGCCCTGGAGGGCAGTTCGCCGGGAGAGTCGCACATACCCAACGATGCGCCATTGGTCCACGATATCCGCAATGCACACGAAAATTCCGACACGGGCGGCTCTTCCATGACCGACACCACTGCCAGTCAGCACCAGCGCAAGGACGGAGGGCCCCTGAACGGGACCTCGGTCCAGTCGATTCCGGCCGCGAGTCCCGACGGGCTGCCAGGCACGGGCGTGCCCCTCGCGGCGAGCGCACCGGACCAGACCCCGCCGACCGGCACACCGATCCCGGGCCCGGCCGCCACGCAGCCGCCGTCCCACCCCCGCTCCGCCGTGCCCGCCATCTGGGGCAACATCCCGCCGAACAACCCCAACTTCGTCGGCCGCGAGGACGTCCTCGCGCAGGTCCGCGAGCAGCTCCTGACCGGCGACACCTCGGCGGTGCTGCCGCACACCCTGCACGGCATGGGCGGTGTCGGAAAGTCCCAGATCGCCATCGAGTACGTCTACCGGTACGCCGCCGACTACGACGTCGTCTGGTGGATCCCCTCCGAGCAGCCGACGATGATCCTCACCGCGCTCACCGAACTCGCCCAGCGGATGGGCCTGAACGTGAGCAACGAGGCCAACCGGGCCGTCCCCGCCGTCCGCGAGGCGCTGCGCAGGGGCGACCCGTACAGCAGGTGGCTGCTCGTCTTCGACAACGCGGAGAACGTGGAGGCCGTCCGCCCCTACTTCCCGACCGGCGGCACCGGCAAGATCCTCATCACCTCCCGCAACCAGGAATGGGACCGGGTGGCGCGGACGCTGTCCGTGGACGTCTTCACCCGCGAGGAGAGCAAGGCCCTGCTGCGGCGGCGCGCCCGCGACCTGAGCGACACGGACGCCGACAAGCTCGCCGAGGCGCTGGGCGACCTGCCGCTCGCCATCGAGCAGGCGGCGGCCTGGCAGGCCGTCACCGGCATGGCCGTGCCCGAGTACCTGCGGCTGATCAACGAGAAGATCGCCGAGCTGATGCTCGAACTCGTCCCCTCGCCCGACTACCCGATGTCGGTGGCCGCCGCCTGGGACGTCTCGCTGCGCCAGCTCGAACAGCGCAACCCGGCGGCGCTCCAACTCCTGCAGGTCTGCTCCTTCTTCGCCCCCGAGCCGATCTCCCGCTCGCTGTTCAACAACTCTCGGAGCACCACGATCGCCCCCGAGCTGGACGACGCGCTGCGGCACCCGATCAAACTCGGGCGCGCGATCCGCGAGATCAACGTCTACGCCCTGGCGCGGATCGAGCACCGGCACGACACCATCCAGCTGCACCGTCTGGTCCAGGCCGTGCTGGTCAACCGCATGTCTCCGCAGCAGCAGGCGGACATGCGGCACGGCGCGCACCTGCTGCTCGCCGACGCCAACCCCAACAGCCCCGGTTCCCGCGAGCTGTGGCCCCGCTACCAGGCGCTGCTGCCGCACGTCGTGGTGTCCCGGGCCGTCGAGTGCGAGTCCCCCTGGGTGCGCGGCCTGGTCCGCGGCATGGTCGAGTTCCTCTACGTGTGGGGCGACCACAAGAGCTCGGCGGCGATGGCCAGGGAGGCCCTGGACATCTGGACCGAGAAGTTCGGCGCCGAGGACCAGCAGACGCTGGAGATGGCGAAGTGGCTGGCCTTCCTGCTGCGCGTGCTCGGCGAGTACCAGGAGGCCGCCGCGATGATGGAGCGCACGGCCGACATCTACATCCGGACCGCGGGCGAGGAGGACGAGGGCACCCTCGACGCCCTCATCCAGCTGTGCAGCGGTCTGCGGCTGCGGGCCGAGATGGCCCGTGGCCTGGAGATCAACCGGTCGGTGTACGAGCGCTCCCTGCGGACCTTCGGCGAGGACGACCCGGCCACCCTCCGGGCCGCCCACAGCCTGGGCGTCGGCCTGCGCCTGATGGGCCTGTACCGGGAGGCGCGGGCGCTCGACACCGAGACGGCCCGGCTGCGCGCCCTCAACCTGGGCGAGAACCACCTGGACACGCTCAACACCCGCACGGGCCTCGCCATCGACATCCGGGAGGACGGCGACTACCTGGAGGCCGCCGACCACCTGGAGGACGTCTACTCGCGCTACCTCTCCGCCTTCGGCGAGGACACCCCCGTCAGCCTCGGCTGCGCCCGCGTCCTCGCGGTGTGCCGCCGCCGCGCGGGCAACCACGAGGGGGCGCTGGCCCTCGGCGAGACGGTGTGGACGAAGTTCGTGAACCGTTACGGCCCCGACCACCCGGACGCGGTCGCCTGCGCGGCCAACCTGGTCGTCGAGTTCCGCCAGGACGGGCAGCTGCGGCGCTCCAGGGAGCTCGGCGAGGCGACCGTGGAGCGCTACACGGCGAAGCTCGGCGCCGCCCACCCGTACACCCTCTCGGCCCGCACCAACCTGGCGATCACCCTGCGCCAGCTGGGCGATCCGGAGGCCGCCGCGGAGCATCTGGCGGCGGCGCTGCCGGGTCTGCGGGACGCGCTCGGCGACGAGCACATCCTCACCCTGACGGCGGCCGTCGGCACGGGCAGCCTCCGTGCCGAGGAGGGCCGTCACGCGGAGGCCCTGGAGATCGACCAGGAGACCCTGGAGATCCTGACCCGGGCTCTGGGCGCCGACCACCCGACCACGCTGGCCTGCGCCACCAACGTCGTCCTTGACCTGCGCGCCCTTGACCGCGACACCGAGGCCACGGCCCTGCACACCGAGACCCTGGCGCACTTCCGCCGCAGGCTCGGCGCGGACCACCCGGCCACCGTGGCCTCCGCCAGCGGCCGCCGCGCCGACGTCGACATCGCCCCGGTGCCCTTCTAGGGCCCGAGCGGGGAGACACGAGAGCCGGCCGGGTCCCGAAGGAACCGGCCGGCTCTCGTATGTGCGGGACCAGGGGGCTAGGGCTGCGGCGCGGCTTCCGTGTCGGCGGCGGGGACGCGGCCGGAGTCCGCCACGGGCCGGGGTTTGGGGGCTTCCCCGGTGCCGGCCACGAGGTCGACGGGGACGGCGGGCGGGCCGTCGGAGGGCCGGCGCAGGGGTCTGATCAGCGGGCCGGTGGCGGCCGTGGTGAGGAGGGCCATGACGACGAGGAGCGCGTACAGGCGGGGGCCGATGAGGCCGGCCTGGAGGCCGACGTTGAGGACGATGAGTTCGGTGAGGCCGCGGGTGTTGAGCAGCACGCCGATCAGCAGGGAGTCCCGCCAGGGCAGCCGGGAGCCGCGGGCCGAGAGGAAGCCCGCGGCCACCTTGCTGACCACGGCCGCGCCGCATATCACCGCGAGGAGCGCCAGGTCGGACGCGCGCAGTCCGCCGAGCTTGACGGCGAGACCGGAGACCGCGAAGAACACCGGGAGCAGCAGGCCGCCGATGTCCTGGAGCGGGCGGAGCAGCCGGCCGTCCGGGGAGCCGTCGGGGCGGCGGGGCATGACGACCCCGGCGAGCAGCGCGCCGAAGATGACGTGGAGGCCGAGCGCGTTGGTGGCCCAGGAGGAGGCCAGGGCCAGGGTGACGGCGACCGGGAGGTGGGCGGAGACGGCCGTGCCGGGGCGGCGCGTCCACCGTTCGAGGGCGGGCCGGACGGCGAAGAGCATCACCAGGACGTACAGGACGAGCAGGGCGGCCTTGACGATCCAGTCGCGCACCGAGCCGTGCTCGCCGCCGACCAGGACCACGGCGAGGACGGGCCAGCTCAGCGCGTCGATGATGCCGGCGGATGCCATCGCGATCGTGCCGGGGCGGGTGCCGAAGAGGCCCTGGTCCCTGATGATGCTGGCCAGGACGGGCACGGCCGTGATGGACAGGGCGATCGCCATGTAGAGGACGAAGGTGGCGTCGTCGACCGGACGTCCGCCGTTGACCGAGGCGAACGGTCCGGGCAGGAGCAGGACGATGCCGGCGCCCGTCAGCATGGGCAGGGCGAAGCCGCTGAGGGAGACGGCGGTGACGGCCCGCTGGCCGCGGAGCATGCGCAGGTCCAGTTCGTACCCGACGACGAAGAGGAAGAGCACCAGGGCCACTTGGGCGAGCGAGGTGAGGATGGGCTGGATCTGCGCCGGGAACAGCGTCTCGTACGCCTGCCCCGGCACCAGGCCGAGGAGGCTCGGTCCGAGTGCGATGCCCGCGAAGAGCTGTCCGACGACCGGCGGCTGGCCGAGTCTTCGCGCCAGCGCGCCCAGCGCGTACGAGGCCGCGATCACGACCGCGAGGGCCGCGACGACATGCGTGACGACGGACTCAGAGCTCACCGGCGTTCCCCTTCCGGCAAGTGCCGCCCAGTGAGGCACAGCCCCTACGGATTGTATCCGCTGTGGCCGCAAGTGCCCTATCGTGAAAGCCATTTGGCGTAGCGTCACGAACGGGGGGCGAGCAGTGACGACGGTGCTTTTCGTCCATGGCACGGGGGTGCGCGAGCCGGGGTTCACCGCCTCCCTCGCGCGCGTGCGGGAGGGCCTGCGGCCGCTGCGGCCGGAGGTCGCCGTGCTGCCCTGCTACTGGGGTGGCGCGGCCGGTTCCGCGCTCCGCTCGCACGGGCTCTCGGTGCCGGGGTACGGGACCGGGCGGGGCCCCGAGGGGCCGGGAGCGGAGGCCGGCGAGGCCGACGAGGAGGTCGAGCTCTGGGGGCTGCTCTATGTCGACCCGCTGCTCGAACTGCGGTTCGCCTCCGAGGAGTCCACGGGCCGTACGGAGCTGGCGCCGGGCGCGCGGCCACCCGGCGAGGCGCTCTCGTCGGCGGCCCTGGCCCTGCCCGGGGACGCCGGGCTGCGGGGGCTCCTGGACACCGCGGGCATCGGCGAGGAGTTCGCCGCCGCGGTGGCCGCCGTCCTCACCACGCCGGAGTGCCGGGGGTTCCTGCGCGCGCCCTCCGCGTACGCCGGTACGACCGAGCTGGCGCGCGCGTTCGTCGCCGAGGCGGTACGCCGGCAGGCCGGGCGGGACGGGTCGGCGCCCGCCTTCGACGGCACCGCCCGCGACGAGGCGGTCGCCCGGATCACCGAGCTGCTCCCCGGCGATCCGCCGGGCGGCGAGGGGGCGGGGACGCACCGGGGTCCGGTGACCCGGCGGGTCAAGCGGCTGGCCGGGCGGCTCGCGCTCGGCATGGCCTCCGCGCAGGTGGTGAAGCGCCGTTCGGCGCTCACCGACGCGGCGCATCCGGCGGCCGGGGACGTACTGCTCTACCTCTCCCGGGGGGAGGCGATCCGCGAGGCCGTCCTCACGGCCGTGCGGGCCGCCGAGCCGCCGGTCGTGCTGCTCGCGCACAGCCTCGGGGGCATCGCCTCGCTCGACCTGCTCGTGCTGCGGGAGCTGCCGGAGGTGGCGCTCCTGGTCACCGTCGGCTCGCAGGCGCCGTTCCTGTACGAGCTGGGGGCGCTGCCCAGTCTGGAGCACGGCGCCCCGCTGCCCGCGCACGTGCCGCGCTGGCTGAACGTGTACGACCGGCGGGACCTGCTGAGCTACGTCGGCGCGGGCGTCTTCCCCGGCCGGGTCGACGACGTCGCCCTGGACAGCCGCCAGCCGTTCCCGCTGTCCCACAGCGCCTACTGGAGCAATCCGGAGCTGTACCGCCTGCTCGCCGGGGAGCTGCCGTGAACCTCGCCCGTCCCGACCGTACGTACGCCGTCGTCGTGGGCGCCGAGCGGTATGCCGCCGGATCGTCCTGGGACCTGCCGGGCCCGGCGGCGGACGCCCGGCGCTTCACCGCCTGGCTGCGGGGGCGCGGGGTGCCCGCGTCCCACATCTCCCTGCTCGTGGATCCGCTGCCGGGAGCGGGCGGGCCGCCGGTCGACGTCGCGGAGGGCGGCGCGGGGCGGGAGGCCGTGCAGGAGGTGCTGACGCGCCGGCTTCCGGCGCTCGAAGGGGACCTCCTCTGGGTGTTCTGGGGCGGTCACGGGGTGACCGACCCGCAGGGGCACCGGCGGCTGTTCTACGCCGACGCCTCGGCGGGCGAGCGGCGGAATCTGGACCTGGACGCCTGGCTGACCGCGTTCACCACCGACCTCCTGCCGGGTTTCCGGCGCCAGATCTGGCTGGTGGACTCCTGCCAGACCTTCGTCGAGGACCTCGGGTTCGCCCGCACCCTGCCCGTCGAACTCCCCTCGGGCGGGGACCGGTTGCCGGGGCGGGAGCAGTTCGTCCTGCTCGCGTCCGGCGCGGGGCAGCGGGCGGCGAACGACCCGGTCGAGCAGACCGGGGCCTTCTCGCGGGCGGTGCTCGCGGAGCTCGGGGCCTCGGACGCGGCGGTGTGGCCGCCCGACATGAGCGGGATCGCGGACCGGGTGGTCGCCGGGTTCGGCGCGGGGGAACAGCGGCCCACCTCGCTCTGGTACCGGTCGTGGGCGGGCGACGAGCGCCGGCTCGTGTTTCCGCGCCCGGCGCGCCGGATCGAGGAGCCGGTGCCGGACGCGGGCCTGAATCTGCTCATCGGTCTGCTGGCCGGCTGGCCGAGCATGACGGACCAGAACCAGCGCCAGCTGGTGCTCGGGATGCTGCCCGCCGATCTCGCCGGGTCCATTCCGCGGATGGGTGCGCCGCGCCCCGACATCATCAGCATCGTGCGCACCTGCCGTCGCCATCCGGGCGGTCTCGCGGCCCTCGTGGAGGCGATCGCGCTGCTCGAACCGGGCTCGCTGGAGCAGGAGGAGTTGAGGAAGTGGGCGGATCGCTGGCTGACTCCGTGAACAGGCGGGTGAGCGGCTGATCACGCCCTTCCCGAACCCTCCTGCCTGCGTCATCATGAGAGCCAACGGGGTTCTGGGCAGGGCAAGGGGGATGTCGAATGCACACGTCCGACGAGTACATGGGATCCGAGCTGGTCGATCTCAGCGACGTCTCCCTGTCCGTCCTCCGGGAGCAGGACCCGGGCGAGCACGCCCACTCCCTCGAACGGCTGCTGCGCCAGGTCGAGCGACCCCGGGTGAACTTCTCCACCGGCAGCGGCGACGGCCCGCCCGGGCGGGCCGACTGACGGATTCCCGGGAGGAGATCCGTGCAGACCGACGGACGTCACGAGCCCGCCCGTACCGTGCACCATCTCATTCCCTCGGCGCATTTCGACGCCCTGGCCGCGGGGCGGGGCGGCCCCGACACGATCCGCTTCCTGCGGACCGGCGAGTACAGCAGACGGCTTCTGCTGCTGCGCGCCCTGCTCGACGCGGTCGCGGCCACGCCGGGGGCGCTGGGTCCGCTGCCGGCGGTGGACAGCGCGTGGGACGTGCTGACCGCCGTACAGGAGCAAGCACCTGACGAGTTCCGGGAGTTGCTGCTCCATCCGCAGGTCGGCGTGTGGCTCGGGCACAGCCTGCGGCGGCTGCGGCACACCGCGTGGGGCGACGGCCCGCTCTGGACGGACCTGGGCCATCTGCACGCGGTGTGCGCCGTCGCCGCGCTGCGCGCCGGGGTACCGCTGCGCACCACCGTGCCGCTGCGGGACGGGACCGCCATGTTCCCCACCCTCGGCCTCGCCCGGCTGCCGGGGCATCCGCGCTGGGGGACGGCGGAGGTCGTCGTGGAGGCGGGCACGCTGCGGATCGACCCGCACGGCGCGTGCGTGGGCCCGCCCGGTCCGCCCACGGGACCGGACGGGGAAGGGGACGGGGACGCGCCCGGCTGGCAGGGGCTGCGGCTGCTGCGCGCGCGGGCGGCGGGCCGCGCCGGGGAGGTGTGGCTCGACGACATCGATCCCTACCGTGACCTCAGCGAGCCGCTGGCCCCGCGCCGGCTCGACGCGGAGGAGACCGCGGCCTGGCGGGAGCGGTTCGCGCTGTCCGTCGACCTCCTGGAGGACAGCGACCCGGAGTCGGCGGCGGCGCTGGTGGAGGGGTTACGGAGCCTGACGGCGCTGGCGCCGTCGTCGACCGGGATCGTCCTCAGCGCGTCCTCCGGCGATTCCTTCGGCGGCCTGCTGACCTCGTTGCCGCCGGATCCGGTGACCATGGCGGTCACCCTGGTCCACGAGTTCCAGCACACCAAGCTGGGCGCGCTGCTGCACCTCCTGACGCTGGAGCGGGACGACGGGGTGGAGCGGCACCACGCGCCCTGGCGGGACGATCCCCGTCCGCTGAGCGGTCTGCTGCAGGGCGCGTACGCCTTCCTCGGCATCACCGACTTCTGGCACCGGTATCTGGACCGGGCGCCCCGGGCGGGGCGGGCGACGGCCGAGTTCGAGTTCGCGCTCAGCCTGCGGCAGACGCGGGAGGCGGTGGGGACGCTGAGCGCCGATCCCGCGCTGACCGCGCACGGGCGGCGCTTCCTGCGGGGGATGGCTTCGCGGCTGCCGGAGTGGACGGCCGACCGCCGGGTCCGGCCGGGTGTCGACGCGCTGGCCTCGTTCGCCGCCACCGATCACCGCACCGGCTGGCGGATCCGGCACCTGGTCCCCGCCCCGGACGACGTACGGGCGCTGGCCAGGGCCTTCGCCACCGGGGCGGCGGCGGACTGCCGGGTCGCCCCCTCCACCGTCGTGCCCGATCTCGCGGACCGCTGGCCGCATGCCAGGACCCGGCTGATCCGGCAGGTCCTGGTCGCCTCGCCGGCCGTCGCGTTACCGGCCGTCTCCCCCGCCGACCGCGCCCTGGTGGGCGGGGACCCGGCGGCGGCGGGGGCGTACGCGCGGCTGCTCGCGGACGATCCGGAGTCGGCGGAGGCGTGGAACGGCCTGGTCCTGGCGCTCGCCTCCGGCGATCCGTCCGCGCGGCCGCTGCTGCGGCGCCCGGAGCTGCCGCGGGCGGTGCACCGCGAGCTGCGGGCGATGGGGACGCCGGCCGATCCGCGGCGGGTGGCCCGCTGGCTCGCGGCCGGGAAGGCGGTCGGACCGGCGGGGTGAAGGGCGTTGCTTACTCCGGGGCCGCCTTGTGTGGGATCACGTACGGTCCTGTGGGTCAACAGGCCGCCAGGGCTGTTCGGTTGTGAGTTTTCACGTTCGGGCACGGGGGATTCGCCTGCCGTACGACGGGCAGTCATGGGACGGCCGCCGGGTGGTGGCCCACGGGCGCTCTCCTTGGGGCGCCCGTCGGCCGGTCCACCCGGCCGCACCCGCACCCGCACCCCCTCGTCCGTACACACACCGGAGGAAAATCCCCCCATGGCCGACCTCAATCGCCGCCGGTTCCTGCAGCTGACCGGCGGTGCCGCCGCGTTCACGCTGCTCTCGGAGAGCATCGCGCGCGCCGCGTCCATCCCCGCGCAGGGCTCCACCGGGACGATCCAGGACATCGACCACATCGTCGTCCTGATGCAGGAGAATCGTTCCTTCGACCACTATTTCGGCGCGATGAAGGGCGTACGCGGCTTCGGCGACCCGCGCCCCGTGACCCTGCCCAGCGGCAAGTCCGTCTGGAACCAGTCGTCCGGCGGCCAGGTCACGCTCCCCTTCCGCCCCACGAGCGACAAGCTCGGCATGGAGTACCTCCAGGGCCTCAACCACGACTGGGCGGGCGGCCAGAGCGCGTTCAACAAGGGCAAGTACGACAACTGGATCCCGGCCAAGACCAAGGCCACGATGGCGTACCTCAACCGCGAGGACATCCCCTTCCACTACGCCCTCGCCGACGCGTTCACCATCTGCGACGCGTACCACTGTTCGTTCATCGGCTCGACCGATCCCAACCGCTACTACCTGTGGAGCGGTCACACCGGCAACGACGGCACGGGCGGCGGCCCCGTCCTCAACAACGCCGAGGCGGGCTACGGCTGGACCACCTACCCCGAGCGCCTCCAGGCGGCCGGCGTCTCCTGGAAGATCTACCAGGACATCGGCGACGGCCTGAACGCCGCCGGCTCCTGGGGCTGGATCAACGACGCCTTCCGCGGCAACTACGGCGACAACTCCCTGCTCTACTTCAACAACTACCGCAACGCCCAGCCCGGCAACCCGCTCCACGACAAGGCCCGCACGGGCACCAACGCCAAGGCGGGCGAGGGCTACTTCGACATCCTGCGCGCCGACGTGCAGGCCGGCCGGCTGCCCCAGGTCTCCTGGATCGCCGCCCCCGAGGCCTTCTCGGAGCACGCCAACTGGCCCTCCAACTACGGCGCCTGGTACATCGCGCAGGTCCTGGACGCGCTGACCTCGAACCCGGACGTGTGGGCCCGTACCGCCCTGTTCATCACGTACGACGAGAACGACGGCTTCTTCGACCACGTGGTCCCCCCGTACGTCCCCGGCTCGGCGGCGCAGGGCCTCTCGACGGTCTCGACCTCCCTGGACTACTTCGGCGGCAAGACGGGCTACACGGCCGGCCCGTACGGCCTCGGCCCCCGCGTCCCGATGATCGTCGTCTCGCCCTGGTCGACCGGCGGCTACACCTGCTCCGAGACCTTCGACCACACCTCGGTCATCCGCTTCATGGAGTCCCGCTTCGGCGTCCGCGAGCCCAACATCTCGCCCTGGCGCCGCACCGTCTGCGGCGACCTCACCTCGGCGTTCGACTTCACCCGTACCGACACCCAGCCCGCCCCGCTCCCCCCGACGGCCGGCTACTACCCGCCGGACAAGAACCGCCACCCCGACTTCCTGGCCACCGCCCCGGCCGTCGGCACGATGCCCCGCCAGGAGCCGGGCGGCAAGCCCACCCGCCCGCTCAAGTACGCCCCCTACGTGGACGGCTCCGCCGACACCACCGCGGGCACCTACCGCCTCACCTTCGCCGGCGGCCCCTCGGCCGGCGCCCAGTTCTACGTCACCTCGGCCAACCGCACCGACGCCCCCTGGACCTACACGACCGAGGCCGGCAAGTCGATCGCCGACACCTGGAACACCAAGTACTCCAAGGGCGTCACCGACCTCACCGTCCACGGCCCCAACGGCTTCCTCCGCCGCTTCCGCTCCCCCGGCAAGACCGCCGTCCCCGAGGTCACCGCCCGCCACAACGCCACCACGGGCGGCCTGGACCTCACCTTCACCAACGCGACGACCTCCACCGTCCAGCTGACGGTCACCAACGCCTACGGCGGCGCCACCACCAACATCTCCGTCCCGAACGGCGCGACGGTGACCCACTCCGTCGCCCCGGCCGGCGCGGCCCGCTGGTACGACGTGACCGTCACGACCCCGTCCCACGCCGACTACCTCCGCCGCCTCGCCGGCCACGTCGAGACCGGCGCGACGGGCATCTCGGACCCGGCGATCCTGACGTACTGACCCACCCGAAAAACCGTAGGGGCGGACGAGCACACGCTCGTCCGCCCCCGCGGCACCCGCCTCAGCGCCCCGGCCGGTCCGTACGGCTGAGCACCCCGACGATGGTGCTGGAGAAGGGCTCCCGCCGCGTGCGCGGCAGCGGCACCTCGACCAGCCGGCCGTCGTAGAGCATCCACAGCCCGAAGCAGGAGTCGTCCTCGTCCCGCACCAGAACCTGCACCGACCACGGGTTCGGCCAGGGCAGCGATTCCAGGTGCGACAGAAGGCCGGTCCAGTTGCGACGGATGAACTGGATGACCCAGGCGTAGCACTCGTCGGTAGCGGAGGTTTCCCCGGCGAACATGCCGTCGTCCACCCGTGTGAAGCACTGACGCCACTCCCGGTTGTCGTCGGGCTTGGTCAGCGGCTCCATCACCTCTTCGGCTTCCCGCGCCAGGACGATGACCTCTGTGTATCGGCTCATGCGGGCAAAGTACCCGGTCAGCTCAGGGCGCGCTGGAACTTGTAGGTGACCTTGCCGTCGGTCAGGTCGAAGTAGGCGACCGGGGGGAAGAGGCCGGTGGAGGCGTCGCACTTGTAGCCGAGTTTGTGGGCGGTGGTGGCGGGCCAGTTGGGGTAGGCCTCTTCGTCGACGATGCAGGTGTCGCGGGGGACGATGGACCAGAACTGGGTCTCGGTCATGCCGAGTTGGACCTTGTTGTAGCGGGCGAGGGTCATGGAGGGGGTCTTGGGCTTGAAGAGGAACTCGTTCTGCTTGGAGACGAGGATGCCGGCGGAGTTGAAGTTGAAGTTGCCGTACGGGGTGTAGTCGCCGCTGCCGGTCAGACACTGGATGGTGGAGCCGCTGTCGGTGCACCAGCCGCTCGCGGAGCCGGGCGGGGGTGACTGTGCGGCGCCGACGACGGTCTGCCAGACGGTGGCGCGGTCCGTGCCGAACGGGACGGCGAGGTACTCCTCGGCCGTGAAGCTGAAGCCGGCGTCCGCGCCCGCCGGTGCGGCGTGCGCGGCGCCGGCGCCGGTGGACAGCGCGGCGACCGCCGCGACCCAAGTGGCCGCCGTGCGCAATGCCTTGCTCATGCCTTTACGCCCTTCCTGTCGGATCTGCCCGGTTGCCTGGCCATCCTTTCCGACGGTGCTCTCCGGGTGATCTCTGCCGGCTCCGGGCGGCGGGGCTCAGGCGAAGGCGGTGCGCAGGTCGACGGGGCGCAGGGGGCCGGGGTCGAGGACGCGGCAGCCGGTGGGGGCCAGCCGGGTCAGCTGCTGGGCGGCGGAGGGCCGGCCGGCGTGGAGGGTGGTGGCGGGGGCGGCGCCGAGTGGGCCGGTGAGGTCGTCGTGGTGGGTGGGGATGAGCAGCGGGGGGTTGCCGGTGGCGCTCAGGAGCCGCTCCAGGTAGCGGTGGACGGCTCCGTGCGAGCTCATCGGGACGAGGGCGACGTCCGGTCGGATGCCGGTCAACTCCCGCTCGACGAAGTTGCTCGCGCCCATGAGGAGGATCCTCGGGCCCGAGTCGACGGAGACCTGATAGGCGAGCGTGTCGCCCTCGACGAGGTCGCCGAGGGTGGCGGGCCTGCGGGGCGGGGCGGCCCTGCGGCCGGGCGCGAAGGAGCCGTGGTCGGCGAGCCGGCTGTGCAGGCTGCGGAAGACCTCCACGGTGTAGCCGTCGAACTGGAGGTAGTCGCCGCCCTTGACCTGGATCACGTCGGCGACCCGGGCGGGCGGGGTCCCCATGGCGGTGAGGAGGTGGCGGACGGTCTCGTCGCAGACGGTACGGATCCGGGAGCGCGACCACTCCGGCCGGGCGAGGAGCTGGGGCACGTCCGCGATGTGGTCGAAGTGGCCGTGGCTGACCAGGATCAGTTCGGGTGCTCCGGCGAGGTGCCGGGCGGCCACCCGCTCGACGGCGGCCCGGTCGGTGCGCAGCGGCAGTCCGGGGTCGAGGGTGCCGGCGGGGCCGAGGCAGGGCATGCGGCTGAGGTAGGGGTCGAAGACGATGCTGCGGTCGCCGTCGATGACGATCTCCCAGCCGGCGACGCCGAGCCAGCGCAGCTCGACGGGGGTGGAGAAGGGGCCTCCTCTGCCGGCCGTCGGCGCCGCGGCGGTCGTGCCCGCCCCGGCGATCGCGGCGCCCGATGCCGCGAGGACTCCTTTGAGTACCGACCGTCGTTCAGCCAACGTCGTGCCCCTGCCGTGCGTGGTCCCGTGGAATGGGGCGACCATACGGGAGGTGTCGGTACGTACCGTGCTTTTCACGTCAACCCCCGCCCTTCGAACGAAGGACCGAACGTAGGGCCGGACGTAGGGCAGGAGCGGGTGACCGGGCACGCGGGCGGGCCCCCTTCCCCCCGGCGACGGCGGGGGAAGGGGGCCCGTGGGGTCCCGAGGGGCGTCAGCGCTTGACGGCGTCGACCCGCAGGAAGTGCTCGTCCTGGCGGAGAATCGCCTGCATGACCTTGGTCAGCGGGACGCCGGGGTTGATGCCGATCTGCTCGCGCAGGATCTTCTTGGCCTGATGGAAGACCTGGATGGCGTCGGCCTGCCGGCCCTCCGCGTAGTAGGCCATCATCAGCTTGACGTAGAGGTCCTCCCGGAAGGGGTCGTGGTCGACCAGTCCCGAGAGCCGGTTGATCGCCTCGGTGTAGTAGCCGAGGCCGAGGTCGGCCTGGGCCCGGAGTTCGACCGCGGCGGTACGTTCCTCCTCCAGCGACTCGGCCTTGAGGCGGAGCCTGCTGGAGGTGACGTCGGCGAGGGCGGGACCGCGCCAGAGGGCGAGCACCGCGTCGAGCCGTTCGGCCGCGTCCCGGTGCTTGCCGCGCTGGTGCAGATCGCGGGCCGCGCGCACGGCGTCGCGGAACACGTACAGGTCGATGGATTCCTGGGGAACCCTCAACTCGTAGCCCCGGTCGTGCGAACGGAGCACGTCGCGCGGCAGCCCGGCCTGGGTGAGGGCCTTGCGGACCATCCAGGCCGAGGTCTGCAACTGGCCCGAGACGGTGATCGGCGGTTCGCCGTCCCAGGAGTCCTCGATGATCGCTTCCTTGGATACGACTTGTCCGGCTCGCAGGGCGAGCGAGGCGAGGAATCGCCGCTGCCGCTGCCCCTGCATGGGAATCGGTTCGCCGTCCTGCACCAGGGCCACCGGACCGAGAAGCCGGATCGTCACCTCATTCCACGTACTCATGGCTTACTTCCCCCGTCGAAGTCGAGCCATGCCCGGCCGGAATTGGCGGACATGGCTGGATACGTTTTCGTGCAGCCGGTACTTGCCATTCCTTACTCGTGCGGGCGCTGATCCTAGGGGCTGGGGAAGAACGCGGAGAGTGCGCGGAGTGGCTGATGGCCGAAACCTCACCACGCCGAGAGCGTCCGGTCCTCATTCGGTCAGGTTCTTCAGGAACTTGGCCGCGATCGGGCCCGCGTCACGGCCGCCGGATCCGCCGTCCTCCAGGAGCACGGCCCACGCGAGGTCGCGGTCCTGCTGGTAGCCGATCATCCAGGCGTGGGTACGCGGCGGGGTCTCGGTGCCGAATTCGGCGGTGCCCGTCTTGGCGTGCGGCTCGCCCGATATGCCGCGGAGCGCTTTGCCGGCGCCGATGGTGACGGTGGCGCGCATCATGCTCCGCAGGGAGTCGGCGACTCCGGGGTCGAGGCGGGCGGGGGCCTCGTACCTCTTCTTCACGGCGTCGGGCACCAGGACGGGCTGCTTGAAGATTCCTTCCTTCACGGTGGCGGCGATCGAGGCCATCACGAGGGGGGACGCCTGCACCCTGGCCTGTCCGATGGTGGAGGCGGCCTTGTCGTTGTCGCTGGTGGAGACGGGGACGCTGCCGTCGTAGGTGATGGTGCCGACGTCCCAGGAGCCGCCGATGCCGAAGGCCTGTGCGGCGTCGCGCAGTCCGGCCTGGGGCAGTCTGGCGCGGGAGTTGACGAAGAAGGTGTTGCAGGAGTGGGCGAAGCTGTCCCGGAAGGTGGAGCCGGCCGGCAGGACGAACTGGTCCTGGTTCTCGAAACGCTGGCCGTTGACATTGGCGAATTTCGGGCAGGCGGCGGGGTCGGAGGGCTTCATGCCCTCCTTCAGCAGGGCCGCGGCGGTGACCACCTTGAAGGTCGAGCCGGGCGGGTAGCGGCCTTCCAGGGCGCGGTTCATCCCGGAGGGCATGTTGGCGGCGGCCAGGATGTGGCCGTTGCTGGGGTCGATCGCCACGATGGCGGCGTTCTTCTTGATGCCGTCGAGGGCGCCGGCGGCGGCTTCCTGGATCTTCGGGTCGATGGTGGTGCGCACCGGCTTGCCCTCGCCCTTCCCGCCGCCGGAGAGGGTCTTGACCGGCTGGCCGGACTGGCGGTCCACCACGACGACCGACTTGGCCTGGCCGGATCCGCCGGCGAGCTGCTTGTCGTAGCGGGCTTCGAGGCCGGAGACGCCCTTGCCGGTCTTCGGGTCGACGGCGCCGACGAGGGAGGCCGCGCGCAGTTCGCGGCCGTTGGCGTCGAGGACGGCGGCCCGGTCGAGGGCGTCGAGGGCGAGTGTCTGTCCCGGGACCATGTCCGGGTGGATCATCTCGGTGTTGAATTCGACCTTCCACTGCTTGCCGGTCTCGGCCACCTGGGCCTTCGACTTCCAGGAATAGGGGCCGGCGCCCGGGATGTCCATCGTCACGGTAAACGGAACAAGAACCTTCGCATCCGCTTTGCGTTCGCCCACGCCCGCGTCGATCCGCGTGGTGGTGGGCTTCAGATTGGTCATGACCGACTTGATCAACGACTCGGCGCCCTCGGGTGTGTCCGTGAGCTTCGCGGCCCGCGGCGCGTCGCCCGCCTCCCAGGCGTCGAGGAAGGCCGTCAGCGCCTTCGTCGCCTCGACGACCTTCGGGTCGCTCGTGTCCTTGTCGTCGACGAACGTGGAATATCCCCAGTAACCGGCGCCCGCGACCACGGCCAGCACCACGCAGGTCGCGATGACCGCAGGGCCGCGAGAGCGCCCCCGGCGCGATCGGGGTAAGCCGTCCTGATTTCGATAGCGTGCCATGCAGCCGAGATTATGCGGGCCGGACTTTTTCGCCACTCCCCACACACGCATTTCAGGACAGCCGCGCGCGTGAAGAAATGGTGAAAGGCGCGGGAATGGCGAACCATCCGGGCCGCCGGCGCGTGGGGGCAAAGTCCACGCAAAGCCCGGATCCGCGCCACGGCCCCCGGCAATACAGAACAAAGCAGGAGGCGAAAACGGGCATCCCGGGGGGTGCCCACTGGACTAGTCCACTGGAGTTCCTCCTGGCAGCTGCCTTCTCGCGCACGGGAACTGTCCGGATCGCACCCGGTGGTACGGGGCGGACCTCGCTCGGTTCCTTCTCCGCCCGCTCTCCGGCCGGTCCCCGCGATACGGCCGGGAGAGGGCACGAAGAGCGGGCCCGATCAGGGTGGCGGGCATCGAGCATCCGACCGACTCTGGAGACATCCATGTCCCGTGTTTCGACCGGCCCCAGCACCGAACCGACCGCCGCGCACGCGCTCCTGTCCCGGCTGCGCGAGCACGGCGTGGAGAAGGTGTTCGGAGTCGTCGGCCGAGAGGCCGCGTCGATCCTCTTCGACGAGGTCGAGGGGATCGACTTCGTCCTCACCCGGCACGAGTTCACCGCCGGTGTCGCCGCCGACGTCCTCGCCCGCATCACCGGCCGCCCCCAGGCCTGCTGGGCCACCCTCGGCCCGGGCATGACGAACCTCTCCACCGGCATCGCCACCTCGATCCTGGACCGCTCGCCGGTCATCGCGATGGCGGCGCAGTCCGAGTCGCACGACATCTTCCCGAACGACACGCACCAGTGCCTCGACCTGGTCAAGATCGCCGAGCCGATGACCAAGTACGCCGTCGAGCTCCAGCGCCCGCACGAGATCACCGACCTGGTGGACTCCGCGGTGACCGCCGCGATGACCGAGCCGGTCGGCCCGTCGTTCCTCTCCCTCCCCGTCGACCTGCTCGGCTCCAGCGAGGGCATCGACATCTCCGCGCCGAACCCGCCGGCCCGCACCCCCGTCAAGCCGATCGGCGCGGTCGCGGACGGCTGGGAGAAGGCGGCCGACGAGGCCGTGGAGCTGCTCGTGAACGCCGAGCACCCCGTCCTGGTGGTCGGCGCCGCCGCCATCCGCTCCGGCGCGGTGCCCGCCATCCGCGCCCTCGCGGAGCGGCTGAACGTCCCCGTCATCACCACGTACATCGCCAAGGGCGTCCTGCCGCACGGCCACGAGCTGAACTACGGCGCCGTCACCGGCTACATGGACGGGATCCTCAACTTCCCGGCCCTGAACACCCTGTTCTCCCCCGTCGACCTCATCCTCACCCTCGGCTACGACTACGCCGAGGACCTGCGCCCCTCCATGTGGCAGAAGGGCGCCGAGAAGAAGACCGTCCGCGTCTCGCCGACCGCCAACCCGGTCCCCCGCGTGTACCGGCCGGACGTGGACGTCGTCACGGACGTGCTGGCGTTCGTCGAGCACCTCGACACGGCCACGGCCTCGCTCGCGGCCAAGGAGCGGCACGACATCGCCCCGCTGCGCGCCCGGATCGCCGAGTTCCTCGCCGACCCGGAGGCGTACGAGGACGGCATGCGGGTCCACCAGGTCATGGACTCGATGAACACGGTGATGGCGGAGGTCGCCGGCGAGGGCCGCGGCACGATCGTCTCCGACATCGGCTTCTTCCGGCACTACGGCGTGCTGTTCGCCCGCGCCGACCAGCCCTTCGGCTTCCTCACCTCGGCCGGCTGCTCCAGCTTCGGCTACGGCATCCCCGCCGCGATGGGCGCCCAGATGGCCCGCCCGGACGAGCCCACCTTCCTCATCGCGGGCGACGGCGGCTTCCACTCCAACAGCGCCGACCTGGAGACCATCGCCCGGCTCAACCTGCCGATCGTGACCGTCGTCGTCAACAACGACACCAACGGCCTCATCGAGCTCTACCAGAACATCGGCCACCACCGCAGCCACGACCCCGCGGTGAAGTTCACCGGCGTCGACTTCGTCGCCCTCGCCGAGGCCAACGGCGTCGAGGCCACCAAGGCCACCGACCGCGACGAGCTGCTCGCCGCCCTGCGCAAGGGCGCCGAGCTGGGCCGCCCGTTCCTGATCGAGGTCCCCATCTCGTACGACTTCCAGCCGGGCGGCTTCGGCGCCCTGAGCATCTGACGATGAAGGCACCGGCGCTGCCGGCTGCCCACGGCTTCCTGGCCTCCGCCCGTTCGGGCGGGGGCCGGGCGCCCCGCGCGGCCTTCGCCGCCCACGGCAGCCACACCGACATCGACACGTCCCTGCCCGGCCGGCACCTCGCCGCGGTCCTGGTGCACGACGCCGGGGCCGTGCCCGAGGCCGCGCAGGCCCGGGACGCGGACACCGCCGTACTGCTCGCCGGCGAGCTGTACAACCGCGAGGAACTCCACTCCGTGCTGCCCCCGGGGCCGGCCCCGGAAAGCGACGCCGAGCTGCTGCTGCACCTCCTCGGCCGCTACGGCCCGCACGCCTTCCGGCTCCTCAACGGGCGCTTCGCGGCCCTGGTCTCCACCGGGCGCCGGGTCCTGCTCGCCACCGACCACGCCGGGTCCGTACCGCTGTACGCGCGCGTGACGCCCGGCGAGGTCACCGCCTCCACCGAGGCCAAGACCCTGTCGGGCCAGGGCCACCCGCGGGGCTTCCCGCTGGCGGACGCGCGGCGCGTGCCGGGCCTCACGGACGTCTACCAGGTGCCCGCGGGCACCGTGTGGGAAGCCGACCTGGAGTCCGGCACCGTCCGCACCCACCCCACCTGGCGGCCCCCGCTGTCCCGGCGGATCATGCCCGAGCAGGACGCGGTGGCGGCCGTCCGCGCCGCCCTGGAGGAAGCGGTCGCCCTCCGCGTACCGGCCGGTGAGACCCCCCTCGTGGTGCTGTCCGGCGGCATCGACTCCTCCGGTGTCGCGGCCTGCGCGCACCGGGCGGCCGGCGCGCTCGACACGGTGTCCATGGGCACCGACACGGCCGACGAGTTCGCCCAGGCACGGGCGGTCGTCGACCACCTGGGCACCGGGCACCGCGAGATCACCGTGCCCACCGCCGACCTGCTGGCCCAGCTGCCGTACGCGGTGTGGGCCTCGGAGTCGGTGGACCCGGAGATCATCGAGTACCTGCTGCCGCTGGTCGCGCTCTACCGCAGGCTCGAAGGACCGCCCCGCCGGATCCTCACCGGGTACGGCGCGGACATCCCGCTCGCGGGCATGCACCGCGAGGACCGGCTGCCGGACCTGGACACGGCGGTGGCGTACGACATGGCCACCTTCGACGGCCTCAACGAGATGTCCCCGGTCCTCTCGCTGCTCGGCGGCCACTGGACGACCCACCCGTACTGGGACCGGAACGTCCTCGACCTGCTCGTCTCCCTGGAGGCCGGGCTGAAGCGCCGGTACGGCCGGGACAAGTGGGTGCTGCGCCAGGCGATGGCCGACGCGCTGCCCGCGGAGACCGTCCACCGGCCCAAGCTCGGCGTCCACGAGGGCTCGGGCACCACGTCCTCCTTCTCCCTGCTGCTCACCGGGCACGGGGTCGCGGAGGAGTCGGTCGGCGAGGCGAAGCGGCAGGTCGTGCGCGAGCTCTTCGACCTGACCGTGGTGGCGGGCCGCCATCCCTCCGAGGTGAGCACCGCCGACGCGGTGCGGTCCGTGGTCGACCGGCTCGCGCGAGGGGTGGCATGAGCGCGAGGGGCGGACTGAGCCTGCCCGTCCGCCGGGCCCCGGTCCCGTCCGTCGTCGACTTCCAGGAGGTGTGAAGCCGTGGAGCGCATCGACTCGCACGTCTCACCCCGCTACGCCCAGATCCCCACGTTCATGCGGCTGCCGCACGACCGGGACCCCCGCGGCCACGACGTCGTGGTGATCGGCGCCCCGTACGACGGGGGTACGAGCTACCGCCCCGGAGCCCGGTTCGGCCCGCGGGCGATCCGCAACGAGTCGGGGCTCATCCACGGGGTCGGCATCGACCGCGGCCCCGGCACCTTCGACCTGATCAACTGCGTCGACGGCGGGGACATGGACCTCACCCCCTTCGACATGAACATCGCGATCGACACGGCGCAGAAGCACCTGGCCCATCTGCTGAAGGCCAACGCGGCCTTCCTGATGCTGGGCGGCGACCATTCGCTGACCGTGGCCGCCCTGCGCGCGGTCGCCGAGCAGCACGGCCCGCTGGCCGTGCTCCACCTGGACGCGCACTCCGACACCAACCCCGCCTTCTACGGCGGGCTCTACCACCACGGCACCCCGTTCCGGCACGGGATCGACGAGAAGCTCATCGATCCCCACGCCATGGTCCAGATCGGCATCCGCGGCCACAACCCGAAGCCGGACTCGCTCGACTACGCCCGTGACAACGGAGTGCGCGTGGTCACCGCGGACGAGTTCGCCGAGCTGGGAGTGCGCGGGACCGCCGATCTGGTCCGCGAGCGGATCAAGGGCCGGCCCGTCTACGTGTCCGTCGACGTCGACGTGGTCGACCCCGCCTTCGCCCCCGGTACGGGCACGCCCGCGCCGGGCGGTCTGAGCTCCCGCGAGGTGCTCGGGCTGCTGCGGTGCGTGGGGGACCTCAAGCCGGTCGGCTTCGACGTGATGGAGGTGTCCCCGCTCTACGACCACGGCGGGATCACCTCCGTGCTCGCCACGGAAATCGGCGCGGAGCTGCTCTACCAGTACGCCCGCGCCCATCGGATCCAGAAGTAGGTAAGGAGACACGGCGTCATGGCTTCTCCGATCATCGACTGCACGCCCCACCGCGACGCGCTGCTCGGCCTCGCCGGGCGGCTGCCCCGGGTGCCCCGCGCGGATCTGTACGACTTCCTCGACCAGGCGAAGGAACTGGCCGCGGAGCTGCCCGGGGAGCTGGCCTCCGCCCTCGACTCGTTCAACGCCGAGGGCAACCACGACGGCTACCTGCTGCTGCGCGGGCTGCCCGTCGACCCCTCCGAACTGCCCGACACCCCGACCACGACACCGGCGCCGCTCGACCGGCCGCTGTTCGTCATGGAGGCGATGCTGGCGCTGGCCGGGCGCCGGCTCGGTCTGCACACCGGGTACAAGGAGCTGCGCTCCGGCACGGTCTACCACGACGTGTACCCGTCGCCGGGCGCGCACTACCTGTCCTCGGAGACCTCCGAGACCACGCTGGAGTTCCACACCGAGATGGCGTACCACGTCCTCCAGCCGAACTACGTGATGCTGGCCTGCTCCCGGGCGGACCACGAGCGGCGGGCGGAGACGCTGGTCGGCTCGGTCCGCAAGGCGCTGCCGCTGCTCGACGCGGAGACCCGGGCGCGGCTCTTCGACCGGGCGATGCCCTGCTGTGTCGACGTGGCCTTCCGCGGCGGCGAGGAGGACCCGGGCGCCATCGCGGACGTGAAGCCGCTCTACGGAGACGAGCGGGACCCCTTCCTGGGGTACGACCGTGAGCTGCTCGCGCCGGAGGACCCGCGGGACAAGGAGGCCGTTGCGGCGCTCTCGCAGGCCCTGGACGATGTGACGACCGGGGTGAAGCTGACCCCGGGCGACGTGCTGATCATCGACAACTTCCGGACCACGCACGCGCGTACGCCGTTCTCCCCGCGGTGGGACGGCGAGGACCGCTGGCTGCACCGCGTCTACATCCGTACCGAGCGCAACGGTCAGCTCTCCGGTGGTGAGCGGGCGGGCGACGTCGTCGCCTTCACGCCTCGCCGGTGACCCTTCCGCTCCTCCGGGCGCGCCCCGCCGCCTCTTCGGTGGCGGGGCGCGCCCTCACACACACCCTCGATGCATAGATATGCTGAGAACCTGGAATTGATGCAGTGGGGTGCCGGACCCGCCGTCGCCCCGCCATCCGCGTGACAGGAGACGCCTTCATGTCCGAGCCCACACCGCACGCACCGCGGGGATTCGTCGTCCACACGGCACCGGTGGGACTGGCCGACGACGGCCGCGACGACTTCACCGTGCTCGCCTCCACCGCCCCCGCCACGGTGAGCGCGGTCTTCACCCGCTCCCGGTTCGCCGGACCGAGCGTCCTGCTGAGCCGCGAGGCCGTGGCCGACGGCCGGGCCCAGGGGGTCGTGGTCCTCGCGCGCAACGCCAACGTCGCCACCGGACGCGACGGCGAGGCCAACGCGCGCGAGGTCCGCGAGTCCGTCGCGCGCACCCTCGGCGTACCGGAGGGCGAACTCCTCATCGCCTCCACCGGGGTGATCGGCCGCCAGTACCCGATGGAGAAGATCCGGCAGCACCTCAAGACGCTCGCGACGCCGTTCCCCGAGGGCGGTTTCGACCGGGCGGCCCGCGCGATCATGACCACCGACACCCGGCCCAAGCAGGTCTCGGCGCGGATCGGCGAGGCCACCCTGGTGGGCATCGCCAAGGGCGTCGGCATGATGGAGCCCGACATGGCGACGCTCCTCACGTTCTTCGCCACGGACGCCCGGCTCGACGCCGAGGAGCAGGACCGGATCTTCCGCAGGGTGATGGACCGGACCTTCAACGCGGTCAGCATCGACACCGACACCTCCACCAGCGACACGGCGGCCCTCTTCGCCAACGGGCTGGCCGGCGAGGTGGACCCGGCCGCCTTCGAGGAGGCGCTGTACACCGTCGCGCTGGCCCTGGTGAAGGACATCGCGAGCGACGGCGAGGGCGCGAGCAAGCTCATCGAGGTCCAGGTCACCGGCGCCCGCGACGCCGCCCAGGCCAAGCGGGTGGGCAAGGCCGTGGTCAACTCCCCGCTGGTGAAGACCGCGGTGCACGGCAGCGACCCCAACTGGGGCCGGGTCACCATGGCCATCGGCAAGTGCTCCGAGGACACCGACATCGACCAGGAGCGGGTCACCGTCCGCTTCGGCGCCGTCGAGGTCTACCCGCCGCGCGCCGGGGGCGCCGAGGACGAGGACGCGCTGCGCGACGCCGTCGCCGAGCACCTGAAGGGCGACGAGGTCGTCATCGGCATCGACCTGGGCATCGCCGACGGGTCCTTCACCGTCTACGGCTGCGACCTCACCGAGGGCTACGTGCGCCTCAACTCGGAGTACACCACCTGATCCGCCCGGCGCGGGGCGGCGGCCACGGCCCCGCCCCGGGCCCGCCGGGATATGCCGACCCGCCCCCGGGCTATGCGTACGGTCCGCCGCACCTCCTCCCCCGCCCGCCCCCGCCCCAGGATGGGACGGACGGCATCGCGACGAAGACTGGAGGATCATGGAGACCACTCGGTCGAGGACCGCGGACCAGGGTGACGGGGAAGGCCGGGGGTTCGACGCCGCCGTACGGGGTGTCGTCGGCCCCACCGACGTCCCGGGCGGCACGCTCCGGCTCGCCCGCACGGACGACTTCGACTCGCTGGACCCCGGCAACACGTACTACGCCTACACCTGGAACTTCCTCCGGCTCGTCGGCCGGACCCTGGTCACCTTCGACACCGCCCCCGGCAAGGACGGCCAGCGCCTGGTGCCTGACCTCGCCGAGTCGCTCGGCGAGCCCTCCGAGGGCGGCCGGGTGTGGACGTACCGGCTGCGCGAGGGGCTGAAGTACGAGGACGGCACGCCCGTCACCTCCGCGGACGTCAAGTACGCCATCGCGCGCAGCAATTACGGCACCGACGTGCTCGGCGCCGGGCCGACCTACTTCCGCCACCTGCTCGGCACCGACTACGGCGGCCCGTGGCGGGAGCCCGGCACCGACGGCCCGGTCACCCTGGAGACCCCCGACGAGCGCACCCTCGTCTTCCGGCTGCTCGAACCCTTCGCCGGCCTCGACCTGCTCGCGACGATGCCCAGCACCACCCCGGTGCCCCGGGACCGGGACACCGGCGCCGACTACCGGCTCGGCCCGGTGGCCACCGGCCCGTACCGGGTCGCCTCCTACACCCGCGGACAGCTCGCCGTCCTGGAGCCCAACCCGCACTGGGACCAGGCCACCGACCCGGTCCGCGTCCGGCGGGCCGGGCGCATCGAGGTCCACCTGGGCAAGGACCCGCACGAGGTGGACCGGATGCTGCTCGCCGGCGAGGCGCACGTCGACCTGGCCGGGTTCGGGGTGCAGCCCTCGACGCAGGAGCGGATCCTCGCCGACCCGGCGCTGCGCGCCCACGCCGACAACCCGCTCACCGGCTTCACCTGGATCTACTGCCTGTCGAGCAACGTCGCCCCGTTCGACGACGTCCACTGCCGGCGGGCCGTGCAGTACGCCACCGACAAGGCCGCGATGCAGCTGGCGTACGGCGGGCCGGTCGGCGGCGACGTCGCCACCACCCTGCTGCCGCCGACCCTCGACGGCTACCGGCCCTTCGACCGCTACCCGGTCGGCCCGGACGCCACCGGCGACCTGGACGCCGCCCGCGCCGAACTGAAGGCGGCCGGCCTGCCGGACGGCTTCCGCACCCGGATCGCCGCCCGCAAGGACCGGCTCAAGGAGTACCGGGCCGCCGAGGCCCTGGCGGCCGGACTCGCCCGGGTCGGCATCGAGGCCGAGGTGGTGGACTTCCCGTCCGGCGACTACTTCGACCTCTACGGCGGCTGCCCCGCGTACCTCCGCGAGCACGGCATCGGGATCATCATGTTCGGCTGGGGCGCCGACTTCCCCGACGGCTACGGCTTCTTCAAGGAGATCGTCGACGGCCGGTCCATCAAGGAGCGCGGCAACCAGAACATGGGCGAGCTCGACGACCCCGAGATCAACGCCCTCCTCGACGAGGGCGCGCGGTCCGCCGACCCGGTGCGGCGCGCCGAGATCTGGCACCGCATCGACCGGCTGACGATGGAGCACGCGGTGATCGTCCCCTACCTCTACCCGCGCTCCCTGCTCTACCGCCACCCGGACACCCGGAACGTCTACGTCACCGGCTCCTTCGGGATGTACGACTACGTGGCGCTCGGCGCGAGCTGAGTCACCGCCCGGCCGGCCCCGGCCCCGCGATACGGCGGGCCGGAGCCGGCCGGATGGGCCCGGCACGCGACGGCCGCCTCCCGGAAGTCGGCCTCGTACCCGTCCAGCAGGCTCAGGAACCGGCGGGTCGGCCCGGTCAGGCTGGTGCCCCGCGGGCTGCGCAGCAGCAGCCGGGCGCCCAGGGCCTGTTCGAGGCGGTGGATGCGCCGGGTCAGCGCCGACTGGCTGATGGAGAGCACCGCCGCCGCCCGGTTGATGCTGCCGTGCCGCGCCACGGCCTTCAGGAGGTGGAGGTCCTCCACGTCCAGCTTCCGCCCCTCGGCCGGCGCCGCAGCGGCGCCCTCCCGCTCGCCGTTCACGGCCGGGTCGCTGTGCCGCCTGGTCTGCTCGGCGTGCCACCGGCTCCACCAGGGCTCGTCGAGCAAGTCGCGATGGTGGGCGGCGAAGCGGCGCAGATGGCCGCGGGCGATCAGGGCGGCGAGCCGGGCGGCGAGCGCGGGCGGGACGACCGTGGGGTCGGCGAGCAGACTCACCGTGCGGCGCGGTCGCTCCACCAGCGAGCGGCGCACCAGGGAGGGCGCGTGCGCGGCCGGATGGGCGGGCGAGCCGAGGCCGATCGCGTCCCCGCGGCTGAGGATGCCGCGGACCACCGAGGCGTCGGCGACCTGGAGCCGCGCGGGCGCCGGCAGACCGGCCGTCTGGAACACCCGGGCCACCAGGATCTCGGAGGCGGGCCCCGACTCCGACACCCAGGTCTCGTCCCGCAGGTCGGCGAGGGAGATCTGGGGCCGGCCGGCCAGCGGGTGGTCCCTCGGCAGGACGGCCCACAGCGGGTCGTCGAGGACCTCGTGGGTCCTGGCCGGCCGCTCCGGCGCGTGGCAGGGCGCGTCGGTGGTCCAGGTGTAGGCCGCGTCGACGAGGTAGTCGGTGAGGTGCGCGGTCACCTGGCTCGGCTCCGCGTGGCGGACCGCGAGCAGCAGGCCGAGGGTGGCAGCCGCGTCCTCCACCACGTCCTCCAGGAGCGGTGCCGTGGCGGCCAGCGAGAGGACCTCGGGGGCGTCGACGGCCTCGGAGCGGTGGCCGAGCAGCTGGGTGCGCGCGGCGAGGTCGATCCGGCGGAAGAAGCGGCGCCCGGCGACGAGCAGGCGGGAGCCCGCCGACGTCAGCCGGGCGGTGTGCAGGCCGCGGAGGGTCAGCGGGGCGCCGACGGCCCGGTCGAGCCGGTCGAGCCGGCGGTCCACCGTGCTGTGCCGGGCGCCCGCGCGCCGGGCCACCTCGGCGATGTCCCCGTACTGTCCCACCGCGGCCAGCAAGGACAGATCGTGCCGACTGATGGCGGACAGCGATTCCACCCTGTCGGCGACCGGCTCCCACTCCACCAAGAGAGACAATTTCGCTTCCCTTTTCCATCGAAGAATCGACGTCGAATTGCCCGTCGCTTTTCTGGAATTGCGGAATCGATCATGGCAGGCGGTCCTCTTCTGCCGCTCCTCGCCGCGGTGGGCCGAGAGCGCGCGGAGACCGGCGCGATAGCCGGGCGCGCCGGGTCAGGCCTGGTCGGTCGGGCGGACCAGGATCTCCTGGACGGTGGCGTGCGGCGGTGCGGTCACGGCGTAGCGGACGGCCTCGGCGACGTCGGCGGCGTGCAGCCTGCGGATCTTCCCGATCCGGTCCTCGAAGGCCGCCTTGGTCGGGGCGTGGGTGATGTGGGTGCGCAACTCGGTGTCGGTGGTGCCGGGTTCGATGAGCACCACGCGCACTCCGCGCTCGGTGACCTCCTGGCGCAGCGTCTCGCTGAAGGCGCCCACGGCGAACTTGGTGGCCTGGTAGACACCGGCGTTGCGGACGACCGTGCGGCCCGCGATGGAGGACATCTGCACGATGATCCCCTTGCTGCGCAGCAGCTGCGGCAGGGCGGCCCGGGTCATGTGCAGGACGCCGAGGACATTGGTGTCGATCATGCGGGTCCAGTCGGTGAGGTCGGCGTCCTCGATGGGCCCGAGCAGCATCAGGCCCGCGTTGTTGACCAGGATGTCGAGGCCGCCGAGCGCCTCGGCGGTGGAGCGCACAGCCTCCTCGGCGGCGGCCGCGTCGGTCACGTCCAGCTCGACGACGTGGACCTTCGCCCCGGCGGCGGTCAGTTCGTCGGCGAGCGCGCGCAGCCGGTCCACCCGGCGGGCGGCGACGGCGACGGCGGCGCCCTCGGCCGCCAGCATCCTGGCCGTGGCCTCGCCGATGCCCGAGCTCGCCCCGGTGACGAGCGCGACCTTCCCCTGCAGTGCGGCCATCGTCTCTCCCCATGTGGTCGCCGCCGTCCTGAGCGACGGAATTTCCGGCGTACGGATTTCCGGAGAATACGAAGCCGGCGGACCCCTCATGACCGTTCTGGTTATGCCTGTTCCGGCCGGGTTATGCGACCGGCGGAAGGTGCCCGGGCACGGCGTTCCGCGCTCCGGCAGATTGGCCGTACGACGACATGCCGGTCCGTGTGCACCGATTGGGCGGTGGATGATGAGCGAGGCAGCTCCTCGACAGCGACAGGAGGCGTCGGCGTACCCGATGCCCCGCGTCTCCCCGGTGGATCCCCCGCCGGGGCTCGCCGAGTTGCGGGCCGGGAGGGCCGCGAGCCGGGTCAGCCTGTGGGACGGCAGCGAGGTGTGGCTGGTGACCTCACACGCCGCCGTACGGTCCCTGCTCGGCGACCGCCGCCTCACCGCGGTCACCAGCGCGCCCGGCTTCCCGATGCTGACCCGCACCTCGCCGCTGGTGCGGGCGAACCCGAAGTCGGCCTCCTTCATCCGCATGGACGACCCGGAGCACTCCCGGCTGCGCTCCATGCTCACCCGCGACTTCCTGACCCGCAGGGCCGAGGCGCTGCGGCCCGCGGTGCGCGAACTCCTGGACGAGACGCTGGCGAAGCTGGTGGCCGGGGAGCGGCCGGTCGACCTGGTGCAGGGGCTGACCATTCCGGTGCCCTCCCGGGTCATCACCCTCCTCTTCGGGGCGGGCGACGACCGCCGCGAGTTCATCGAGAGCCGCAGCGCGATCCTCATCGACCGCGGCTACACCCCCGACCAGGTCGGCACCGCCCGTGACGAACTCGACGGCTATCTGCGCGAGTTGGTCGAGGAGCGGCTTGCCGACCCCGGCGCCGACCTGATCAGCCGGCTGGTGCTCGACCAGGTCCGCCCGGGCAACCTGACCGTCGAGGAACTGGTCCCGATGTGCCGGCTGCTCCTGGTGGCCGGCCACGGCACGACCACCAGCCAGGCCAGCCTCAGCCTGCTGAGCCTGCTGACCGACCCGCACCTGGCCGAGGCGCTCGCGAAGGACTCCGAGCTGCTGCCCCAGGCGGTGGACGAGCTGCTGCGCTTCCACTCGATCGTGCAGAACGGTCTGGCGCGGGCCGCGATCGAGGACGTCGAGCTCGACGACGTCACCATCAAAGCCGGCGAGGGCGTGGTGCTTTCGCTGTCGGCGGGCAACCGGGACGAGGCGGTGTTCCCCGACCCGGACCGCATCGACCCGCACCGCGACGCCCGCCGGCACCTCGCCTTCGGCCACGGCATGCACCAGTGCCTGGGCCAGTGGCTCGCCCGCGTCGAACTGGAGGAGATCCTCGCCGCGGTGCTGCGCTGGATGCCCGGCGCGCGGCTCGCCGTCCCGTTCGACGAACTGGACTTCCGCCACGAGGTGTCGAGTTACGGCCTCGGCGCCCTCCCCGTCACCTGGTGAGCGCCGTGGACCGGCTCACCGTCACGGTCGACCCGGAGGCCTGCTGCGCCATGGGCCGCTGCGCCGCCACCGCGCCCGCGCTCTTCGACCAGGACCCCGCCACCGGGACCGTGATCCTGCTGAACGCCACTCCCCCACCCGAGCTGCACGAGGGCGCCCGGCTGTCCGCCGAGCTGTGCCCGTGCGCGGCCATCACGGTCACCGAGGCCTGAGGAGCGATGATGAACGACGCTGCCGGTACCGCCCCGTCCGCCGCCGAGGCGGCGCTCGCCGCCGACCCCTCCGCCATGGGCGAGGCGGCCCGCTGGGCGGTCGACCTGCTCACGGCGCCCGGTCTCGCCGGCGAGGAGGCCATCGTCGGGCGCTTCGTGCCCTCCTTCCCGTTCGGACTCGGCGGGGGCTTCACCCAGCGGCTCAAGGAGTGGCGGGAGAAGGGGCCGTTCACGATCGAGGCGTACGAGCCGGTCGCCCACAAGGGCTGGGTCACGCTGAGCGGCGGCGACGGAGTACGGCAGCTGCTGTCGCTGACCCTCGACTCCAGCGGCCTGGTGCGCCTCCTCACCTTCCAGCCCGAGACGCTGATACCCGAGGTGAACAGCTGGGACGAGGTCGAGGACCTGCTGCGCACCCCCGGCGTGGACCACTCCGTGCTCGCCGCCCGGATCACCCCCGGCGGCCCGGTCGTGCTCCACGAGTCGGCCGCGAGCACCCCGATGCCCACCGGTTCGGTGTACAAGCTGTACGTGCTCCGCGCGCTGTTCGTCGCGGTCGACGAGGGCCGGGTCCGCTGGGACGACGAGGTCACCGTGACGCCCGCCCTGCGCAGTCTGCCCACCGGCGACATGCAGGAACTCCCGGACGGGGCAAGGGTGTCGGTGCGCGAGACGGCTCACAAGATGATCGCGCTCAGCGACAACACGGCCGCCGACCTGCTCATGGACCTCCTCGGCCGGCCCGCCGTGGAGGCCGCGCTCGGCCCGGCCGGGCACCACGACCCGAACCTGCTGCGCCCGTTCCTCACCAGCCACGAGGTCTTCGAGCTCGGCTGGGGCGATCCCGGGCGGCGCGCCGAGTGGGCGCGGCGGGACGAGCGGGGCCGGCGCGAGCTGCTGCGCGAGATCGCCGGACCGGTCACGGTCGGCATCGGCGACCTGGGCGAGACGGTGCACCAGCTGGGCCTGGACTGGTACATGGACGCCTATGACGTGCTGCGGGTGCTCGAGGGGCTCCGGCAGGACAGCGAGCGGGATGCCACCGGGGTCGTGGAGGAGATCCTCACCGCCTATCCCGGGGTGCCGGTGGACCGGGACCGCTGGTCGCGGGTCTACTTCAAGGCCGGTTCGAGCCCGGGGGTGATGACCTTCTGCTGGCTGGTCCAGGACCGGGCGGGCGAGGCGTGGGCGGTGGTGCTGCGGCAGGCCGCCGCCGAGCAGAAGCTCATCGGCGACGGGGTGTTCCTGCGCGGGGCGGGCCGCCGGATCATCGAGTCCGGCCTGCTCACGGCGGGCCCGGGGCCGTCCGGTGACGGTGCGGGCGAGCCCGCCGGAAGCCCCGCCCGGTGAGCGTCAGGGACCGGCTGCTCGCGGTGCTCGTCGCCGTGCTGTGGGGGCTGAACTTCCTGGCCGTACGGATCGGGCTCGACCACTTCCCGCCGGTGTTCCTCTCCGCGATGCGCTTCCTCGTCCTCGCGGTGCCCGTGGTCCTGTTCGTGCCGCGCCCCAAGGTCGCGGCACGCTGGCTGGTGATCTACGGGCTCGGCTTCGGCGTCGTGCAGTTCGCGCTGCTCTTCCTCGCCATCGACCTCGGCATGCCGTCCGGGCAGGCCTCGGTGGTGGTGCAGGCCTCGGCCCCGTTCACCATGCTGCTCGGCCTGCTGTTCGGCGAGCGGATCAGCCGCCGCCAGGTGGTCGGCATCGTGCTCGCGGTGCTCGGCATGACGGCGATAGCGGTCGAACGGGCCCGGGGCGCCGCCCTGTTGCCGCTGCTGCTCACTCTGCTCGCCGCGCTCGGCTGGGCGATGGGCAACGTCGCGAGCCGCCAGGCCCGCCCCGACCATCCGCTGCGCTTCGCGCTGTGGATGTCCGTCGTGCCGCCGCTGCCGCTGCTCGCCCTCTCCGCGCTCCTCGAAGGCCCGGCCACCGGCTGGCGGGCGCTCGGCGAGTCCTTCGGCCCCGCCGGGGCGGCCGGCCTGGTGGCGCTGCTCTACACCTCGCTCGCGGGCACGGTGGTCGGCTCCGGGATCTGGACGACCCTGCTGAAGCGGTACGAGGCGGGGACGGTCGCCCCGTTCTCCATGCTGGTGCCGGTGGTGGCCGTCGCGGTGGCGTGGATCTTCCTCGGCGAGCGGCTCTCCGTCTGGTCGGCGGTGGCCAGCGTGACGGTCGTCGTCGGCGTCCTCGTGGGCACGACGAAGGGCCGGGCCCCGGCCGGCGGGACGGCGGGGGCCCGGCCCGGTCCGCCGGGGCCCGCGGCCCCGGCGGCTCCCGGTCACTCCGGGGCGACGTCGCGGGTCCAGAACACCCAGCGGTCGTAGGGCTCGAAGCCCATCGCCGCGTTGAGGGCGATCACCGGGTGGTTGTCCTCGGCGTTGGCCGTCTCGATCAGCCGCACCCCGGGCTCGTTCCGCAGCACCTGGGCCAGGTTGGCGAGCTTGAGGAGCAGGCCGAGGCGGTGGCCGCGGTGGTCGCGGTGCACGACCGTCATGCCCTGGAGGGCGTACTCGGGGTTGCCCGAGGTCTTGGACACGCTGGTGTAGCCGGCGAGGGTGCCGCTCGCCGTGTGCACCACGCCGGTGTGGTGGGCCCGCCGGCCCCGGCCGACCCGCATGGTCTCGAACTGCCGGGCGTAGCTGGTGCGGACGTCCGCCTCGGCCGGGTCGGGGTTCGCGTCGCCCAGGGACAGTTCGAGCCGCGAGACCGGCACGGCGTGCTCGTCGGGCGTGATGGTGCCCCAGGTGACCAGGGAGTACCCCTCGGGCGTGGCGGGCACCCCGTCGGCCAGCGGGTCGTGCCGGCGCAGGTCGAGCCACTGGTGCACGCCCGCCGGCACCCCGGCCGGGCGCGCGCCCGTCGCGGCGGCGAACGCGGCGGCCGCCGGGTCCTGCGGCGGGCCGTCCGGCAGGCTCTCGACGACCGTCGCGGCGAGCGAGCTCCGCCCGTGCTTGCGGGCCAGCGAGAGCGCGTGGTCGTGCAGCGCCCGGCCGATGCCGCGGCGCCGCAGCGCGGGGTGGACGAGCAGCTGGTCCACCCGCGCGGACGGCGCGCCCTCGGGCAGCGCGAGGCGCAGGGCGCCCACCACGCGGCCCTCGCTGCGTACCACCCAGTCGTCGAGGACGGTGGCGGGCGGCGCGAACCTCAGCGAGCCGACCAGGTCCACATTGCACGGCGGCGCGGACCTCGGACCCGCGGCGGTCGCCACGGCCACCAGGTCGAGCCACTGCCCGACCGTCTCGTCGTCGTCCGCGCCGAGCGGCACGAACTCCAGGTCGCGGGGGGCGTCGGTCATTCGGCTTCCTTACGGGTGGGTGCGGAGGGGGCGTCGTGGGTAGGGCCTGTCTGACCATGCGCGTCGGATCAGGCCGGGTCGTTCGGTGCGTGCGATCGGCGTGCGGCCGAGGCGCCCTCGTTTGGGGTCTCCCCTGCTCGAGCGGAGCCGAGAGCTTGGGGAAGGAGCTACTTGGGCGTTTCGGCCGTGCGGCGAGCGTGCGTGCCGGGCGGGCCGGACCCGACGGGCATGGTCAGACAGGCCCTAGGCCCATGGCCTGGATGTCGTACAGGCCGAAGGCGGGGTGGACGTAGACGTTGGTGACCCAGGGGTTGCGGAAGTGCAGGGTCTTGTCGTGGACGAGGGGCAGCAGGACGGCGTGCTCCATGACCCGGCGTTCGACGGCCCGCCAGCGGGTGGCGCGCTCCTCCGGGTCGGTGCTGTGGAGGGTCTCGTCGATCAGGCCGTTGACGACGGGGTCGTCGAGTTCGGGGAGGTTCCAGTTGCCGCCGTTGCGCCGGATCTGGCGGCCGTCGACGAGCGGGGCGAGGAAGCCGTACTCGGTGGGGAAGTCGGCGCCCCAGTCGGTGACGATCAGTCCGAGCCCGTGCCGGCGCACGGTTCCGGGGTGTCCGGCGCCGAGGCTGAAGTACGTGGCGACGTCGAGTTCCTTGACGGTGAGCCGGATGCCGACCCGGGCCACCGACTCGGCGAGCGCGTCGGCGACCAGACGGAACTTGCCGCGCTGGGTGCCGATCACCGCCTCGAAGCCGTCGGGGAGCCCCGCGGCGGCCAGTTCGGCCCGCGCCGCCGCCAGGTCGCCGCGCAGGTCGGGTCCGGTCGGGTAGGGGTCGAGGTCCTGGTGCGCGGGCAGCCGGGGCGGGAAGAGCGCGGTGGTCAGGTCGCCGCCGGTGACCGGTCCGCCGCGGGCCTCCTGGAGCAGGATCTTGTCGGCCGCGTAGTGCACGGCCCGGCGGGCGTGCACGTCCCCGAAGGGCGGGATGTGCGGCTGGAGGGCGACGAAGTGCAGGAAGCTCGTCCGGGGGTTGTCGGTGTACGAGCGCAGCACGGCGTCGCCCGTCACCCGTTCCTGGGCCGCGTGCTGGAGGCCCCTGCCCTCCAGGTTGATGTCGAACTCGCCGTCGATCAGCCGGGCGTCGAGCTCGTCGACGTCCAGGCCGATGGCCAGTTCCACCCGGTCCGGCAGCGCGGGCCGCAGCGGGTCGGTCGCCCGGTCCCAGTACGGGTTGCGTTCGAGCCGCAGGCTCGCCCCCGGCCGGTGCTCGGCGACCCGGTAGGGGCCGCTGGAGCGCGGGTCGGCGCCGTAGTCGCCGCCGGTGTCGGCGGCCCGGGGCACCGGCGCCGTGCACGGCTGGGCCATCAGGTGGTCGAAGTCGGAGAAGGGCCGGGTCAGCCGGAAGACGATCGTGTGGTCGTCGGGGACCTGCACGGACCGCAGCGGCCGGTCCGTGCGGTACGGCCCCGGGTAGGGCCGGTCCGGGTCGTCGAGGAGCGGGATGAGGTAGGTGGGGCCGCCCGGCAGGACGTCCTGCGCGAAGACCCGCTGCACGGCGTGGCGGACGTCGGCGGCGGTGATCGGGGTGCCGTCGTCGTAGCGCAGCCCGCGCCGCAGCCGGTACGTCCAGGTCCGGCCGCCGTCGGCGACCTCCCCGGGCCCTTCGGCGAGGTCGGGGACCGGGACGAGCCCGGCGGGTCCCGCGTCGGTCGGGTAGGCCATGAGGGTCCGGTTGAGCATCCGCTGGAGCAGCCAGACCCACACGTAGTAGGTGCGGGCCGGGTCGAGCGAGTCGACGTCGGCCGAGGAGGCGAGCCGGAGCGTTCCGCCGCGCCGGTCCGAGGGGTTGACGATCCCTCCGACGCCGGAGTCCCAGCCGGCTCCGGGGCGGCGGACGGGCACGGGCCCTGGCGATGTCATCGGGGCGTCCTTTCGAGCCGGAGGAGGAAGGAGTGTTCGCGGGCCGCAAGGCAGCCCCGGGCGAGTTTGGCCTCGACGCTGCCGATCCCGGCGTGCAGGACCTTCACGCCCTGCTCGGCCGCGGCCTCCAGGACGCGGTAGTACAGGACGTCGTAGTAGAGGGGCAGCTTGCCCTGGGCCTCGTAGTCGAAGCCGGCGCGGTGGCCGAACCACTCCTCGCCGCCCCGGGCCCGGTTGCGCAGGACCATCCCGAAGCCGATGGGCACGCCGTCCTTGCGGGCCACCGACACCATGGCGTCCTCGCCCATGACCTCGCCGATCCAGCCGATGAGCCCGGCCGAGTGCTCGGGCGTGGCCGGATTCCCGTACTTGCGCAGCAGGTTGCAGTCCAGCTCGCCGAGCCGGGGCGCGAGTTCCGGGGTGATCCGCTCGATCCTGACGTCGATCCCCGCCTCGTCCAGGGCGCGGCGCTCCAGGCGGACCCGGCGCCGCCGGTGCTTGGTCATCCCGGCGAGGAACTGCTCCCAGCCGCCGGGCGGCACGGGCAGCCAGGCGTAGTGCGCCGACGGGTGCGAGCGGTAGCCGCGCTCCCGCAGCAGCTCCACCAGGCCGCTGTCCCGCTCGTCGACGTGCGGGAAGCAGACGGTGGCCGCGCCCCGGGCCCGCGCGAGTTCCTCGGCCTCTGCGACCAGGGCCGCCACGTCCTCGGGCCGCCCGTCGGCGCCCGTCAGGGGCCGGGTGCGGCCCAGGTGCCGGCCGCCGCAGACGAGGGACGGCAGCAGCGACGCGGGGTCGTCGCCGGCCGTGTCGCGGAGCCGTTCCGCCGCCTCGGGGTCCCCTTCCTCCACGCCCCGCGCCAGCATCGCGTCGGGGCGCGCGAGCAGCCACGGCACCGTGGCGTCGGCCCACGCGGTGACCAGCGCCGCCACCGGCCGCCCGGCCCTCCGGCGCACCAGGAAGTCCATGGTGGTGCCGGAGTTCCGCTCCTGTACGGCGAGCCAGCGCGGGGTCTGGAAGAAGTCCTCGGGCCCGGTCAGCTCGCCCCATCCGGCCTCGTCGAGGGCGGCAGCCCCGGCCAGCCGTTCCACTCCCGCCGGCGCGTCGCCGCTCACGGGCGCCCGGCCGCGTCCCGGCCGTCCGCCGCGTCAGGACCGTCCTCCTCGACGACGAAGTCGAGGTATCCGGCGGCCTTGTCGGCGAGCGCCTGCGCTTCGAGGCGGTCGGGTCCCGCGCAGTAGGTGAAGCCGACGCAGGAGGAGTTGTCCATCCGCTGGAGCAGGTGGTCGCCCTTCTCCACGTGCAGCAGCACCTGTACGCCGGGCACGGCGGACGCGGCCTCGATGCCGTCGACCCGGACGAGCGTGCCGCGCCGCTGCGGGTAGATCATCCGCACGGCCGCCCCGCCCCGGTGCACGACGGGCTCGATCGGCGGCGTCTCCCCGATCGTGAGCAGCCAGGCGTCCAGGATCGGGCTGCGCCCGGTGACGTCGGTGACCAGCATGGTCATGCAGCTCGACGGCGTCCGCGGGTTGGCCTCGATGACCCGCCACCCGGTCTCGGTGCGCCGCACCTCGGTGTGGCAGGGCCCGTGGTCGTAACCGATCGCCTCCAGCGTCCTGATGACGACGGAGTACAGCGCGTCGCGCTCCTCGTCGGGCAGCGGTACGGGGAAGGTGTGCCCGCACTCGATGTAGGCCGGGTCCCCGAACAGGTCCTTGGAGGTGACGCCGAAGACGTGCGTGTGCCCGTCCACGGTCATCGTCTCCACGCTGACCTCGACCCCCTCGACGTACGTCTCCAGGAGCACCTCGCCGCTCCGGGGCTGTCCCCGGAGGCTCCGCCGCACCTCGCTCAGCTCCTCGAAGGCCACTTCGAGCTGCTCCATGTCGTCGACCCGCCGGACGCCGTAACTGATGGCCTCGGCCGGCGGCTTCGCGATCATCGGGAAGCCGAGCCGCCGGGCCGCCCCGGCCAACTCCCCCCGCTCCGCGACCAGCACGTGCGGGATGTTGTACGGCACGTCCCCGAGCGCCACCCTCAGCCGGTCCTTGACGTTCGCGGTCTCCACCGCCTCCGGGTCCGGCCCCGGCAGTCCCAGCCTGCGGGCCGCCCGCGCCGCGAGCACCGTGTGATAGTCGGAGAACGACGTGAGCCCGTCGACCAGCGGCCGCCCGTCGTCCCCGGTGACCTCGGCGAGCACCGCCTCCAGGTCCGTCGTGTCGACGTCGATCACCCGGTCCACGGCCGCACCCAGCGGATGCGAGTCCCAGTCGTGCCCGTGCGTGTACCAGTCCCGGTCCCCGGTCAGCAGCCACACCTCGAGCCCGTGCTCCCGCGCCTGGCGCAGGCCCAGCACGAACGGGTGGTTCTGCATGTGCTCCACGATCGCTATCCGCTTGCCCGCGAACTTCGCGTAATCGGCCAGGGGTGTCGTCATCGAACCGCCTCCGTCGTCCCGCAGTGCAGTCGCTTCACCTTCAGTCGCTCGACTGAACCCCCAGTGGACCCCGCCCCTCCCCCACCGGTCACGGCCCCCACCCCCGGAGCGCATAGGCCACGCCCAAGGCGCATAGGAGTCACCCCGCGACCCGCCCCGCACGCATCCGGGTGAGTATCGGCGTGTCGCTGCCGTGACGTGCCTCACGCGGGGTGCACCGTGGAAAACGAAGAGCCCGTCGCCGCAGGGAAAACCTTCCTGCAGCCACGGGCTGTGGTGGGGCGGGTGGGACTCGAACCCACGGCCGACGGATTATGAGTCCGCTGCTCTAACCGGCTGAGCTACCGCCCCGAACGGTGAGGCGCGTACATGTGTGCGCGCCGTCTGCCGCAGCATAGCCGCTCATACGATCTCCTGCTCCGGAAGATCGGCTCTGCTGACGATGAAGACCGCGGTGGGCCGCCGGTGGTTCCCGGAGACGCGAAAAAGGACCCCGAAGGGTCCTTTTTCGTGTGGCTCCCCCGACTGGACTCGAACCAGTAACCCTCCGGTTAACAGCCGAATGCTCTGCCAATTGAGCTACAGGGGATCGCGCTCCCCCGACTGGACTCGAACCAGTAACCTGCCGGTTAACAGCCGGCTGCTCTGCCAATTGAGCTACAGGGGATTGCTGCGTTGCACCGAACGGACCCCGTCCGGCTGACCGGGAGGGCGCTCGCTCGCTGCGAGACATACATTAGCGCAAGCAGGGGGGTGCTCCGCCAATCGGTATCCCCAGGGCCTCCAGGGAAGGATCGCAGCCGTGCGGTACAAGCTGACGTTCGTCGTGGGTCTAGCCCTCGGTTACGTGGTGGGGACGCGGGCCGGACGCGAGCGGTACGAGCAGATGAAGAAGTCGGCGCGGGACTTCGCGCAGAACCCGGCGGTGCGCAACGCGGCCGAGTCCGCGGCGCAGACCGGACGCCAGGTGGCGGGGAAGGCGGCGCACCTGGTGGGCGACAAGGTGGGCGACCGGCTGCCGTCCTCCGTGACCGACCGGGTGCACGCGTTGCGCGAGCGCGGCCGGGCGAACGGCAGGGTCGAGGACGACGACTGGGGCACCAGCAACACCTGATCGCCGCCGGGAGGCCCGTACCGCCCGCGCGTGCGGCAGAATCATGTGTCATGGGGATAGTCGCCGGCCTGGACAGCTCTGCTGAGTTCACACGCATCGTCGTCTGTGACACGGACACGGGTGCCGTACTGCGGCAGGGATATGCCGCGCACCCCGGTGAACCCAAGGCCGTGGACGTCGACCCGCAGTCCTGGCTGCTCTCGCTCGGCGAGGCGGCCACGGGCGGGATCCTGGAAGGCGTGGAGGCCATCGGCGTCTCCGCGCAGCAGCACGGGCTCGTGCCGCTCGACGCGCAGGGCGGCCTGGTGCGGCCCGCGCTCGTCCGCAACGACAAGCGGGCCCAGGTCGCCGCCGCCGATCTCGTGGAGTCGCTGGGCGGACGCCAGGCGTGGGCCGAGGCCGTCGGGTGCGTCCCCGGCCCCGGGCAGGCCGTCGCCAAGCTCCGCTGGCTGGCGCGCACCGAACCCGAGCACGCCCGCCGGGTCGCGATGATCCTCCAGCCGCACGACTGGCTGGTCTGGCAGCTCCTCGGCCGCCCCGCCCGCCGCACCACCGACCGCGGCGCCGCCTCCGGCACCGGCTACTGGTCGGCCCGCACCGGCTCCTACCGCCCCGACCTGGTGGAGCTCGCGCTCGGCCACCAGGCCGTGCTGCCCGAGGTGCTCGGCCCGGCCGAGGCCGCCGGCACCACCCCCGAGGGCCTGCTGATCTCCGCCGGCACGGGCGAGACGATGGCCGCCGCCCTCGGCCTCGGCCTGGGGCACGGCGACGCGGTGGTCTCGCTCGGCGCGTCCGGCTCCGTGATGGCGGTGCACCACGAGGCGCTCGCCGACCCGGACGGCATGATCACCTCCTTCGCCGACGCCACCGGCATGCACCTGCCCGTCGTCCACACCTCCAACGCGGTGCGGGCGCTGCGCGGCACCGCCGAGATGCTGGGCCTCGACTCCCTGGACGAGCTCTCGGCGCTCGCCCTCAAGTCGTCCCCCGGGGCGTACGGGCTCGTCCTGCTTCCCTACCTGGAGGGCGAGCGGACGCCGAGCCTGCCGCACGCCGCGGGCACGCTCAGCGGGCTGCGGCGCGAGTCGATGAAGCCGGAGCACCTGGCGCGGGCCGCGTTCGAGGGGATGCTCTGCGCGCTCGGCGACGCCCTGGACGTGCTGCGCGGCCGTGGCGTCGAGGTGCGGCGGATCTTCCTGCTCGGCGCCGCTGCCGCGCTGCCGGCGGTGCAGGCGCTGGCGCCCGCGCTGTTCGGCGCCCAGGTCGTCGTCCCCCAGCCGGCCGACTACGCGGCGCTCGGCGCGGCCCGGCAGGCCGCCTGGGCCCTCGGCGCGGCGCGCGGCACGCTCTCCCCGTCCGCTCCCCCGGCGTGGCAGGGCGCGGCCGCGCAGATCCTGGAGCCGGGCGACGAGCTCCCGGCGGGCCAGGCGGTGCGGCAGCAGTACGCGGCGACGCGGGAGCAGATCCACCCGGGTGCCTTCGGCGGCTGACCGGGCCCCCGCTCCGGCGGGCGGTTCGTAAAGTCTTGGCCAGGGTTCGCCCCGCACCCCCGGACACGGGCTAAACCGAGTCGTAACGTCCCGGGGGCGCGGGCGATAGTGGAGCCGTGCTCATAAGACTGCTCCGAACCCATCTACGGCCCTACCGAAAACCCATCGCGCTGCTCGTCCTGCTCCAGTTCCTGCAGACCTGCGCGAGCCTCTACCTGCCGACCCTGAACGCCGACATCATCGACAACGGTGTCGTCAACGGGGACACCGGCTACATCCTGCGGTTCGGCGCGCTGATGATCGGCGTGTCCGTGGTGCAGGTCGTCTGCAACATCGGGGCCGTGTTCCACGGCGCCCGTACGGCGGCCGCGCTCGGCCGCGACATCCGCGGCGCGGTCTTCGACCGGGTCCAGTCGTTCTCGGCGCGGGAGCTCGGCCACTTCGGCGCGCCCTCGCTGATCACCCGGACGACCAATGACGTGCAGCAGGTCCAGATGCTGGTCCTGATGGCGTTCACCCTGATGGTCTCGGCGCCCATCATGTGCGTCGGCGGCATCGTGATGGCGCTCGGGCAGGACGTGCCGCTCTCGGGCGTGCTGCTCGCGGTGGTGCCGGTCCTCGCGGTCTCGGTCTCGCTGATCGTCCGGCGGATGCGCCCGCTCTTCCGCACCATGCAGGAGCGCCTCGACACGGTGAACCGGGTGCTGCGCGAGCAGATCACCGGCAACCGGGTGATCCGGGCCTTCGTGAAGGACGGGTACGAGGAGGAGCGGTTCCGCGGGGCGAACGCCCAGCTGACGGACGTCTCGATGGCGACCGGCCGGCTGATGGCGCTGATGTTCCCGGTCGTGATGACCGTGGTGAACGTGTCCAGCGTCGCCGTGGTCTGGTTCGGCGCGCACCGCATCGACAGCGGCGGGATGGAGATCGGCGCGCTGACCGCCTTCCTCGCCTATCTGATGCAGATCGTGATGGCCGTGATGATGGCCACCTTCATGTTCATGATGGTGCCGCGGGCCGAGGTGTGCGCGGAGCGCATCGAGGAGGTCCTGGCGACCGAGTCCAGCGTCGTGCCGCCGGCCGATCCGGTGCGGACCCTGGACCGCCGTGGGCACCTGGAGGTCCGGAGCGCGGACTTCCGTTATCCGGGCGCGGAGGAGCCGGTCCTCAAGGACGTCGAGCTCGTGGCCCGGCCCGGTGAGACCACCGCGATCATCGGCTCCACCGGCAGCGGCAAGTCGACCCTCCTCGGGCTCGTGCCCCGCCTCTTCGACGCCACCGGCGGCGACGTCCTCGTCGACGGCGTCGACGTCAGGAAGCTCGACCCCCAGCTGATGGCCAGGACCGTCGGCCTCGTCCCCCAGAAGCCGTACCTCTTCTCCGGGACCGTCGCCACCAACCTCCGCTACGGCAAGCCCGACGCCACCGACGAGGAACTCTGGCACGCCCTGGAGGTCGCCCAGGCCGCCGAATTCGTGCGGAAGCTGGAGGCCGGCCTGAACGCGCCGATCGCGCAGGGCGGCACCAATGTGTCCGGCGGACAGCGGCAGCGGCTCGCCATCGCGCGGACGCTGGTGCAGCGGCCGGAGATCTACCTCTTCGACGACTCCTTCTCGGCGCTCGACTACGAGACCGACGCCCTGCTCAGGGCGGCGCTGGCCCGGGAGACGGCGGACTCGACGGTGGTGATCGTCGCCCAGCGGGTCTCCACCATCCGGGACGCCGACCGGATCGTCGTCCTCGACGAGGGCCGGGTCGTCGGCACCGGACGGCACCAGGAGCTGATGGCGGAGAACGAGACGTACCGGGAGATCGTGCTCTCCCAGCTGACCGAGGCGGAGGCAGCCTGATGGCCGGTCCTGGCGGACGCATGATGGCCGGTGGCGGCCCCGACCAGCGGTCGATGGACTTCAAGGGCTCGGGCAAGCGGCTGCTCAAGCAGCTGGCGCCCGAACGCGGCACGCTCTGGGCGATGCTGATCGCCGGTGTGCTCTCGGTGGCGGCCTCGGTCGTCGGCCCGAAGATCCTCGGCAAGGCGACCGACCTCGTCTTCGCGGGCGTCGTCGGGCGCCAGATCGAGAGCGGCACCAAGGCCGAGGCGATCGCCCGGCTGCGTGCCTCGGGCGACTCCGGCATGGCGGACATGCTCTCCGGCGTCGACTTCACCCCGGGCCAGGGCATCGACTTCACCGCCGTCGGCGAGGTGCTGCTCCTGGTCCTCGGCGTGTACGTGGCGGCGGGCCTGCTCATGCTGGTCTCCACCCGCATGTCGATCAAGGTGATCAACCGGACGGTCTACCGGATGCGGGAGGACGTCCAGACGAAGCTGGCGCGGCTCCCCCTCTCGTACTTCGACAAGGCCAAGCGCGGCGAGGTGCTGTCCCGGGCGACCAACGACATCGACAACATCTCGCAGACGCTCCAGCAGTCGATGGGCCAGCTGATCAACTCGCTGCTCACCATCGTCGGCGTGCTCGGCATGATGTTCTGGATCTCGCCGCTGCTGGCCCTGGTGGCGCTGGTGACGGTCCCGGTGTCGGTGTTCGTCGCGGCGAAGATCGGCAAGCGGTCGCAGCCGCACTTCGTCCAGCAGTGGAAGTCCACGGGCACGCTCAACGCCCACATCGAGGAGATGTACACCGGGCACACCCTGGTGAAGGTCTTCGGGCGGCAGGAGGAGTCCGCGAAGGACTTCCGCGAGCAGAACGAGGCCCTCTACGAGGCCGGGTTCAAGGCGCAGTTCAACAGCGGCGTCATGCAGCCGGTGATGCTCTTCATCTCGAACATCAACTACGTCCTGGTGGCCGTCGTCGGCGGGCTCAAGGTGGCGACCGGCACGCTCTCCATCGGTGACGTGCAGGCCTTCATCCAGTACTCGCGCCAGTTCTCGATGCCCCTCACCCAGGTCGCCTCGATGGCGAACCTGGTCCAGTCGGGCGTCGCCTCCGCCGAGCGGATCTTCGAACTGCTCGACGCCGAGGAGCAGGAGCCGGACGCCCCGAAGAGCCAGGCGCCCGCGGACCTCGCGCCGGCCGACCTCAAGGGCAAGGTCGCCCTGGAGGACGTCTCCTTCCGCTACGAGGCCGACAAGCCGCTCATCGAGGACCTGTCCCTCAGCGTCGAACCGGGCCAGACGGTCGCCATCGTCGGCCCGACCGGCGCCGGCAAGACGACCCTCGTCAACCTGCTCATGCGGTTCTACGAGGTGACCGGCGGCCGGATCACCCTCGACGGCGTCGACATCGCCCGGATGCCCCGCGAGGAGCTCCGGGCCGGCATCGGCATGGTCCTCCAGGACACCTGGCTCTTCGGCGGCACCATCGCGGAGAACATCGCGTACGGCGCCACCCGCGAGGTCACCCGGGAGGAGATCGAGGCCGCCGCGCGCGCCGCGCACGCCGACCGGTTCATCCGTACCCTGCCGGACGGCTACGACACCGTCATCGACGACGACGGCGCCGGGGTCAGCGCGGGCGAGAAGCAGCTCATCACCATCGCCCGGGCGTTCCTGTCCGATCCGGTGATCCTCGTCCTCGACGAGGCCACCAGCTCGGTCGACACCCGTACCGAGGTGCTCATCCAGAAGGCCATGGCCCGACTCGCCCACGGCCGCACCTCGTTCGTCATCGCCCACCGTCTCTCCACCATCCGCGACGCGGACGTCATCCTGGTGATGGAGAACGGCTCGATCGTCGAACAGGGCACCCACGAGGAGCTGTTGTCCTCCGGCGGCGCCTACTCCCGCCTCTACGCGGCCCAGTTCGCCCAGGCGGTCGCCGAGGTCGACTGACCCCGGCGTCCGCCCGCGAAGCGACCCGTGCCGCACCTCGTGCGGCACGGGTCGTGCCGGTTCTGCCGGACAGGCCCTAGTCGAGGTAGCCGCGCAGCTGGTCGGCGTAGGCGTGGTCGCGGAGTTTGGTGAGGGTCTTGGACTCGATCTGGCGGATGCGTTCGCGGGTGACGCCGAAGATGCGGCCTATCTCCTCGAGGGTGCGGGGGCGGCCGTCGTCGAGGCCGTAGCGGAGCTGGACGACCTTGCGTTCGCGTTCGCCGAGGGTGGAGAGGACGTCTTCGAGGTGGCGGCGGAGCAGGAGGAAGGCGGCGGACTCGACGGGTGAGGCGGCGTCGCCGTCCTCGATGAGGTCACCGAGGGCGACGTCGTCCTCCTCGCCGACGGGGGCGTGCAGCGAGACCGGTTCCTGGGCGAGGCGGAGGACTTCGCCGACCCGCTCGGGGGCCAGGTCCAGCTGGGCGGCGACCTCTTCGGCGGTGGGTTCGTAGCCGCGTTCCTGGAGCATGCGGCGCTGGACGCGGATGACCCGGTTGATGAGTTCGACGACGTGCACGGGGACGCGGATGGTCCGGGCCTGGTCGGCGAGGGCCCGGGACATGGCCTGGCGGATCCACCAGGTGGCGTAGGTGGAGAACTTGTAGCCGCGCGCGTAGTCGAACTTCTCGACGGCCCTGATGAGACCGAGGTTCCCCTCCTGGACGAGGTCGAGCATGGTGAGGCCGCGGCCCACGTACCGCTTGGCGACGGAGACGACGAGCCGGAGGTTGGCCTCGATCAGCTTCCGTTTGGCCATCCGGCCGAGGACGACGATCCGGTCGAGGTCGCCGGCGAGCCGGGAGTCCAGGTCGGGGGTGTTGGCGAGCTTCTCCTCGGCGAACAGTCCGGCCTCGACGCGGCGGGCGAGTTCGACCTCCTCCTCGGCGGTGAGCAGCGGGATGCGGCCGATCTCGCGGAGGTACTGGCGGAAGAGGTCGGAGGAGGGCCCGTTGCCGCCCAGGTCGGTCCGGCGCCGCTGGACCGGTATCTCGGGGAGGTCGGCCTGCTCGTCCGGTTCGGTGGTCTGGATCTCGGTCTGCACGGCGGGCGACCTCCAGGGAGGGGCGGAACGGCACCGTCATCCAGTGTGGGGTACGACACAGCTACGCCACGAGGGGCGTGCGGTGACTTTTTGAGTTCGGACCGTGACCGACCGTCAGAGCGCGGCGGCGCCGTTGTTCCGGAGGGACTGCCCGTACTGGGTGAGCACCCAGAGTTCGTTCTGGACGGCCGCGAGCTGCTCGGGGTCGCCGTTCGCGCCGAGCCGGGCGAGGGTGCCCTGGACCTCGCGGATGCGGCGGTCGACGGCGCGGAGCCGGACGGTGACGAGTTGGTCGCCGGCGTAGGCCTCGTCGACGTTCTTGGCGAAGATCGTCTCGACGGCGAGTTCGGTGACGAGGGCGCGGACGGTGTCGTTGGGCGCGGCCTCGCGGACGGTGTCGAGGTAGTCGGAGGGGGCTCCGGTGGCGCCGCCCGCGTCCTGGACGCACTGGCGGACGGCCGCGTAGGGCGGGGCGGTGAACTCGTCGATGCCGTACGCGTCGAAGGCCGGGGAGACGAGTTCCGGGCGCTGGAGGGCGAGCTTGAGGAGTTCGCGCTCGGTGCGGTGGGCGGGGCTGCGCAGGTTGAGCGCGGGCCCGGCGGGGGCGGCGGCGGGGGCCGGGGTGTCGTAGCCGCGCTGCGGGGTCTGCTGCGCGGGGCCCTTGCCGCCGCGGTCGCGGGCCCAGCGGGCGAGCTGGGCGACCCGCTTGACGACGAACTGGGTGTCGAGGATGCCGAGCATGCCGGCGAGCTGGACGGCTACCTCGTGCTGGGCGCCGATGTTCTTGATGCGGGCGACGACGGGCGCGGCCTCGTCGAGCGCGGCGGCCCGGCCGGCCGGGGTCTCCAGGTCGTAGCGGCCGACGATCTGGCGGAGGGCGAACTCGAAGAGCGGGGTGCGGGGCTGGACGAGGTCGACGACGGCCTCGTCGCCCTTGGCGAGCCGCAGGTCGCAGGGGTCCATGCCGTCGGGGGCGATGGCGATGTACGTCTCCGCCGCGAACTTCTGGTCGTCCTCGAAGGCGCGCAGGGCGGCCTTCTGGCCGGCGGCGTCGCCGTCGAAGGTGAAGATGACGCGGGCCGAGCCGTTGTCCATCAGGAGCCGGCGGAGGATCTTGATGTGGTCGCCGCCGAAGGCGGTGCCGCAGGTGGCGATGGCGGTGGTGACGCCGGCCAGGTGGCAGGCCATGACGTCGGTGTAGCCCTCGACGACGACGGCCCGGCTGACCTTGGCGATGTCCTTCTTGGCCAGGTCGATGCCGTAGAGCACCTGGGACTTCTTGTAGATCGGCGTCTCGGGCGTGTTGAGGTACTTGGGGCCGTTGTCGTCGTCGCGGAGCTTGCGCGCGCCGAAGCCGACGACCTCGCCGCCGACGTCCCTGATCGGCCACATGAGGCGGCCGCGGAAGCGGTCGATGGGGCCGCGGCGGCCGTCCTGGGAGAGGCCGGAGAGGATCAGTTCCTTGTCGGAGAAGCCCTTGCCGCGCAGGAAGCGGGTGAGGTGGTCCCAGCCGGCCGGGCTGTAGCCGACGCCGAAGTGTTCGGCCGCGGCCTGGTCGAAGCCGCGCTCGGCGAGGAACTTGCGGCCGATCTCGGCCTCGGCGGAGCCGAGTTGGTCGGCGTAGAACTGGGCGGCGACCTTGTGCGCCTCGACCAGGCGGATGCGTTCGCCGCGCTGGTGGCCGGGGTTGTAGCCGCCTTCCTCGTACCGCAGGGTGATGCCCGCCTTCGCGGCGAGGCGCTCGACCGTCTCCGAGAAGGAGAGGTGGTCGATCTTCATCACGAAGGCGATGGTGTCGCCGCCTTCCTGGCAGCCGAAGCAGTGGAAGAGTCCCTTGCTGGGGCTGACCTGGAAGGACGGCGACTTCTCGTCGTGGAAGGGGCAGAGGCCCTTGAGGTTGCCGCCGCCCGCGTTGCGCAGCTGGAGGTACTCGGACACGACGGCGTCGATCGGGACCGCGTCCCGTACCGCCTTCACGTCGTCATCGTTGATCCTGCCTGCCACGCAGGAAGTCTACGGGTTCACCCAAGCGATTCGAGGGGCACGGAGGGGTCGCAGAGGGCGTCCGGGTCCACGGCCGTACGGGATCGGATGAGGTCCTGGATCGGGCCTGTGACGTCCCACACATTCACGTTCATGCCGGCGAGGACGCGGCCCTCCTTGAGCCAGAAGGCGATGAACTCGCGCTTGCCGGTGTCGCCCCGGACGACGACCTGGTCGTACGTCCCCGGGGGTGCCCAGCCGGAGTACTCCATGCCCAGGTCGTACTGGTCGGAGAAGAAGTACGGCACGCGGTCGTAGGAGACGTGCTGCCCGAGCATGGCGCGGGCGGCGGCGGGGCCGCCGTTGAGGGCGTTGGCCCAGTGCTCGACGCGGAGCCGGTGGCGCAGGAGCGGGTGGTGGGCGGCGGCGACGTCGCCGGCCGCGTAGATGTCGGGGTCGGAGGTGCGCAGCGACTCGTCGACGGCGATGCCGCCGCCGTCGGCGCGGTCGACGAGGGCGAGCCCGGAGTTCTCGGCGAGGGCGGTGCGGGGGGCGGCGCCGATGGCGGCGAGCACGGCGTGCGCCGGGTGCTCCTCGCCGTCGTCGGTGCGGACGGCGAGGACCATGCCGTCCTGGCCGACGATCTCGGTGAGCCGGGCGCCGAAGTGGAAGCGGACGCCGTGGTCGGTGTGGAGGTCGGCGAAGAGCTGGCCGAGCTCGGGGCCGAGGACCCGGTGCAGCGGGGTCGGGTCGGCTTCGACGACGGTGACCTCGGCGCCGTAGCCGCGGGCGGCGGCCGCGACTTCGAGGCCGATCCAGCCGCCGCCCGCGATCACCAGGTGGCCGTTGTCCCGGCCGAGGCCGGCGAGGACCTGGCGGAGCCGGTCGGCGTGGGCGAGGCGGCGCAGGTGGTGGACGCCGGCGAGGTCCGTGCCGGGGACGTCCAGGCGGCGGGGTTCGGCGCCGGTGGCGAGGAGCAGCTTGTCGTAGCGGATGACGGTGCCGTCGCCGAGGCGGACGGTGCGGGCGTCGCGGTCGACGGCGGTGACGGACTGGCCGAGGTGCAGTTCGACGTCGTTCGCCGCGTACCAGGCGGGCTCGTGGACGAAGACGCTGTCGCGTTCCTTGGCGCCGGTCAGATAGCCCTTGGACAGGGGCGGCCGCTCGTAGGGGTGGTCGCGTTCGTCGCCGATGAGGATCACCCGGCCGTTGAACCCCTCGGCGCGCAGGGTCTCCGCCGCCTTGGCCCCTGCCAGGCCCCCGCCGACGATGACAAAGGTCTGATCTGCGTCGACCACGTCGTTTCCTCCTCTTTGCGACCGGTTCCAACCTACGCCCCCGGGCGTTCGTCCCGTCGTACCGCTCCGGGCCGTGCCTGCGAGGGTCCCGTACGGAGGGGGACGACGGAAGAGGGCCGCACCCGCCGGGCGGCCCCGGGCGCTGCCTAGCGGTGGGGCCGGAGGCGGGTGTGGAGGGCGCGGGCGGAGGCGTCGGTGAGGCCGGCGATCTGGTCGACGATGACCCGCTTGCGGGCCCGGTCGTCCCGCGCCGCGTCGAACGCGGCCCGGAACTGCGGTTCGAGCCCGTCGGGAGCGCGGGCGACGAGCGCCTCGGCGAGCTCGGCGACGACGATCCGCTGGTCGGCCCTGAGCGCCTCCTGCTCGGCCCGCTGCATCACGTACCGGTCGGCGACCGCCTTCAGGACCGCGCACTCGTCGCGGGTGGCGCGCGGCACGACGAGCTCCGCGCCGTACCGGGTCAGCCGCCCGGCGCCGTACTCCTGCCGGGTCGCGCCCTCGGCGGCCAGGCAGAACCGGCCGATGAGCTGGCTGGTGGCGTCCTTCAGCCGCGCCTGCGCCCGCGCCGACCCGTCGTAGCCGTGCGGCCACCACTCCTGGTCGACCAGCCGGTCGAGCGCCTCGGCCAGCTCCGCCGGGTCCGTGTCCTCCGGTACGTACCTCCCGATGGCCACCGCGAAGATGTCGGCCCGCTCCGGCTCGGCGAGCAGCAGGTTCGGGTCGATGTGTCCCGCGTGCAGCCCGTCCTCGAAGTCGTGCACCGAGTACGCCACGTCGTCCGACCAGTCCATGACCTGTGCCTCGAAGCACTTCCGGTCGGCGGGCGCCCCCTGCCTGATCCACTCGAAGACCGGCAGGTCGTCCTCGTACACCCCGAACTTCGGCGAACCGGGGTCCGTGGGGTGACCGCCCCTCGGCCACGGGTACTTGGTCGCCGCGTCCAGCGCCGCCCTCGTCAGGTTGAGCCCGACGCTCACCGGCTCCCCGTCCGCGTCCTTCACGAACCGCTTCGGCTCGATCCGGGTCAGCAGCCGCAGCGACTGCGCGTTCCCCTCGAAGCCCCCGCAGTCCTTCGCCACGTCGTTCAGCGCCTGCTCGCCGTTGTGCCCGAACGGCGGGTGCCCCATGTCGTGCGACAGACACGCCGCCTCCACGAGGTCAGGATCACAGCCGAGCGCCGCCCCGAGCTCCCGGCCCACCTGCGCGCACTCCAGCGAGTGCGTCAGCCGCGTGCGCGGGCTCGCGTCCCAGGAGTGGCTGAGCGTGCCCGGCGTGACCACCTGCGTCTTCCCCGCCAGCCTCCGCAGCGCCGCCGAGTGCAGCACCCTCGCCCGGTCGCGCTGGAAGGCGGTACGGCCGGGGCGCTTGTCGGGCTCCGCCGCCCACCGCTCGGTCGCCGCGGAGTCGTAGCCGGGGGTGTCCGTGATGTCTGCGCTGCCCTTGGTGTCCTCGATGCCTTCCATGCCTCGAAGGTAACCGGAGGGACCGACAGAAGGCCTCAGATGACGGCGAGTTCCCGCCTGGGGGTGGCGGTACGGGTCACCAGGGCGCGGTCGTAGCGGTGCAGGACCAGGCGGGCCAGGGCGGGGTGGGGGCCGAGGGGGGCGGAGGCGATCCAGGGGGCGTGGGCGGTGGCGCGGGTGGCGAAGAGGCCGGGGGCGGTGAAGCAGGAGGCGATGGCGATGCGGTGGCGGCCGGAGGCGGTGAGGGCGCGGACGGCTTCGGGGACGGTGGGGGTGGCGGCGGAGGTGTAGGCGGGGAGGACCGGGGTGCCGTCGAGGCGCTCACTGAGGAGGGCGGCGATGCGGCGGGTCTCGGCGCCGGAGCGGGGGTCGCGGGAGCCGGCGGAGGCGAGGACGACGCCTTCTCCCCTGTCGGGGGTCCAGCCGGCCTCGGTGAGGCGGTCGGCGAGCGCTTCGACGAGGAGGGGGTGGGCGCCGAGCGGGGCGGCGACGCGGGCGCGGAGGGCCGGTACGGCGGCGACGGCGGCGGGCAGGTCGTGGGTGACGTGGTGGCCGGGGGCGAAGAGGAGGGGGACGAGCACGGCGTCCCGGCCCTCGCGGGCCAGGTCCGCGAGGGCCTCGTCGAGCAGCGGCGCGTTCAGTTCGATGTGCGCGAGCCGGACGTCGAGCCCGGGGCGCAGCTCGCGGACCCGGTCGAGGAGGCGGCCGAGCGTGGCCCGGGCCCGGCGGTCCCGGCTGCCGTGGCCCACGGCGACGAGGGTGGGAGCGTTCATGCGTCGATGGTGGGGTCGGCACGTTGCCTCCCCGTTGCGCGAGGGTCACGCCTGTTTTCGGTGACCTCACGGGCGCCGGGCCCGTACTGTCAGGCGCTCAGCCAGACGCGGAGGGGGCCGATCGTCTCGAAGCCGGCGGCGAGGGCGGGGGGCAGGTCGTCGCCCGACTCGTAGCCGACGAGGGGGCGGTCGGCGGGGGCGGAGGCGAGGGCGCCGGCCCAGATGGACGAGGGGTCGGTGTCGCCCGTCGTGAAGAGGTTGGAGACGCCGGTGACGCGGGCGCTCGCGCTGAGCACCGCGCCGCCGAGGATCGTGCCCTCGGGGGAGTACCCCGCGACGATGGTCGTGGCGGGGTCGGCGAGGAGTTCGGGGCGGAAGAGCGCCGCGTCGTCGGCGTCGTCGCCGCTCCAGGCGAGGGCCCAGGCGGCGAGCTCCTCCGGGGTGCGGACGGGGCGCCAGTCGCCGGCGGCCGAGGGCGCGGGAAGGCCGGCGGGGCGGGCGATCCACTGTGCCTCGAAGAGCAGCCGGAAGCCCTTGGGCTCCAGGTCGAGCCGTGCGTGGCTGTCCTTGACGGAGGCACCGGGGGCGGTGCGGTCGATGACGTCGAGGAAGTCCTCGGCCGCCGTGTCCTCGGCCAGCGTCACCGCGTCCGGGTAGTAGAGCGGGGTGCGGGTGGCGCTGGTCCAGGCCCGGGGTCCGAAGGTGCCGGAGAGGCCGTGGGCCCGGCACATGGCCTCGCACCACTCGGCGTTGTTGCGGACCGCGTCGTCCAGGACGTCCTTGTTGATCATGCGCGGATCGTACGGAGCGATCCGTCTGCCCCGCCCCTCTTTTTTCGTTCCGAATCACGGAATATCTTTTCCACTATGAGAATGTCCCCGCCCGCACTCCCCCGGCGCGCCGCCGCCGAGTTCATCGGTACGGCGGCGCTGGTCGCCGTCGTCGTCGGTTCCGGCATCCGGGCCGACGCCCTGAGCCAGGACATCGGCGTCCGGCTGCTCGCCAACGCCGCCGCGTCCGCCATCGGTCTCGGCCTGCTCATCGCGCTGATCGGCCCGCTGTCCGGGGCGCACTTCAACCCGGTCGTGACGCTGTCCGAGTGGTGGTCCCGAAGGGGGGCGGGCAAGGGGCGCGAGGTGTTCGTGTACATCGCCGCGCAGCTCGCGGGGGCGGTGGCGGGCGCCCTGCTGGCGGAGGCGATGTTCGGGCGGGCGCCGGGGGCGTGGGCGACCGAGCCGCGGTCGGCGCTGCACCTGCTGCTCGGGGAGGCCGTGGCGACCGCGGGTCTCGTCCTCGTGGTGCGGGGCCTCGGGCACATCGGCCGCCCGGGGCTCGCGCCGGTCGCCGTCGCCGGGTACATCGGGGCGGCGATCTGGTTCACCTCCTCCGGCTCCTTCGCCAATCCGGCGGCCACCCTGGGCCGGGCGTTCTCGGACTCGTTCACCGGGATCGCGCCCGCGTCCGTGCCCTCGTACGCGGCCGCGCAGCTGCTCGGGATGCTGCTCGGGATGGGCCTCGCGAGTGTGCTGTACGGAACAGACAAGGCGGCCGGTGAACCGAACGCGGCCGAAGCGCGTCGGACGGGGTGACGGATCGGCAGCGGTCCGCTTACCTCGGAGGTTCCCGCATGCCGGCACGGCTCACCCGGTTGATCCCGCGCACCACCCGGGCCCGCCGCCGGACCGTGCAGGCCCTGATGGCGGGCGCGGTCCTCGCGCTCGCGCCGGCGACGTGGATGCACACGGCGGCCGCCGGGAAGCTCCGTACCACCGCCGACGTACCGGCGAGGGACGTCGCCGTCGTGTTCGGCGCCGGGCTGTGGAACGGGCGCCCCACCCCGTACCTCGCGCACCGGCTCGACGCGGCGGCCGAGCTGTACCGGACGGGCAAGGTCCGGGTCCTGCTCGTCACCGGCGACAACAGCAGGACCGCATACGACGAGCCGAGCGCCATGCGGACCTATCTGACCGAGCGCGGAGTGCCGGACGGCCGGATCGTCAGCGACTACGCGGGCTTCGACACCTGGGACTCCTGCGTCCGGGCCCGCAGGATCTTCGGCGTCGACCGGGCGGTCCTCGTCACCCAGGACTTCCACATCAAGCGCGCGGTGGCGCTGTGCGGGCGGGCCGGGGTCGACGCGTACGGGGTCGGGGTCCCCGAGCCGCACGACAGCGTCTGGTACTACGGCACCACCCGCGAGGTCCTCGCGGCCGGCAAGGCCGCCCTGGAGGCGGCCCTCCGCCCCGACCCGCACTTCCTCGGCCCGGCCGAGGACGGCGTCACCAAGGCCCTGGCCTCACCCCCACACTGAGAACGAACGGAGGGCTCGGCCTCACCCTCGTCCCGGGACCGCGCGGAGCGGAGAGCACCGCGGTCGTAATACGGGGCGCGGCCCGGCGTAACACGGCGGACGCAGGCTGGCCGCATGTCCGACGCCGCCACCGTGCCCACCCACTGCCCCTACTGCGCGCTGCAGTGCGGGATGTCGCTGCGCGCCACGGGCGCCGCGGAGCTGCCCGCCGAGGTGGTCGAGCGGACCGACTTCCCCGTCAACCGGGGCGCGCTGTGCGGCAAGGGCCGCACCGCCCCCTCCGTACTCTCCTCCCGGGTCAGGCTCACCGAGCCCCTGGTCCGATGCCCTGACACGGGGGTCCTGCGGCCCGCGTCCTGGGAGGAGGCGCTCGCCGCCGTCGCCGACGGACTTCGTCTGACCCGCGCCGACCACGGTCCCGATGCCGTGGGGGTCTTCGGCGGCGGCGGTCTCACCAACGAGAAGGCGTACACGCTGGGCAAGTTCGCCCGGCTGGTGCTCGGCACCTCGCAGATCGACTACAACGGCCGCTTCTGCATGTCGTCGGCGGCCGCCGCGCACCAGCGGGCCTTCGGGCTCGACCGGGGGCTGCCGTTCCCGCTGGAGGACATCCCGAAGACGGGCTGTGTGATCCTCGTCGGCTCGAACCTCGCCGAGACGATGCCGCCCGCGCTGCGCTACCTCACCGAGCTGAGGGAGAACGGCGGGAAGCTGATCGTCGTCGACCCGCGCCGCACCCGCACCGCCGAGCAGGCCGATCTGCACCTGGCCCCGCGCCCCGGCACCGACCTGGCGCTCGCCCTCGGCATGCTCCACCTCGTCGTGGCCGAGGGGCGGGTGGACGAGGAGTTCGTGGCGGGGCGCACCGACGGCTGGGAGGCGGCCCGCGCCGGGGCGATGGCGCACTGGCCCGAGCAGGTCGAGCGGATCACCGGGGTGTCGGTGCCGCGCCTGCGCGAGGCGGTCGCGATGTTCTGCGACGCGGGCAGCGGCATGGTGCTGACCGCGCGCGGCCCCGAGCAGCAGTCGAAGGGCACCGACACCGTCGGCGCCTGGATCAACCTCTGCCTCGCCACCGGCAGGGCGGGCCGGCCGCTGAGCGGCTACGGCTGCCTCACCGGCCAGGGCAACGGCCAGGGCGGCCGCGAGCACGGCCAGAAGGCCGACCAGCTGCCCGGCTACCGCAAGCTGGACGACCCGGCCGCCCGCGCGCACGTCGCCGGCGTCTGGGGGGTGCCGCCGGAGTCGCTGCCGGGGCCGGGGCGGAGCGCGTACGAGCTTCTCGACGCGCTCGGCGGCGACGTGAAGGCGCTGCTGCTCATGGGCTCCAACCCGGTGGTGTCGGCGCCGCGCGCCGCGCACGTCGAGGAGCGGCTGCGGTCGCTCGACTTCCTCGCCGTCGCGGACGTGGTGCTCTCGGAGACCGCCGCCCTCGCCGACGTCGTCCTGCCCGTGACGCAGTGGGCGGAGGAGACCGGCACGATGACGAACCTGGAGGGCCGCGTGCTGCTGCGCCGCCGCGCCCTCACGCCACCGGCCGGGGTGCGCAGCGACCTGGAGGTGCTGCACGCGCTGGCCGGGCTGCTCGGCTGGGAGAAGGGCTTCCCGACGGACCCGGAGGAGGTCTTCGGGGAGCTGCGGCGCGCGTCGGCCGGCGGGCCCGCCGACTACGCGGGCATCAGCTACCGGCGGATCGAGGAGGAGCAGGGCGTCTTCTGGCCCTGCCCGGACGAGGGTCACGCGGGCAGCCCGCGGCTCTTCCTCGACCGGTTCGCGACGCCGGACGGGCGGGCCCGGTTCGTGCCGGTGGTGCACCGGGCGGCGGCCGAGGAGACGGACGCCGACTATCCGGTCGTCCTGACCACCGGCCGGGTGGTGTCCCAGTACCAGTCGGGGGCGCAGACCCGCCGGGTGGACGAGCTGAACGCGGCGGCGCCCGGCCCGTTCGTGGAGCTGCACCCGCGGCTCGCCGAGCGGCTCGGGGTGGCCGAGGGCGAGCGGCTCGCGGTGGTCTCCCGGCGCGGCCGGGCCGTCGCGCCCGCCCGGATCACCGCGTCGATCCGCCCGGACACCGTCTTCATGCCGTTCCACTGGTACGGGGAGGGGCGGGCGAACACGCTGGTGAACCCGGCGCTCGACCCGGTCTCCCGGATGCCCGAGTTCAAGGTGTGCGCGGTCCGCCTGGAGCGCGTCTAGTCGCTACGGCCGGCTGAACCAGTCGCCGCTCTCGATGACCGGGCCGAGGGGCGCGTCCGGGGCGGCGAGGAACACCCAGGCGGAGACCCGCGCCCCGTCCCATACCCGTACGACGTCCATCGCCGTCCGCTCGTAGCCGACGGGCAGCTCAAGGCGGTCGAGCAGGCCGAAGAGTTCGAGGTAGTCGCCGGACGTGGGGGTGAGGAGGGTGCCGACGACCTGCCCGGCGGCGGCCGGGACGACGTACGGGTAGCCGGGGCCGTCGTGCAGGACGGCCCCGTGCAGGACGGCGTCGTCCTCGGTGCCGATCCGGCCGGCGAGGAACCGGTCGTGGTTGTACGCCCCCGGGCGCAGCGTGCCGTAGACGAAGAACGGGCGCTCCTCGTGGGCCGGCGTCAGGTTCTCGACCGCCGGGGCGGCGGCGGAGGTCTCGCGCTCGACCCAGCGGGCGTAGTCCTCGCTGACGCGGGTCACCCGGGTGGCGAGGATCTCGGGGGTCTCGTAGTCGTGGGCGGCGAGGAGGTGGGCCTCCAGGACCGGGTAGCGGGCCTCGGTGGTCTTGAACACGACCTGCCACTCCTCGGTGGTCTCGATCGCGTCGCGCCAGTGGTAGACGGAGGTGACGGGCCCGGAGATCTGGGCGCAGGCGGCGAGCCGGGCCTCGACGGCGCCGCGCGCCAGGGCGTCGGCCTTGGCGCGCGTGTCGGTGGTGGTGCGGACGGTGACGATCACGCCCCCACCGTACGGGCGAACTGGGCGGCGTGCAGCCGGGCGTAGGCCCCGCCGGCGGCGAGGAGTTCCTCGTGGGTGCCCTGCTCGGCGATGGCTCCGCCGTCCATCACCAGGATGGTGTCGGCGTCGCGGATCGTGGAGAGCCGGTGGGCGACGACGAAGCTGGTGCGGCCCGCGCGGAGCGAGGCCATGGCCTGCTGGACGAGCAGTTCGGTGCGGGTGTCGACGGAGCTGGTGGCCTCGTCGAGGACGAGGATCACCGGGTCGGAGAGGAAGGCGCGGGCCAGGGTGACCAGCTGCTTCTCGCCGGCGCTGAGGCCTCCGCCGTCCTCGTCGAGGACGGTGTCGTAGGCGTCGGGGAGGGTGCGGATGAACCGGTCGGCGTGCGCGGCCCGTGCGGCGGCGACGATCCGTTCCCGCGAGACCTCGCCGGGCACCCCGTACGCGATGTTGTCGGCGATGGTGCCGCCGAAGAGCCAGGTGTCCTGGAGGACCATGCCGATGCCGGAGCGCAGCTCCTCGCGGGTCATGTGCGCGATGTCGACGCCGTCGAGGGTGATCCGGCCGCCGGTGACCTCGTGGAACCGCATGAGCAGGTTGACCAGGGTGGTCTTGCCGGCGCCGGTCGGGCCGACGATGGCGACGGTCCGGCCGGGCTCGACGGTGAGGGACAGGTCCTCGATGAGCGGCTTGCCGGGCTCGTAGCGGAAGGCGGCCTTCTCGAAGGAGACGCGGCCGCGGAGTGCGGCGGGCCGCTCCGGGTCCGCCGGGTCCGGGGACTCCTCCTCGGCGTCGAGGAGGTCGAAGACCCGCTCGGCGGAGGCCACCCCGGACTGGAGGAGGTTGGCCATGGCGGCGATCTGGTTGATGGGGCCGTTGAAGTCGTACGAGTACTGGACGAAGGCCTGGACGTCGCCGACGGTCAGGGTGCCGCTCGCGACCCGCAGGCCGCCGACGACGGCGATGACGACGTAGTTCAGGTTGCCGACGAGGGTCAGGGCCGGCTGGATGAAGCCGGAGACGAACTGGGCCCGGAAGCTCGCCCGGTAGAGCTCCTCGCCGAGCTCGTCGAAGCGGCGGACGGCCTCGGCGCGGCGGCCGAAGGCGACGACCTCGGTGTGGCCGGTGATCATCTCCTCGACGTGGCTGCCGAGCCGTCCCGTGACCGCCCACTGCTGCACGAACTGCGGCTGGGCGCGCCGGCCGACGTAGGCGGCGACGGCGACCGAGACGGGCACGGTGGCGAGGGCGACCAGGGCGAGGACCGGGGAGATCCAGAACATCATCACGAGGACGGCGACGAGGCTGAGCAGGGCCCGGACCATCTGGCTGAAGGCCTGTTGGAGGGTCTGCGTGATGTTGTCGATGTCGTTGGTGGTGCGGGAGAGGACCTCGCCGCGGGGCTGTCCGTCGAGGTACGTCAGGGGCAGCCGGCCCAGCTTGTGCTGGGCCCGTTCCCTGAGCCGGTGGCCGGCCCGCTGGACGACGGTGGTGGCGATCCGCAGCTGGAGCCAGGTGAACAGCGAGGAGCCGGCGACGACGGCGACGGAGACGGCGAGGATCCGGCCGACGGCGGCGAAGTCGACCCCGCCGCCGGTGGCGCCCTTCACCACGAGGTCGGTGGCCCGGCCGAGGAGGAACGGGCCGCTGACGGACAGGACGACGGCCGTGAGCCCGGCGGCGAGGACGGCGAGCAGCCGGGCCCGGTCGGGGGCGAGGGTGCGCAGCAGCCGGAGGCCGGAGGAGCGGAAGGACAGTGAGCGTTCGAGGGAGGGGGTCGCGAGGCCGGGGCCGCGCTGGGGCGGCGGCCCGCTGCGGGCGGGCGTGGTGGGGTGCGGGGGGCGGGTCGCCGTGGCCGTGCTCATGCGGCTTCCTCCTGGGCGGGCCGGGAGAGGACGGGGCTCATGCGGCTTCCTCCTCGGTGAGCTGGGAGAGGACGATCTCCCGGTAGGTGGCGTTGTCCCGCATGAGGGACGTGTGGGTGCCGGTGCCGACGGTCCGGCCCCGGTCGAGGACGACGATCCGGTCGGCGTGCCGGATGGTGGAGACGCGCTGGGCGACGATCACCACGGTCGAGTCCGCCGTCTCCTCGCGCAGGGCGTCCCTGAGCAGGGCGTCGGTCCTCGGGTCGAGCGCCGAGAAGGAGTCGTCGAAGAGGTAGAGGCGGGGGCGGGCGACGAGGACGCGGGCGATGGCGAGGCGCTGCCGCTGTCCGCCGGAGAAGTTGGTGCCGCCCTGGGAGACGGGAGCGTCGAGCCCTTCGTCGAGTCCCCGCACGAAGTCGGCGGCCTGGGCGACCTCCAGGGCGTGCCAGAGTTCCTCGTCGGTGGCGTCGGGCTTGCCGTAACGGAGGTTGGTGGCGACGGTCCCGGAGAAGAGGTACGGCTTCTGGGGGACGAGGCCGACGGTCCTGGCCATCAGCTGGGGGTCGAGCTTCCTGACGTCGACGCCGTCGACGAGGACGTCGCCGCCGGTGGCGTCGAAGAGGCGGGGCACGAGCCCGAGGAGGGTCGACTTGCCGCTGCCGGTGGAGCCGATGATCGCGGTGGTCTCACCGGGCCGCGCCACAAGCTCGACGTCCTTGAGGACCGGCTCCTCCGCGCCCGGGTACCGGAAGCCGACGCCCTCGATGTCGAGGCGGCCGGGGCCGGGGAGGGTCCGGACGGGGTCGGCGGGCGGGGCGACGGAGGGCCGGGTGTCGAGGACTTCGCGGACGCGCTCGGCGCCGGCCTCGGCCCTCGGCATGTGCATGAGCAGGAAGAGGACCATCATCACGGACATCGAGGTCTGGAGCAGGTAGCCGAGGAAGGCGAAGAGCCCGCCGGGCTGGAGGGCTCCGGAGTCGATGCGGTGGGCGCCGACGTACACGAGGACGACGGTGGTCAACTGCCAGACGATCAGGACGGTCGGGAACATCAGGGCCTGGAGCCGGCCGGCCCGGAGGCCGACGCCGAGCAGCTCGTCGTTGGCGGTGGCGAACCGTTCCCGCTCGTGCCGGTCGCGGACGAAGGCGCGGACCACCCGGACGCCGGTGATCTGCTCCCGCAGCACCCGGTTGGCCCGGTCGACGCGCTCCTGCATGCCCCGGAAGAGGGGCCGCATCCGCAGCACGACGGTGCCGACGGCGCCCGTCATCACCGGCACGAACAGCAGCAGGACCAGGGCGAGCGGCACGTCCTGGCGCAGCGCCATGGCGATCCCGCCGACGCACAGCAGCGGCGCGGCGACCAGCATCGTCAGGGCGAGCACGGCGAACGTCTGGATCTGCTGGACGTCGTTGGTGGTACGGGTGATCAGCGAGGCGGCGCCGAAGCGGCCGCGCTCACGGGCCGAGAAGTCCTGCACCCGGCGGAAGACCTCGGAGCGCAGGTCGCGGGCGACGCCCATGGCGATCCTGGCGCCGGTGTAGGTGGCGGCGGCCGCGGCGGCCGCCTGGAGCAGGGTGACGCCGATCATGGCGGCGCCGCCGCCGAGGACCCGGCCGGTGTCCCCGCGCAGCACGCCGTGGTCGATGACGCCGGCGTTGAGGGTGGGCAGGGCGAGGGAGGCGAGGGACTGGACGAGCTGGAGGGCGACGAGGAGGACGAGGAGCGGCCGGTAGGGCCTGAGGCGGGGGACGAGGAGGCGGGTCAGCATGGCGGCGGGTCCTCACGAGCCGTACGGGCGGAGGGACTTGGCGTCCTTGAGGGCGCGTCCCCACCAGCCGAGCTGGTCGAGCAGCGTCTTGGCGGCGCCCTCGGCGGCGGCCGGGTCCTTGTGGCCGCCGTCCGCGTCGAACTGGCCGTGGGCGTGGTGGAAGGAGACGCCGTCGCGGACGGTGACGGCGTGCAACTCGGCGAAGATCTGGCGGAGTTGTTCGACGGCCCGCAGGCCGCCGGAGATGCCGCCGTAGGAGACGAAGCCGACGGGCTTGGCCTGCCACTCGGTGTAGTGCCGGTCGATGAGGTTCTTGAGGGAGGCGGGGAAGGAGTGGTTGTACTCGGGGGTGACGACGACGAAGGCGTCGGCCTCGGCCAGGGCCGGGGTGACCTTGGCGAGTTCGGCGCGGACGGCGGGCGACGGGTCGTACGAGAGGGAGGTGGGGAGGTCGATCCCGGCGAGGTCGACGACGGTGACGGTGAAGTCCTCGCGCTCGGCGAGCCGGGCGCGGAACCAGTCGGCGACGACGGGCCCGAAGCGGCCTTCGCGGTCGCTCGCGACGATCAGGGCGAGGGTCAGGGGGGCCGAAACGACGGCGGGGGAAGTGGAGTTCGTGAGGTCCATGCGGATGATCGTGGTACCTCAAGTTTGGTTGAGGTCAAGCGCCGATTCCAGGTCGTACGGTGTGGGCATGACGACTCCTCCCGCACACATCGAGTTCGACGGCGTCCCGGTGACCGACCCGGCGCTCCTCTCGGCCGTCATGACCGGCTACGGCCACTTCACGGCGATGCAGGTCAGGGACGGCCGCGTGAAGGGGCTCGACCTGCACCTCGCCCGCCTCGACCGCTCCACCCGCGAGCTCTTCGGCGAGGGCCTGGACGGCGGCCGGGTGCGCGCCCTGGCCGCCGGCGCCCTGGAGAAGGCCGGGCGGCGGGACGTCTCGCTGCGGGTGTACGTGTACCCGGGCGTCCGGATCGCGGTGACCGTCGCCGATCCGGCCCCGGACGGCCTGGCCGCCCCGCAGCGACTGACCACCGCCGAGTACTGGCGCCCGGCCGCGCACATCAAGCACCTGGGCGGCTTCGGGCAGAGCTACCACCGCGAGGCGGCCGTACGGGCCGGCTTCGACGAGGCGCTCCTCGTCTCCCCGTACGGCGAGATCGCCGAGGGTGCCGTCACCAACATCGCCTTCTGGGACGGCGCCTCCCTCGTCTGGCCGTCCGCCCCCTGCCTCGAAGGCATCACCATGGGGCTCCTCGCGCCGCTGACCCCGTCGGTCCGCCGCCCGGTCACCCTGGCCGACCTTCCGGACTTCCGGGCCGCGCTCGTCACCAACTCCCGCACCATCGCCGCCGTCACGGCCGTCGACGAGCTCGCCTTCGCGGTGGACGAGGCGCTGATGGAGCGGGTGCGCGCGGCGTACGACTCGGTGGCGGCCGAGGCGCTGTAGGCGCGCCCCGGCGGGCGGCCGGGGCCGGGGGGACCCCTCCGTCACCCGTTCGGCACGGAGTGTCAGGTGACGCCTCATAATCCGGTCTGACCTGCGGAAACGTTGACGATCCAGTCGACACTCCGTATCGGAAGGACCAATCCTGATGCCCCATCAGCAGGCGGGGGGCGTGGCGCGGCCTTTATCTCGGTCACAGAAGGTCCGTTTCCGGGTGTCCCTCCCGGGAGGACCGCCCGGCATGACCGCACGCGCGCCCCGGAGGATCCCCATGCGCACCACTGCCCGCCTGTTCACCGGTACCGCGCTGACGGTCGTCGCGCTCGGGGCGTTCGCCGCCCCGATGGCGTACGCGAACAACGAGAACTCCGAGTCGCTGGAGATCTTCCCGTGGTCCGCGTCGCCGGGCACCACGGTCACCGTCAACACCCTGGCCTGCGGAAAGCACGGGCACGGGGTCGGCGACGCGAACTCGCTCGGCGCGGGCGAGTTCCAGCTGAACCCGAGCACGCACAAGGAGGTCGTGGTCGGGCAGTTCACCATTCCGGAGCACGCCAAGGCCGGTACGTACTGGATCAGTGTCGCCTGTGACAACGGGCGGACGGCCCGGGGCGAGCTGACCGTGAAGCACCGGAGCCCGAGCGGGCACGTACAGACCGGTGTCGGGGGCAGTGTGGGCCCCGACACCGCCCAGGTCACGGCGGGCGCGGCGGTGCTGGCCGCGGCTGCCGTCGGCGGTGTCCTGCTCCTGCGCCGCCGGGCGAGCGGCGCGCAGGGGCACTGAGACCACCGCCTGTCCTGCCCCCGCCGCGCGCCCGTACACGGCCCGGCGGGGGCAGGGCCACCTCCGCGAACCGACCGAGGGAACCCAGGTGAGCAACAGGAGCAAGGGCTGGGGCATAGCCGTGGCCGCCTTCGCCGGGCTCTGGCTCGTCCAGAACGGCTCGGAGCACGTCACCCCGCCCGTGCCGTCCGCCGCCCAGGCCTTCGCCGCCGGTCCGAGCGTGCACACGGACGCGGCCGCCGACCCGCTGCCGCCGTCGGCGCCGGTCCGGCTGCGCATCCCGGAGACCGACGTGGACACCCCGATGATGCGGCTGGGCCTGGGCGCGAACGGCGCCCTGGAGGTGCCGCCGGCCGGGAACCGCAACCTCGCCGGCTGGTACGGGGACGGCACGGCGCCCGGGGCGAAGGGCACGGCCGTGATCGCGGGCCACGTGGACAACGCCGACGGCCCCGCCGTCTTCTACACGCTGGGCGCGCTGAAGAAGGGCCACCGGATCGAGGTGGACCGGCAGGACGGCCGTACCGCCGTGTTCACCGTCGACGCGGTCGAGGTCTACGACAACGCGCACTTCCCCGACCGCAAGGTGTACGACGAGGCCGGCCGCGCCGAGATCCGGGTGATCACCTGCGGTGGCGGCTTCTCGAAGAAGAACGGCTACCAGGGCAACGTGGTCGCCTTCGGCCACCTCATCGGGGTCAGGTAGCGGAGAGCGGGCCGCGTCACGCCCACTGGTCGAAGGCGAGCTTCGCGACCAGCGAGAAGACCACGACGAGCAGCACCCCGCGGACGAACTCGGCGCCCCTGCTCAGCGCCATCCGGGCCCCGAGCATCCCGCCCGCCAGGTTGAAGACCGCCATGACGCCGGCGAGCTGCCAGTAGACGCTGCCCTGGTAGGCGAACATGGCGAGCGCGCCCGCGTTGGTGCAGACGTTGACGATCTTGGCGGTGGCGGAGGCGGTCACCAGGTCCAGGTGGAGCACGGCGGTGAGCGCGAGGACGAGGAAGGTCCCGGTGCCGGGGCCGAACAGGCCGTCGTAGAAGCCGATGCCGCCGCCGACGAGCACGATCGCGGTGACGATCCTGGCCCGGGTCAGCGGCGCCCGGTCCTCCCCCTCGGGCCGCACGCCGAAGGACGGCCGCAGCATCACGAACGCGGCGACCGCCACCAGCACCGCCATGATCACCGGCCGCAGCACCTCGCTGCTGATGCCGGCCGCGAAGAAGGCTCCGCCCATCGAGCCGGCGAGGGCGGCGAGCCCGATCCGTACCGCCGTTCCCACCTGGACGGGCGCCTTGCGGAGGTAGGTGATCGCGGCGCCGGTGGTGCCCACGATCGAGACGGCCTTGTTGGTGCCGAGGACGTGCGCGGCCTGGACGTGCGGGAGCCCGAGCAGCAGGGCGGGCAGCTGGAGCAGCCCCCCGCCGCCCACCACGGCGTCGATCCAGCCCGCCACGAGCGCGGCGAGACACAGCAGGACAAGGGTGGTCAGCGATATCTCGGGCATGGCCGTGACCCTACGGAGGAGATCGTTGCCCCGTCCATCGATCACCTCATCGTTGAGCCAGTTCTGAGGTTGCGGCGCCCGGCTCCCGGTCCGGGGCGGGCGGCGCGGCCGGGGTGACGACCGCCGTGAGCAGCGTCGCGGCGAGCGCTCCGGCGCCGGCGAGGGCCGCGGCGAGCCGCCGCCTGGCGAGCTCGGCCGGGGGGCGGCGCGCGCTGTGTCTAGCCATGTCCGAAGTCCTCGCTGTGGATGCGGGAGGCCGGCACCCCGGCCCGGGTCAGGGAGTCGCTCGCGGCCCTGGCCATGCCGGGCGGGCCGCACAGGTACACGTCGTGGGCGGCGAGATCGGGTACGAGCTCCCGCAGCGCGCGCGGCGCCAGGGGGTCGAACGCGCCGTCCGAGGGTCCGAGCAGGAAGTGCAGGGCGGCCTGCCGTGCGCGGGCGATCGTCTCCAGTTCGGCGCGCAGGACGAGGCCGGTCTCGTCGGACGCGCGGTAGAGGAGGGTCACGTCCCCCGGCCCGCCGGGCAGCGTCTCGAAGAGGGCCCGCAGCGGGGTGATGCCGACGCCGCCGGCGAGCAGCAGGACCTTGCGGCGGGTGCGGCGGTGGGCGGTGAGCGCGCCGAACGGCCCGGCGGCGAGGACCCGGGTGCCGGGGCGCAGCCGCCGGACGCGGCGGGTGTGGTCGCCGAGCGCCTTGACGGTGATCCGCAGGGTGTCGTCCTTGACCGGCGCGGAGAGCGAGAAGGGCAGGGCGGTCGCCCAGAGGCCGGGGCGCAGGAAGCGCCAGCGGAAGAACTGGCCGGGTTCGGCGTGGAGGCGCTCGACTCCCCTGCCGCGGACGAGGACGGAGACCACGCCGGGCCCTTCGTCGCGGACCTCGACGACCCGCAGTTCGTGCCGGAGCGCCGCCCGTACGGGGACGGCGAGGCGGTACCAGAGGAGGAGGACGGCGACGGTGGCGTGCGCCATCGCCCACAGCCAGCGGGTGACGGGCCCGCCCGCCAGGTCGGGTCCCGCGAGCTGGTGGACGAAGCCGAGCGCGGCGGCGAGCAGGGCGCCGAGGTGGACCGCCCGCCAGGTCTCGTGCCCGACCCGCTTCCGTACGCCGCGCGCGGAGGTGATCCCGACGGCCGTGAACAGGGCGGTGCCGGCGGTGGCGGCGGCGATGGCCCCGTAGGACAGCAGGTCCCCGGTGGCGGTGACGAGGTCGGTACGGGTGTGCACGGCGTATCCGCACAGCGCGAGGACCGCGTGCGCCGCGATGAGCCCGAGGACGTACCGGCCGCCGAGCGCGTGCCACCGGGCGAGCCGGTCCGCGCCCACCCCGTGCTCGACGGCCGGGACGCGGGCCATGAGCAGCAGCAGGACGAGCACGCCGTACCCGGCGAGCAGTCCGGTGAGGTGCGCGCCCGTCGCGAAGAACGCGTCGAGCCGTGCGGACGGCCGCGCCTGTACGCCCCAGAGGAGGGCGAGCGCCCCCGCGCCGCCGACGATCCCGTTCCGCAGCCGCTCGGGGGCGAGGCGCGGGGGCGGGGGCGGGGTCGTGCTCAGGACCGGGCCGGGTATCGCGTCCCGGGTGGAGGTCGGGGCCGCCCGCTCGGTGGGGGTGGGCCGGGACAGGGGTACGTAGAGGGGGTGGGGGCGAGCCTCGGTGGTCACATCCGGCACCCTAGGGCGGCCCGTATACGGGAATCGGCGGCTTCGTCCGCTCCCCCGCATCCTTAAGCCGGGCTTGAGCCGAGGCTGATCGCCGGTTAACCCTCCCCGGCCCTCACAGCGCACCGGAGCCGCGGCTGAGATCAGCGTTCCGTACGGGAAACAGTCGGGATGCCGTCGGGAAACACCCGCCGCGCACTCTTCCGGGTATGAGTACACGGATCGTGGTGGTCGGGGGCGGAACGGCGGGCGCCCGGCTCGCCCAGCGCCTGCCCGTCACCCTCCTCGGCGAGGAGCCGCACGCCCCCTACAACAGGGTGCTGCTCGCCGACGTCCTCGCCGGGCGGTACGCCCCCGAGGTCGTCGCGCTGCCCGGGACCCGCGAGCCGGCCCGCCTCGGGGTGCGCGCGGTGCGGATCGACCGGGCGGCCCGCACGGTCGAATGCGCCGACGGCACCCTCGTCGGCTACGACCGGCTCGTCCTCGCCACCGGCTCCAACCCGGTGCTTCCGCCGCTGCGCGGACTGCGCGGCGCGGAGCTGCCGGCCGGCGTGCACCCGTTCCGCACCCTCGACGACTGTCTGGCGCTCCGCTCCCTCGTCCGGCCCGGTGTCCGTGCCGTCGTCATCGGCGGCGGCCTGCTCGGCGTCTCGGCGGCCCGCGCGCTCGCCGCGCTCGGCGCCGAGGTCGTCCTCACCCAGCAGGGCGAGCGGCTGATGGAGCGTCAACTCGACGTGCACGCCTCGGCTCTGCTCCGCGAGCACGTCGAGTCCCTCGGTGTCGAGGTGCACACCGAGTGCCGGGTCAGCGGCCTCCGCCGGCGGGACGGGGCGGTCACCGCGGTCGAACTCGCCGACGGTTTCGTCCTGGACGCCCAGGTCGTCGTCCTGGCCTGCGGGGTCCGCCCCCGGGTCGCGCTCGCCCGCGAGGCGGGACTCGCCGTCTCCACGGGCATCGTCGTCGACGACGAACTCCGCACCTCTGACCCGTACATCCACGCCATCGGCGACTGCGCGGAGCACGAAGGACGGAGCTACGGCCTCGCGGGGCCGGCGCTCGAACAGGCCGACGTCCTGGCGGACCTGCTCGGCACCGAGCTCGGCGGCGCCCGCTACACCGGCACCCGCGCGCTGACCCGGCTGACCCTCGGCGGCGCGCAGCCGCTGGACCTCGCCGCGTTCGGCGAGGTGACGGCACGCCCCGGGGACGACGTCGTGCAGCTGACCGACGCGACCCGCAGCGCTTATCGGAAGGTCGTCGTCCGCGGGGACCGGCTCGTCGGGGGCGTCCTCCTCGGCGATCTGGCCGCGGTCGGCGCGCTCGCCAGAGCCTGGGAGGGCGATGAGGCCCTGCCCGACGAGGCTCCCCTGCTCCACCTGCTCACCCACGACGGAGGCTCCTGATGACCACCCCCACCATCGTTCTGGTCGGCCACGGAATGGTCGGCCAGCGGTTCCTGGAGGCGCTCGCCGACCGTGGCGTCACGGAGCGGGCCCGGATCGTGGTGCTCTGCGAGGAGCCGCGTCCGGCCTATGACCGCGTGCAGCTGACCTCGTACTTCTCGGGGAAGACGCCCGACGACCTGTCGATGGTCGAGGCCGGCTTCATGGCGAAGCACGGCATCGAGCTGTACGTGGGCGACGCGGCCGAGGCCGTCGACCGGGAGGCCCGTACCGTCACCGCCCGCTCCGGCCGGGTCTTCGCCTACGACACCCTCGTCCTGGCCACCGGCTCGTACCCCTTCGTGCCGCCCGTCCCGGGCAAGGACGCCAAGGGCTGCTTCGTGTACCGGACGATCGAGGACCTGCTCGCGATCGAGGAGTACGCCAAGACGGCGACGACCGGCGCGGTGGTCGGCGGCGGTCTGCTCGGCCTGGAGGCGGCGGGCGCGCTGAAGGGGCTCGGCCTGGACACGCACGTGGTGGAGTTCGCGCCGCGGCTGATGCCGGTGCAGGTCGACGAGGGCGGCGGCGCGGCCCTGCTCCGTACGATCGAGCGGATGGGTCTGACCGTCCACACGGGCACCGGCACCCAGGAGGTCGTGACGGCCGACGGTTCCGTGACGGCGATGAAGCTGTCGGACGGCTCCGAACTGGCCACGGACATGGTGGTGTTCTCGGCGGGTGTACGGCCCAGGGACCAGCTGGCGCGCGACTGCGGCCTGACGGTCGGCGAGCGCGGCGGCATCGCGGTCGACGAGCTGTGCCGGACGTCCGACCCGGCGGTGTTCGCGATCGGCGAGTGCGCGCTGGCCTCGGACGGCCGGGTGTACGGCCTGGTGGCGCCGGGTTACGAGATGGCGCAGACGGCGGCGGCGGCGATCGCCGACGAGACGGTCGACGGCTTCACGGGCGCCGACATGTCGACGAAGCTGAAGCTGCTCGGCGTGGACGTGGCCTCGTTCGGTGACGCGCACGGCACGGCCGAGGGCTGCCTGGACGTCGTCTACTCGGACTCCCGCTCGGGCGTCTACAAGAAGCTGGTGATCTCCGGCGACGGGGTGCTGCTCGGCGGCGTCCTGGTCGGCGACGCCGAGCAGTACGGGCTGCTGAGGCCGCTCACGGGTTCCGTGCCGCCGGTCTCCCCCGAGCAGCTGGTCCTGCCGGCGGGCGCGGGCGCGCCGGTGGCGCTGGGCCCGTCGGCGCTGCCGGACGACGCGGTGATCTGCTCCTGCCACAACGTCACGAAGCACGCGATCGGCCAGTGCGAGACGCTGGCCGAGGTGAAGAAATGCACCAAGGCCGGTACGGGCTGCGGCAGTTGCGTGAAGGTGATCGAGAAGCTGCTGCCGGCCGCGAAGGACAAGGGGCTCTGCGGCTGCTTCTCGTACACCCGCAGCGAGCTGTACGAGATCGCCCGCACCCTGCGGGTGACCTCCTTCGCCGCGCTGCTCGACTCGCACGGGCGGGACGGGGCGAAGGGCGGGGAGGGCTGCGAGGTCTGCAAGCCGACCGTCGGCTCGATCCTGGCCAGCCTCGCCCCGACATTGGGCTTGGGCGGCTACATCCTGGACGGGGAGCAGGCCTCCCTCCAGGACACCAACGACCACTTCCTCGCGAACATGCAGCGCAACGGCTCCTACTCGGTCGTGCCGCGCATCCCGGGCGGCGAGATCACCCCGGAGAAACTGATCGTGATCGGCGAGGTGGCACGGGACTTCGGGCTCTACACGAAGATCACCGGTGGCCAGCGGATCGACCTCTTCGGCGCCCGGGTGGACCAGCTCCCCTCGATCTGGACGCGCCTGGTCGACGCGGGCTTCGAGTCGGGGCACGCGTACGGCAAGTCGCTGCGCACGGTGAAGTCCTGCGTCGGGCAGACCTGGTGCCGTTACGGCGTCCAGGACTCGGTGAAGATGGCGATCCGGCTCGAACTGCGCTACCGGGGCCTGCGCGCCCCGCACAAGCTGAAGTCGGCGGTCTCGGGCTGCGCCCGCGAGTGCGCGGAGGCCCAGTCGAAGGACTTCGGGATCATCGCGACGGCCAACGGCTGGAACCTGTACGTCGGCGGCAACGGCGGTGCGACCCCGCGCCACGCGGACCTGCTCGCGCAGGACCTGTCGGACGCCGAACTGGTGCGGCTCATCGACCGGTTCCTGATGTTCTACATCCGGACGGCGGACCGCCTTGAGCGGACGTCGACGTGGCTGGAGCGGCTGGAGGGCGGGCTCGACCACCTGAAGGACGTGGTGGTGCACGACTCGCTGGGGCTGTGCGAGGAGCTGGAGGCGCTGATGGCGGCGCACGTCGAGGGCTACCAGGACGAGTGGGCGCAGACCCTGGACGATCCGGACCGGCTGCGCCGCTTCGTCTCCTTCGTGAACGCCCCGGACGCGCCGGACCCCTCGGTCCGCTTCGTGCCGGAGCGCGACCAGATCAAGCCGGACCTCACGATCCTCACGCTCGGACCGACGATCAGCACGCTGGAAGGGGCTTCCTCCTGATGACGACTCTCACCGACCGCACCGTGGCCATGCTCGAACTCTCCCCCTCCCCCGGCACCTGGATGACGGTCTGCGAGGAGGCCCGGCTGACCCCGGGGCGGGGCATGGCGGCGCTCCTCCCGGACGGCCGGCAGGCCGCGGTCTTCCGGGACCGGGCGGGGCGGGCGTACGCGATCGACAACCGGGACCCGTTCACGGGGGCGCAGGTGCTCGCCCGTGGTCTCGTGGGCTCGGCGGACGGCCGGCCGTTCGTGGCCTCGCCGCTCCTGAAGCAGCGCTTCGACCTGGAGACGGGCCGCTGTCTGGACGACGACGAGGTCGCGGTGGCGGTCTACCCGGTGCGTACCGCCTAGAGAGATCTTGACCGATCGTTCCAGTAAGTCGTACGGTCTTCTCGTGGCCAGGACCAAGGAATTCGATCCGGACGCCGCGCTCCAGGCAGCCCTCGAACTGTTCTGGGCGCGCGGCTACGAGGCGACGACGATGGCGGACCTCGTCGAGCACCTCGGCGTCGGCCGCGCGAGCATCTACGCCACCTTCGGGAACAAGCACGACCTGTACCTGAAGGCGATGGACCGCTACCTGGAGACCCGGGACCCCCGGCTCGTCGAGGAGCTGTCCGCGCCGGGCCCGGCCCTCCCCGCCGTCCGGACCCTCGTCCGCCGCTTCGCCGCCGAGGCCGCGGCGGACGACGAACGCCTGAACGGCTGTTTCGTCACCAACTCGGCGGCGGAACTCGGCCCGCACGACCCGGCGGTCGCCCGTCGCGTCGAGCTCAGCTGGGAGCAGATCGAGACCCTCCTGTACGCGGCCCTCACCCGCGCCCGGGCCGGCGGCGAACTCCCGGACGGCCGCGACCCGCGCACCCTCGCCCGCATGCTGCTCGTCCTGCTGCAGGGCATCCGCGTCGTCGGCAAGGCGTCCAGCGACCCGACCCGGGTCAGGGACGCGGCGGAACAGGCCCTGACCCTGCTGGACTGAGGAACGAACGGGGCGCCCACGAGGGGCGCCCCTTTCTTCGGCGCTCATTTTGGAACGTACGGTCAAGTTCACCACCAGGGGGATGGCATGACGACGACAGCGACAGCGAAGACCCGGAGGGCACCGGAAGCCCGCCGGACGGAGACCCGACGGGGCTTCGTCCTCCTCGGCGCCGTGCAGACGACGCTCATCTTCACCCTCGCCTCCCTCGCCGTCCCCCTGCCCCGCATCGGCGCCGAGTTCCACCTCGACCGCGCCCAGCTGATCCTGCTGAGCGCCGCCTACGGCCTGACCTTCGCCGGGCTGCTCCTGCTCGGCGGCCGGCTCGCCGACCGCCACGGCGGACGCCGGACCCTCACGGCGGGACTCCTCGTCTTCGGCGCCGCGTCCGCCGCCGCCCCGCTCGCCCCCGGCCACGAGGCACTGCTCGCCGCCCGGTTCGGCCAGGGCGTCGGCGCGGCCCTGGTCGCCCCGGCGGCGATGGCGCTGCTGCGGGCCCTGTTCCCCGAACCGGCCGCGTACGGCAGGGCGATGGCCGGCTGGGGCGGCCTGTCCGTCCTCGGCGCGACCGCAGGCAACCTCCTCTCGGGGGTGATCGCGGTCGCCACCTCCTGGCGCGGCACCTTCGCCGTACCGATCGCCGTGAGCCTCGCCGCCCTGCTCCTTGCGCCCCGGCTGCTGCCCGCCACCCCGCCGGACGCGGGGCGGTCCCTGGACCTGCCCGGCGCGCTGCTCGCCACCGCCGGGATCACGCTGACCAGTTACGGTCTCGTGCTCACCGACGCCCACCCGTGGGGCTCCGCCCCGGTCCTGGGGCCGCTGCTCGCCGGGCTCGTCCTGCTCGGCGCCTTCGGGGTCGTGGAGCGGCGGACGGCCGATCCGCTGCTGCCGCCGGACTTCCTGCGCGACGGCCGCCACGCCCTGGGCCTCGCGGCGATCGGGCTCACGGCGGCCGGCACCGCCACCGTCTTCGTCCTGCTCTCGCTGGCCCTGCAGCAGCAGCGCGGCTGGTCCGCCCTGGCCACCTCCGCCGCCTTCGTGCCGTTCGCGGTCTCGCTGCTCGGCGCGGGCCGGTGCGCGGGCCCGCTGATCGGGCGGTTCGGCCCCGGCCGGGTGACCGCCGCCGGGCTCGGTACGGCCGCCGCCGGGCTCGGGCTGCTCGCCGCGACGGGCTTCGCGCCCTCCGTCCCGTACGCGTACGGGCTGCTGCCGGGGCTGCTCCTGCTGCCGGCCGGCGGCGCGCTGTCCTTCGCGGGCGCCGCCGTCCTCGCCACCGACGGGGTCCCGGCACATCGCGCGGGCCTCGCGGGCGGCGTCCTGAACACGGCGATGGAGCTCGGGCCGACCGTGCTCTTCGCCGCCCTGCTCACCCTCGGCGGCGACGCGGTGTCACTGGCGGCCGCGGCCGTCCTGTTCACCGCCCTCGCCGCCCTCACCCACCGCGTCAAGTAACCCGGACCACAAGGGAGTCACTCATGTCCGCACGTTTCACCGGCCGCACCGTCCTCGTCACCGGAGCCGGTTCCGGGCTCGGCCGGGCCATCGCGCTCGCCTTCGCCGCCGAGGGCGCGAGGGTCGTCGCCGCCGGCCGCACCGCCGAGCCGCTCGACGCGACCGTCGCCCTGATCGAGGCGGCCGGCGGGACCGCGGCGGCGGTGACGGCCGACGTGTCGAGCGCGGAGTCCACGCGGGAGCTGGTCCGGCGCACGGTGGAGGTCTTCGGCGGTCTCGACGTCGCCGTGAACAACGCGGGGGTGTTCCGCGGCGGGCACAGCGCGGCCGACTTCCCCCTGGAGGACTGGCGGACGCTGCTCGACATCAACGTCACGGGGGTGCTGCACGCCCTCCAGGCCGAGGTGGCCCACATGCGGGCGCACGGCGGCGGGGCCATCGTGAACATCGCCTCCAACCTGGGCCCGCACGTGCGGATCCCGGGGGTCTTCGGCTACCAGGTCTCCAAGGCGGCCGTCTCGGCGATCACCAGGGCCGCGGCCCTTGACCACATCGCGGACGGCGTCCGGATCAACGCGGTCAGCCCCGGCGCCTCGGAGTCGGCGATGTCGCTGCTGCCCGGCGAGTCGGAGGCCGAGCGGGAGGTCCGGATGAAGGAGCAGTCGCCGCTGGGCCGCATCTCCTCCGCCGCCGAGGTGGCGGCGGCGGTGCTGTACCTCGCGTCGGACGACGCGGCCTCCGCCGTCGGCACGGACCTGGTGATCGACGGCGGCGTCTCGGCCTGACGTACGGCTCGCTCAGCCCTGGGCGGCCTTCTCGTCCATCCAGAAGACCTCCCAGTGGTGGCCGTCCAGGTCGGTGAAGGAGCGGCCGTACATGAAGCCCATGTCCAGCGGCTCCTTCGCCTTGCCGGCGCCGGCGGCGAGGGCCGCGTCGGCGAGCTCGTCGACCTTCTCGCGGCTCTCGGCGCTCAGGGTGACGAGCACCTCGGTGGCCTTCGTCGCGTCGGAGATCGCCTTGCCCGGCGCGGTGAAGCTCCGGAACTTCTCCTCGGTGAGGAGCATCGCGAAGATCGTGTCGCTGATGACGACGCACGCGGCGGTCTCGTCGGTGAAGTGCGGGTTCGACCGATACCCGAGCTTCTCGAAGAACGCCTTGCTGGCGTCGAGGTCCTTCACCGGCAGGTTCACGAAGATCATCTGCGGGGCCATGGTGTGCTCTCTTCTCTCGTGCGGTGCTTTCGAGAGGTAGGACGGACCCGCCTCCGGAAACTCATCGCTCCCGGAAGAAACTTTTTTCCTCAGGCCGCGGAGCGCAGCTCCAGGGCCGCCAGCGGGACGAACCCGCCGCCCCCGCCGCCGGTCGCCGCCTCCGGTCCCGCGAGCCGCCGCAGCATGGCGACGGCGATCCGCTCGCCCTGGCCCTTGGCCCGCTCCGCCAGCGGTCCCTGGTGCAGCCCGTCCAGGGTCGCGTGCCACAGCTGCACCCACCGGCCGAAGTGCGCGGCCGTCAGCGGCCTCGCCGCGTGCAGGGCGGCGTGCGGCCCGAAGGCGTCCCGGCCGTACTCCGCGCTGCGGAGGAGCGCCCGCTCCCAGAAGTCGCCGATCCTCGGCAGGTGCGTCTCCAGGTCCGTCCCGGCGATCCGCGTGAAGAACGGTCCGATCAACGGGTCGGCGAACGCGGCGCCGTAGAACCGCCGCAACACCACGTCGATGTCGGCACGGTCACGGATGTCCCGGGAGGCACTCATGTCGCCCAGTGTCCCGCGGCCGGCGCCGCCGCCCCAGGGACGAAGGTCCCGCCCGTTGCGCGCCGCTTCCCCTTCATCGCTTGTTGATGCACTGTCAACACCGTACTTCTAGGTTCCGGAAGCGCGCGACCCCGTCGCCGACCGGCATGGCGGGGCGGTTCACCATCCTTCTCGGGAGTCAGACGTGGAGCGACGCAGTTTCCTGCGCGGAGCGGTCATCGGCACCTCGGCGGCGGCCTTCGGCGGCAGCCTCTGGCAGAGCGCCGCCTTCGCCGCGCCCGCCCAGCCCGGCGCCGGCCCGTACGGGGCGCTCGGGGCGGCGGACGCGAACGGCATCCAGCTGCCCGCCGGGTTCACCAGCCGGGTCATCGCCCGGTCCGGCCAGACCGTGACCGGCACCTCGTACGCCTGGCACAGCGCCCCCGACGGCGGCGCCTGCTTCGCCGACGGCACCGGCTGGATCTACGTGTCGAACTCGGAGATCAACCCCAGCGGCGGCGCGAGCGCGGTGCGGTTCGACGCGGCGGGCACGATCACCGGGGCGTACCGCATCCTCTCCGGCACCCGCCAGAACTGCGCCGGCGGCAAGACCCCGTGGAACACCTGGCTGTCCTGCGAGGAGGTCTCCCTCGGCTACGTCTACGAGACGAACCCGTGGGGCGGCACCGCCACCCGCCGGGACGCGATGGGCCGGTTCAAGCACGAGGCGGCCGCGGCCGACCCGGTGCGCCAGGTCGTCTACCTGACCGAGGACGAGACGGACGGCTGCTTCTACCGCTTCATCCCCACCACCTGGGGCAACCTCTCCTCCGGCACCCTCCAGGTCTTCAAGGCCTCCACGGCCACCTCGGGCACCTTCACCTGGCAGACCGTGCCGGACCCGGACGGCTCGCCGACCACCACCCGCAACCAGGTCTCCGGCGCCAAGCGCTTCAACGGCGGCGAGGGCTGCTACTACGCGAACGACACCGTCTGGTTCACCACCAAGGGCGACAACCGGGTCTGGCAGGTCGACGTCGCCGCCGGCACCTACGAACTGGCCTACGACGACTCGCTCGTGGTCGGCGGCGGCGCCCCGCTCACCGGCGTCGACAACATCACCGGCACCTCCTCCGGCGACCTGTTCGTCGCCGAGGACGGCGGCAACATGGAGATCTGCGTCATCACGCCGGACGACGTCGTCGCGCCCTTCCTGCGGATCACCGGCCAGTCCTCCTCCGAGATCACCGGACCGGCCTTCTCCCCCGACGGCACGCGCCTCTACTTCTCCAGCCAGCGCGGCACCAGCGGCAGCTCCTCGGGCGGCATCACCTACGAGGTGAAGGGCCCGTTCCGGGCGTGACCGCGAGGCGACGGGCCCGCTCCGCGGCTGGCTGCTCCGCGGGTGGCTACTCCGCGGGTGGCTACTCCGCGGGTGGCTACGACGTCACCCCGTTCCGGGCGTAGCTCCCCGCGTAGCACCGCAGGTCCACCGTTCGCTGGGCGCCGCCGAGGAGGGCGGCGCCCAGCGGCGTCAGGGTGTGCAGGACCGCGTTGCCGTTGCGGAGGGTGGCGATGAGCCCGGCCTCCCGCAGGACGCCCGCGTGCTGGCTGGCCGAGGCGAGGGAGACCCCGGCCCGGCGGGCCAGCTCGCTCGTCGTACCGCCGTCGCCGATGGCGTGCAGGACCGCCGAGCGGGTCTGGCCGACCAGCTTGGCGAGCGAGGAACCGCCGGGCGAGCGGACGGTCGGCGCCTCGCCGTGCGTGACGGGGTAGACGAGGACCGGCGGCAGCCCGGGATCGCGCAGCACGACCGGGGTCCCCCGGCAGAAGTACGAGGGCTGGAGCAGCAGCCCCCGCCCGTCGAGGTGGACGTCCCGGTCGACCGGGTAGTCGGCTTCCAGGACGGGCGCGCGCCAGCGCAGCATCGGCGGCAGCGAGGCGAGGAGTTCCTCGGCCCCGCCGTCGAGCAGGGCGCGCCCGCGCCGGGCCCGGTCGGCCTCGACGCGCGCCCTGATGTGCGGCCAGTAGGGCTCCACGGCGGCCCGGTGGTAGCTGCGCAGGGCCCCCACGAGCCGGTCGAAGGGCTCCGCGCCGCCGTCGGCTAGGGCGCGCAGCGAGTGGGGCACGGTCCGGGCCCCCGAGCGGTCGGCGGCGAGCAGGGAGAGCTCGTCGCGGAGCCTCCCGGTGCCGGTCGCACGGATCGCCTGGAGGCCCTCGTCGAGCCCGTGGACGCCTTCGGCGGGCGTCAGGAAGTCCGGAAAATATCCCCGGCTCGGGACCAGCGCGGCAAGCAGCCTGGTCTCACCGCCGAGCCTCATCCGCGCTTCCGAGCGCCATTCCCCGTAGACCACGGGTCCGCGCCGGTCTCTTAAACGGTGAAAACTCAGAATCGTTTCCCACAGAACGTCAGGACGGGCGGCCGTCCGCACCCCCGCCAAGTCGCTTCCGGTGAAATGAATCCGCAGCATGACGTCCCCACCTGTGCACTCGCAACCACCCCCGACGACGAGTATGCACAGCATCACTGCACGTTACCAGGGTGTTTCAGCCACAGTTGAAAAGCATCGCGGCAATCAGGGGGGAAACGAAAAGCTGTGCGGGTCGGACAGGAAACCTTCAGGACCGAGGTGACGTGGCGAAGACCGTGGGGGGCTTTGCGCGTCTGGCGGCGGTCGGCGAGGGTTGCGGCTCACCTGCCCGGCATCGGTAAAGGGCGCGGCCTCCGGGTGGGGATCCGGGGGTCGCGCCCGCTCCGTTCTTTGCGCCGAGGAATCAAAGAAGTTCAATAACCAATGATTCAATCCGCCGCAATTGAACATTGACCCACATCCGTCCGACGCACAAACAACGGGACGGACACCTCCGCACAAAGGTGTCCGTCCCGTCTCTTTTGTGAATCCGGAGCCGCGGCCCGTCGGTGAGGGTGTGAGTGACCGGCGGCGGCCCCGGTGGCTGTGGTTCCGCTGCTGAACCGGGGTTCAGGAGGGCCCGACCGCCACTCCTGAACCCCGGTTCAGCAGGACTCGGGGGTCACTGCTGAACCGTCGTTCAGCAGGGCTCAGCGGCTGTCGCTGCCCTTCGCCTCGGCCGCCGCGCGGCCGGCCTCCAGGCGCGCCACCGGGATCCGGAAGGGCGAGCAGGAGACGTAGTCGAGGCCGACCTCGTGGAAGAAGTGCACCGACTCCGGGTCGCCGCCGTGCTCGCCGCAGACACCGAGCTTGATGTCGGGGCGGGTGGCGCGGCCGGCCTGCACGGCGCTGCGCACGAGGGCGCCGACGCCGTCCTTGTCGATGGTCTCGAAGGGGCTGACGCCGAAGATGCCCTTCTCCAGGTACGCGGTGAAGAAGGAGGCCTCCACGTCGTCGCGGGAGAAGCCCCAGACCGTCTGCGTCAGGTCGTTGGTGCCGAAGGAGAAGAACTCCGCGGCCTCGGCGATCTGACCGGCGGTCACGGCGGCGCGCGGCAGCTCGATCATGGTGCCGAGCGCGAGCTTGAGCTCGACGCCGGTCTGCGCCTGGACCTCGGCGATGACCTGCTCGGCCTCCTCGCGGACGATCTCCAGCTCCTGGACGGTGCCGACGAGCGGGATCATGATCTCGGCGCGCGGGTCGCCCTTGGCGTCGATGCGGTGGGCCGCGGCCTCCGCGATCGCCCGGACCTGCATGGTGAACAGGCCGGGGATGACCAGACCGAGGCGGACACCGCGCAGACCCAGCATCGGGTTCTGCTCGTGCAGCCGGTGCACGGCCTGGAGCAGGCGCAGGTCGTTCTCGTGCGGCTCCTTGCGGGACTCGGCGAGGGCGACGCGGACCGACAGCTCGGTGATGTCGGGCAGGAACTCGTGCAGCGGCGGGTCGAGCAGCCGGACCGTGACGGGCAGCCCGTCCATGGCCTCGAAGAGCTCGATGAAGTCCTGCTTCTGCAGCGGGAGCAGGGCCTTCAGCGACTCCTCGCGCTCGGCGTCCGTGTCGGCGAGGATCAGGCGCTCGACGTACTGGCGGCGCTCGCCGAGGAACATGTGCTCGGTGCGGCACAGGCCGATGCCCTGGGCGCCGAAGCGGCGGGCGCGGGAGGCGTCCTCGGCGTTGTCGGCGTTGGCGCGGACGCGGAGCCGGCGGACGCGGTCGGCGTAGGCCATGATCCGGTGCACGGCGGCGACGAGCTCGTCGGCGTCGTCGGCGCCGGCGTGCATGCGGCCCTCGAAGTACTCGACGACCGGGGACGGCACGACGGGTACCTCACCGAGGTAGACCTTGCCGGTGGAGCCGTCGATGGAGACGACGTCGCCCTCCTCGATGACCGCGCCGGAGGCGGTGGTCATGCGGCGGCGCTTGGTGTCGACCTCGAGCTCCTCGGCGCCGCAGACACAGGTCTTGCCCATGCCGCGGGCGACGACGGCGGCGTGCGAGGTCTTGCCGCCGCGCGAGGTCAGGATGCCCTCGGCGGCGATCATGCCGTCCAGGTCGTCCGGGTTGGTCTCGCGGCGGATCAGGATGACCTTCTCGCCGGAGCGGGACCACTTGACGGCCGTGTACGAGTCGAAGACGGCCTTGCCGACGGCCGCGCCCGGGGAGGCGGCGATGCCGCGGCCGATCTGCTCGACCTTCGCGTCCTCGTCGAACTTCGGGAACATCAGCTGGGCGAGCTGGGCGCCGGTGACGCGCTGGAGCGCCTCGGCCTCGTCGATCAGGCCCTGGTCCACGAGCTGGGTGGCGATGCGGAAGGCGGCACCGGCGGTGCGCTTGCCGACGCGGGTCTGGAGCATCCAGAGCTGGCCGCGCTCGATGGTGAACTCGATGTCGCAGAGATCCTTGTAGTGGGTCTCCAGGGTGCTCATGATGTGCATGAGCTGGTCGTACGACTTCTTGTCGATCGACTCGAGGTCGGCGAGCGGCACGGTGTTGCGGATACCGGCGACGACGTCCTCGCCCTGCGCGTTCTGCAGGTAGTCGCCGTAGACGCCGGCGTGGCCGGAGGCGGGGTCGCGGGTGAAGGCGACGCCGGTGCCCGAGTCGGGGCCGAGGTTGCCGAAGACCATCGAGCAGACGTTGACGGCGGTGCCGAGGTCGCCCGGGATGCGCTCCTGGCGGCGGTACAGCTTCGCGCGGTCGGTGTTCCAGGAGTTGAAGACGGCCTCGATGGCGAGGTCCATCTGCTCACGCGCGTCCTGGGGGAAGTCGCGGCCGGTCTCGGTCTTCACGATCTTCTTGAAGTGCTCGACGACCTTGCGCAGGTCGGCGGCGTCCAGGTCGGTGTCGCTGGCGACGCCCTTGGCGGCCTTGGCCTCGTCGAGGGCCTCCTCGAAGAGCTCGCCGTCGACGCCGAGGACGGTCTTGCCGAACATCTGGATCAGGCGGCGGTACGAGTCCCAGGCGAAGCGCTCGTTGTCGGCCTGGGCGGCGAGGCCGGCCACGGACTCGTCGGAGAGGCCGATGTTCAGGACCGTGTCCATCATGCCGGGCATGGAGAACTTGGCGCCCGAGCGGACGGAGACGAGCAGCGGGTCGTCGGCCTGGCCGAGCTTCTTGCCCATCTGGGTCTCGAGGGCGTCGAGGTGGGCGGACACCTCGTCGCGGAGCTCGACCGGCTCCGAGCCGCTTTCGAGGTAGACCTTGCACGCTTCGGTGGTGATCGTGAAGCCCGGAGGCACCGGGAGACCGAGGTTGGTCATCTCGGCGAGGTTGGCGCCCTTGCCACCGAGCAGGTCCTTCAGGTCCCTGTTGCCCTCGGTGAAGTCGTAGACGAACTTCTGATCATTGTTTTCCGACACGGGTCCCGACTCCTCGATGACTCGGTTGGCTGCCCTGACGGCGAGGAACATACCCAGATCGAAGGCTTCTGGGGAGGTACGCCTAGCGGACACCCGGTCTTAACCACCCGTCCGCCAGCACTTCGAAAGTTACCGAGCAAAACATTCACCTTTCACGGTCCGAAGCCCGATCTCCCCCGAACTCGCCAAAAGCCGCTCAGATGAGCGCTTGATCGGCCACTTGCGTTCAACTCTTGAACGCAAAAGGGGTGGCACCCAGTGCCACCCCTTCAGGCGGTGCATCCGCACGTATACCGCTCATGTGAGCACCACCCCCCTCAGAGGTGGCGAGGATCACTCCCCCGGAAAGGCCGAATCTCAGCCGCCGGACGTGTCCAGCTCGGCGTCCTCGCTCACTCCGGCGCAGTCGTACGGGTCCTTCAACCAGCCGTCCGGCAGGACAACACGGTTGTTTCCGGACGTACGGCCCCGGGGGCCGTCCGCGCCCACCGGCCACGGCTGGTCCAGGTCCAGCTCGCTCAACTGAGCGCGCAGTTCGTCCAGGGACGAGGTGATGGCCAGCTTCTTGCGCATCTCGGAGCCGACCGCGAAGCCCTTCAGGTACCAGGCCACGTGCTTGCGGAAGTCGATGACACCCCGTGCCTCGTCGCCGAGCCACTCGCCGAGCAGCCGCGCGTGCCGCACCATCGCGTCCGCGACCTCGCGAAGGCCCGGCTGCGCGTACTGACCCGTGCCCTCGAAGCCCGCCACCAGGTCGCCGAAGAGCCACGGCCGGCCCAGGCAGCCGCGCCCGACGACGACGCCGTCGCAGCCGGTCTCGCGCATCATCCGCAGCGCGTCGTCGGCCGACCAGATGTCGCCGTTGCCGAGCACCGGGATCTCCGGCACGTGCTCCTTGAGCCGCGCGATGGCGTCCCAGTCGGCCGTGCCGCCGTAGTGCTGGGCCGCCGTCCGGCCGTGCAGGGCGATCGCGGTGACGCCCTCCTCGACCGCGATCCGGCCCGCGTCGAGGAAGGTGATGTGGTCGTCGTCGATGCCCTTGCGCATCTTCATCGTGACCGGCAGGTCGCCCGCGTTGGTCACGGCCTCGTGCAGGATCGCGCGCAGCAGCGGCCGCTTGTACGGGAGGGCCGAGCCGCCGCCCTTGCGGGTCACCTTGGGGACCGGGCAGCCGAAGTTCAGGTCGATGTGGTCGGCGAGGTCCTCGTCGACGATCATCCGCACGGCCTTGCCGACGGTCACCGGGTCCACTCCGTAGAGCTGGATCGAGCGCGGCCTCTCCGTCTCGTCGAAGCGGATGAGCTGCATCGTCTTCTCGTTGCGCTCGACCAGGGCGCGCGTCGTGATCATCTCGCTCACGAACAGCCCCTTGCCGCCGGAGTACTCGCGGCAGAGGGTACGGAAGGGGGCGTTGGTGATGCCGGCCATGGGGGCGAGCACCACCGGCGGCTGCACGATGTGCGGGCCGATGGCGAGAGGGGAGAACGCGGTCATGCGCCCCATTGTCGCGCACCCCGGAGGTCTTTAGTCAGCCGAACTATCCGTTCATGGCCGAGCTCACAGCCCCGGCGCCCGCCTCCTCCAGGAGCACGGCGTCGAGCAGCCGCTCGATCCCGGCCCGCGTCTCGTCGTCCACGGGGACGTACGTGACGAGGTGCGGGCCCGAGTTCGGGCCCAGCCAGAGGTTGGTGTGCTCGAACCTGAGCACCCCGACCAGGGCGTTGTGGATGACCTTGGTCCTGCCCCCGGGCGCGACCACGTCGTGCCGGGCCCAGATCTCCCGGAACTCCGGCGACACCGCTTCGAGCCGCCGCACGAGCTCCTTCCACGCGGGCTCGGCCAGGTGCTCGGCCATCGAGGCGCGGAACTTCCCGGCGAGGATCGGGAGCAGGTCCGGCAGGTCGGTCGCCGCCGCCCGGAAGTCGGGGTTCGTGAAGGCCAGCCAGAGCGAGTTGCGGTCCTCGCGGGGCAGCGCGTCCAGATCGCAGAAGAGCCGCCCGAAGGTCCGGTTGTGGGCGAGGAAGTCGAACCGGCTGTTCTGCACCGCCGCCGGTACGGGCTCCAGCTGCGCCAGGAGCGTCCGCAGCGCGGGCGTCACGGCCGAGGAGGGCGCGCCGGGGTGCGGGTCCGCCTGCCCGGCGAGCGCGAAGAGGTGGCTCCGCTCGGTCGGGTCGAGGAGCAGCGCGTCGGCGAGCGCGTCGAGCACCTGCGGGGAGACCTGGATGTCCCTGGCCTGTTCGAGCCAGGTGTACCAGGTGACGCCGACGGCGGAGAGGTGCGCGACCTCCTCGCGGCGCAGCCCCGGCGTCCTGCGCCGTCTCCCCCGGGGCAGCCCCACCCGCTCGGGGCTGATCCGCTCGCGCCGGCTGCGCAGGAACGCGGCGAGCTCGTGCCGCCGGGTCTCGGGTGCCTCCGTCATCGCTGTCGTCACGCTCCCAGGGTGCCGGGGCCGCGAGCCCGTTGCCAGGTATTCGTTCTACCAGGATAAAGACACTCTGGTACCAGGCTGAGCGGACGCGGATCGTCTGATCCATGACTTCGACCCCGACCTCGGGCCGCCCGCCGGGCGCCACGCCGACCGCCGCCCCTGGCCGCACCTCCGGCCCGGTGCGGCCGGCGGGCGCCGGCCCCCTCGGCTCCCTGGGCCTCTTCACCGTCCTGCTCGGCGCCGCGCTCCCCCTCATCGACTTCTTCATCGTCAACGTCGCCCTGCCCTCCATCGACCACGACCTCTCCGCGGGACCGGTGCTCCTTGAGCTGATCGTCGCCGGGTACGGCCTGCCGTACGCCGTCCTGCTGGTGCTCGGCGGGCGGCTCGGCGACCTCTTCGGCCGCCGCAGGCTCTTCCTCGCCGGCATGGCCGCCTTCGGCGTGACCTCGCTCGCCTGCGGGCTCGCCCCGGACGCGTGGAGCCTGGTCGGGGCGCGGGTGGCGCAGGGCGCGGCGGCGGCGCTGATGCTGCCGCAGGTGCTCGCGACCATCCACGCGGCGACGGAGGGGCCGCGCAGGGCGAAGGCGCTGAGCCTGTACGGGGCGACTGCGGGCCTCTCGATGGCGGGCGGCCAGATCCTGGGCGGGGTGCTGGTCGCGGCGGACCTCGCGGGCTCGGGCTGGCGCGCGGTGTTCCTGGTGAACGTGCCGATCGCCGTGGCCGGCCTGCTGCTCGCCCTGCGCACCGTCCCGGAGACCCGTTCGGACCGCCCGGCGCCGGTGGACGTGGCGGGCACGCTGCTCCTCGCGGCGGCCCTGCTCACCCTGCTCGCCCCGCTGACGGAGGGCAGGGCGGCGGGCTGGCCGCTGTGGACGTGGCTGTCGCTCGGGGCGTTCCCGCTGGTGGCGGCGGGCTTCTGGCGGGTGGAGCGGCGGCTCGACCGCGCGGGCGGGACGCCGCTGGTGCCGCCGAGCCTGCTCGGCCTGGCGTCGCTGCGGCGCGGCCTGGTGCTCGTGCTGCCGCTCTCGGCGGGCTTCAGCGGCTTCATGTTCGTGATCGCGGTCTCGCTCCAGCAGGGTCTGCGGCTCGGCGCGGTGGCCTCGGGTCTCGCCGTGGTCCCGATGGCGCTCGCCTTCTTCGCGGCCTCGCTCGCGGGTCCGCGCCTGATCCGCCGCTGGGGCACCCGGGTGGTTCCGGTGGGCGCCCTGCTCCAGGCCGCCGGCCTCGGCCTGATCGCGCTGACCGCGGGCCGCTCCTGGCCCGAGCTCTCGGTGGCGAGCCTGATCCCCGGCATGGCGGTCGCGGGCCTCGGGCAGGGACTCCAGCTGCCGGTGCTGTTCCGGGTGGTGCTCTCGGAGGTGCCGCCGGAGCGCGCGGGCGTCGGCAGCGGGGTCATGGTGACGACCCAGCAGGCGGCCATCACCCTGGGCGTCGCCACCCTCGGCTCCCTCTTCCTCTCCCTCTCCGCCTCGGGTTCCACGGGCACGGCCCTGACGGTGACCCTCCTCATCCAGCTGGTCATGGCCCTCCTGACGGCCCTGCTCGCCCTGCGCCTGCCGAGGTCCGTGAGCTGACCCCCGAGGGGGTTGGGGATGACAGATATTGAAATCTGTCATCGGTCATGTCATTCTTCTTGCATGACGACGACACACACCACCCCCCTCCCGACCCGCACCCTCGGCACCACCGGCCCGGCCGTCTCCGCCCTCGGCCTCGGCTGCATGGGCATGTCCGCCCTGTACGGCGAGAGCGACCGCGCCGAGTCGATCGCGACCATCCACGCGGCCCTGGACGCCGGCGTGACCCTGCTCGACACCGGCGACTTCTACGGAATGGGCCACAACGAACTGCTGATCGCCGAGGCCCTCCGTACCGCCCCGGCGGCCTCCCGCGAGCAGGCCCTCACCAGCGTGAAGTTCGGCGCGCTGCGGACCGTCGAAGGCGGCTTCACCGGCTACGACGGCCGTCCGGCCGCCGTGAGGAACTTCGCGGCCTACTCGCTCCAGCGCCTCGGCACCGACCACATCGACGTCTACCGGATCGCCCGCGTCGACCCCGACGTGCCGATCGAGGAGACCGTCGGCGCCATCGCCGAACTCGTCGAGGCGGGCCACGTCCGGCACATCGGCCTCTCCGAGGTCGGCGCCGACACCCTGCGCCGCGCGGCGGCCGTCGCCCCGATCGCGGACCTCCAGATCGAGTACTCCCTGATCTCCCGCGGCATCGAGGACAAGATCCTCCCCACCGCCCGCGAGCTCGGCATCGGCGTCACCGCGTACGGCGTCCTCTCCCGCGGCCTCATCAGCGGTCACTTCACCCGCGAGCGCGCCCTCGCCCCCGGCGACTTCCGCGGCATGTCCCCCCGCTTCCAGGGCGAGAACCTCGACCGCAACCTCGCCCTCGTCGAGCGCCTCCGCGAGGTCGCCGGGGCGAAGGGCGTCACGGTCGCGCAGACCGCCATCGCCTGGGTCCTCGCCCAGGGCACCGACATCGTCCCCCTGGTCGGCGCCCGCCGCCGCGACCGCCTCGCCGAGGCCGTCGCCGCCCTCGACGTCACCCTCACCCCCGCCGACCTCGCCGCCATCGAGGAGGCCGTCCCCGCCGACTCCGCTTCGGGCGAGCGCTACCCCGCCTCCCAGATGGCCCACCTGGACAGCGAGCACTGACGGGTACTGTCATTCCATGGCCGCCACCACCGAGACCCTGACCGCCGAGCGCATCCTCGAAGCCACCGAGGAGGTGCTGCGACGGTACGGGCCCGCGAAGGCGACGGTCGTGGACGTGGCCCGGGTCCTCGGCGTCAGCCACGGCAGCGTGTACCGGCACTTCCGCACCAAGGCGGCGCTGCGCGAGGCGGTCACCGAGCGATGGCTGGAGCGGACGATCGTCGCGCTGCGGCCGTACCTGGAGCCGGGCAGGCCCGCGGACGTCCGGCTCACCGACTGGCTCACGGCCCTCTTCGACCTCAAGCGCAAGAAGGCGGGCGGCGACCCCGAACTGATGGCGACCTTCCAGGTGCTGATCGGCGAGAACAGCGCGGTGGTCGACCGGCACGAGGAGCACCTCGTCGAGCAGATCGCCCGGATCGTGGAGGACGGTCACCGCGCAGGCCTGTTCACCGCTCCCGAGCGGGACTTCACGACGACGGCCCGCGCGGTCTTCGACGCGACCGACCGCTTCCACAACCCCGCCCACGCGGCGGACTGGTCGGCGCCGGGCGCCGAGCAGGCGTTCACCGCGGTCGTCTCGCTCGTCCAGCGAGCCCTCCGGGCCTGACGGCCTCACAGCCTCACGGCCGCCATTTGGAGATCATTTGGCCTGGACTTTCCCCTTCCCTGTCCGGTGCATGACTACCGTTCTCCCGCACCTCGACCGTAGAAGCACAGGGGGAACCATGTCCGCACCCGACAGACCACCGGCCCGCTCCGGCGGCGCCTCAGCGATCGGCTGGGTCCTCACGATCGGCCTCAACGTCGTCGCGCCGATCCTCACGTACAACATCCTGACCGAGGACCACGGCTGGTCCGAGTTCTCCGCACTGCTCCTGAGCAGCGCGTGGCCGGTGCTCGACACCGCGATCATGGTGGCCTGGCGGCGCAAGGTCGACGAGTTCGCCATGGTCACCCTGGTCTTCCTGGTGATCACGGCCGTGGTCTCGCTGGTCGGCGCGCACACCGCCCGCGCGCTCCTGATCAAGGACTCGTCGGTGACGGGCCTGTTCGGCCTGCTGTGCCTGGCCACGCTGCTCGCGCCGCGCCCGCTGATGTTCTACTTCGGCCGCAAGTTCGCGACCGACGGCACCCCGGCGTCCACGGCCTGGTGGAACGGCATGTGGCAGTACGAGGGCTTCCGCTCCACCATGCGCACGATGACGCTGGTGTGGGGTGTGGCGTACGTGACCGAGGCACTGGTCCGCATCGGCCTCGCGTACGTCCTGCCGACGAAGACCATGGTCACCCTCAGCCCGGTCATGATCTACACGGTCCTCGGCGCCCTCGGCGTCTGGACGGCCTGGTTCGGCAAACGCCGCGCGGCGGAGGGCGCCCGCCGCCAGGCGGAGGCCGAAGCGGAAGCGGCGGCCGCGGCGACCGCCTGACACCGGCACCCGCACGGCACGGGAAAGCCCCCGGCTCCTCCGAGGAGGAACCGGGGGCTTTCCCGTACGTACAGCGGGTCGAGCGGACTCAGCAGCCGAGCAGGCGGCTGCCCAGGTAGCCCTGGATCTGGTCCAGGGAGACGCGCTCCTGCTTCATGGTGTCCCGCTCGCGCACGGTCACCGCGTTGTCGTCGAGGGTGTCGAAGTCGACGGTGACGCAGAACGGGGTGCCGATCTCGTCCTGGCGACGGTAGCGGCGGCCGATGGCGCCGGCGTCGTCGAACTCGATGTTCCAGTTCTGGCGCAGGTCGGCCGCGAGGCCCTTGGCCTTCGGGGACAGCTGCGCGTTGCGGGACAGCGGCAGGACGGCGACCTTGACCGGCGACAGGCGCGGGTCGAGGCGCAGCACGGTGCGCTTCTCCATGACGCCCTTGGCGTTGGGGGCCTCGTCCTCGATGTACGCGTCGAGCAGGAAGGCGAGGAGCGTACGGCCGAGGCCGGCCGCGGGCTCGATGACGTACGGGGTCCAGCGCTCGCCGGCGTCCTGGTCGAAGAAGGTCAGGTCGGCGCCGGAGGCCTTGGAGTGGGCCTTCAGGTCGTAGTCGGTGCGGTTGGCGACGCCCTCGAGCTCGCCCCACTCGCTGCCGCCGAAGGAGAAGCGGTACTCGATGTCGGCGGTGCGCTTCGAGTAGTGGGAGAGCTTCTCCTGCGGGTGCTCGTACCAGCGCATGTTCTCCTCGCGGAGACCGAGGCCGGTGTACCAGTTCCAGCGCTGCTGCATCCAGTACTCCTGCCACTCCTCGTCCTCACCCGGCTTGACGAAGAACTCCATCTCCATCTGCTCGAACTCGCGGGTGCGGAAGATGAAGTTGCCCGGAGTGATCTCGTTCCGGAAGGACTTGCCCATCTGCGCGATGCCGAACGGGGGCTTCTTGCGCGCGGTGAGCTGGACCTGGGCGAAGTTGGTGAAGATGCCCTGCGCGGTCTCGGGGCGCAGGTACGCGACAGAGCCGGAGTCCTGGGTCGGGCCGAGGTGGGTGGAGAGCATGCCCGAGAACTGCTTGGGCTCGGTGAAGGTGCCCTTGTTGCCGCAGTTGGGGCAGTTGAGGTCGGTGAGGCCGTTCTCGGGGAGGCGGCCGTGCTTCGCCTCGTACGCCTCCTCCAGGTGGTCCGCGCGGAAGCGCTTGTGGCAGGAGGTGCACTCGGTCAGCGGGTCGGTGAAGGTGGCGACGTGGCCGGAGGCCTCCCAGACCTCGGGAGCCAGGATGACCGACGAGTCGAGGCCGACGACGTCCTCGCGCGAGGTGACCATGTAACGCCACCACTGGCGCTTGATGTTCTCCTTCAGCTCGACACCCAGCGGCCCGTAGTCCCAGGCGGCACGCTGACCGCCATAGATCTCGCTGCACGGGTAGACGAAGCCACGGCGCTTGCTCAGGCTGACGATGGTGTCGATCTTGTCGGCGGCCACGGTGCTCTCTTCATTACGACGACGAAGTGCGAATGCCTCAGGTTACCGGCGCCCGTACCCCCCGCATCAAATCGGTTCCCCGGCCCGGGGGCGGGAGGGCGGGGTGGGCGGGGACACACGTATGGCAATTGACAACCGTTTCCAGTTTTGTTGAAAATGAGTGTCATGAACGTACGTCGCCTGATACCCGCCACCGCCCTCACCGGAGCCGTCGCGCTCGGTCTCGTCTCCCTCTCCGCCTGCGCCGGGACCTCCGACGCGGCCGACAAGGGAAGCGGCGGCAAGCTGGACGTGGTGGCGTCGTTCTACCCGATGCAGTACCTGGCGGAGCAGATAGGCGGCGGGCACGTCGCCGTCAACACGCTGACGAAGCCCGGCGTCGAACCGCACGACCTGGAGCTCAAGCCGAAGCAGATCGGCGAGCTCGGCGACGCGGACGTCATCCTCTACCTCAAGGGCATCCAGCCCGCCGTCGACGAGGCCATCGCCCAGGCCGGCGTGAAGAACACGGTCGACGCCGCCACCCTCACCCAGCTCGAAGAGCACGGCCAGGAAGTCGGCCACGAGCACGGCGCCGAAGAGGCCGGCCACGACGACCACGGCCACGACCACGGCTCCGAGGCCGGCGCCGACCCCCACGTCTGGCTCGACCCCGTGAAGTACGCCGAGGTCGCCAAGGGCGTCGGCAGCGCCCTCTCGAAGGCCGACCCGGACCACGCCGCCGACTACGCGAAGAACACCGACGCGCTGGTGAAGAAGCTCGGCGACCTGAACACCGAGTTCGAGACCGGCCTGAAGAACACCGCCACGAAGACCTTCATCACCACCCACTCCGCCTTCGGCTACCTCGCCGAGCGCTACGGCCTGGAGCAGGAGGGCATCACCGGCATCGACCCCGAGTCGGAGCCGAGCCCCGCCCGCATCAAGGAACTCCAGGACATCGCGAAGAAGGACAAGGTCTCCACCGTCTTCTTCGAGACCCTCGCGAGCGACAAGACCGCCAAGACCCTCGCCGGCGACACCGGTCTGAAGACCGACGTGCTCGACCCGCTGGAGGGAATCACGGACAAGTCCAAGGGCGATGACTACATCGAGGTCATGCGGTCCAACCTCGCCGCGCTGAAGAAGGCGCTCGGCGCCAAGTGACCACGGCAGCACAGCAGGAGGCACTCATGAGCGACGAGCCCGTCATTTCCGTCCGCGGAGCCACGGCGGCGCTCGGCGCCCGGCCCGTCCTCCGGGGCGTCGACCTCACCGTCCACCGCGGTGAGGTCGTCGCGCTGCTCGGCGCCAACGGCTCCGGCAAGTCCACCGCCGTCCGCGCCGTCATCGGCCAGGTGCCGCTGACCGGCGGCACGATCGAGCTGTTCGGCACCGAGCGGAAGCGGTTCCGCGACTGGGCCCGCGTCGGCTACGTCCCCCAGCGCACCACCGCCGCCAGCGGCGTCCCCGCCACCATCCGCGAGGTCGTCTCCTCCGGCCGGCTCGCCCGCCGCAAGTTCGGCTGGACGACCAAGGCCGACAAGGCGGCCGTCGAGCGGGCCATCGAGCTCGTCGGCCTCGCCGACCGCGCCAAGGACTCCGTCGCCGCGCTCTCCGGCGGCCAGCACCAGCGGGTCCTGATCGCCCGCGCGCTCGCCTCCCAGCCCGAACTGCTGATCATGGACGAGCCGATGGCCGGCGTCGACCTCGCCAGCCAGGAGATCCTCGCCTCGACCCTGCGCGAGCAGGTCGCGGGCGGCACCTCCGTCCTGCTCGTGCTGCACGAGCTCGGCCCCCTGGAGCCGCTGATCGACCGCGCGGTGGTGCTCCGCGACGGCTGTGTCGTCCACGACGGCCCGCCGCCCGAGGCCCTCGGCCAGCACGCGCTGCCCGGCCACGACCACGTACATCCGCACGCGGCCGGCGAGCCGCTCCGCACGGGACTGCTGACCTGATCATGGACTTCCTCGAACCTGCCTTCATGCAGCGGGCGCTCCTCGCGGCCGTCCTCGTCGGCATCACCGCCCCCGCCGTCGGCATCTACCTCGTCCAGCGCCGCCAGGCCCTGATGGGCGACGGCATCGGGCACGTCGCCATGACCGGTGTCGGCCTCGGCTTCCTGCTGAACTCCAGCCCGGTCTGGATGGCGACCCTCGTCGCCGTCGCCGGCTCCGTCGCCATGGAACTGATCAGGGCGTACGGCAAGACCCGCGGCGACCTGGCGCTCGCCCTGCTCTTCTACGGCGGCATGGCCGGCGGCGTGCTCCTCATCAACCTCTCGCCGACCGGCTCCAACGCCAACCTCAGCTCGTACCTCTTCGGCTCCCTGTCGACGGTGTCGAACGAGGACATCACCGCCATCGCGCTCCTCGCCGCCTTCGTCGTCCTCGTCACGGTCGGCCTGCGCAAGCAGCTCTTCGCCGTCAGCCAGGACGAGGAGTTCGCCCGGGTCACCGGCCTTCCCGTGCGCGCCCTGAACCTGCTGATCGCCGTCACGGCCGCGATCACGGTCACGGTCGCCATGCGGGTCGTCGGCCTGCTCCTGGTCAGCGCGCTGATGGTGGTGCCGGTCGCGGCCGCCCAGCAGCTGTCGAAGTCCTTCCGCGCCACCTTCGTCCTCGCCGTGGCGACCGGCATCACGGTCACCCTGGCCGGCACGGTCACCTCCTACTACCAGGACGTACCGCCCGGCGCGACGATCGTCCTCTACGCGATCGGGATCTTCATCGTCCTGACCCTCCTCGCCACCCCGCTGGCCAGGCGCCGGGCCCGCGCCGCGGAAGCGGCCACCCGGGACTGCGACGCACCGCTTCCGGCCACCCGGCGGCCGAACGACGACGTGAAGGTCTGATCCCGGAGCGAACCGGACTGGCCTCGGGGGCACGGGGGACTGGCAGAATGGCGGGGGCGAACACATTTCAAGGAGGCCCCCGTGGTGACGGCAGGACCCCCCGTACGCGGCCGCTCGACCAAGCAGCGGGCCGCCGTCTCGGCGGCGCTGAACGAGGTGGACGAGTTCCGCAGCGCCCAGGAGCTGCACGACATGCTCAAGCACCGCGGCGACTCCGTGGGCCTCACCACCGTCTACCGGACGCTCCAGTCCCTCGCGGACGCGGGCGAGGTCGACGCGCTGCGCACCAGCGACGGCGAGACGGTCTACCGCCGCTGCTCCACCGGCGACCATCACCACCACCTCGTCTGCCGCGTCTGCGGCAAGGCCGTCGAGGTCGAGGGCCCCATGGTCGAGCAGTGGGCCGAGACCATCGCCTCGGAGCACGGCTTCGTCAACGTCGCGCACACCGTCGAGATCTTCGGCACCTGCGCCGACTGCGCCGCCAAGTGACCCGACGCACGACCTGACATACGAAAGGGCCCGCACCGATCCGATCCGGTGCGGGCCCTTCGCGTACGCGCTCTCACATCCGGGCGATGTTCCGGTCGAGGACCGCACGCAGCCGGTCCACGTCGGCGGGGTCGGCGAGGCCGCGCTTGGGCAGCGCCGCCACGCCCGCCGCGCCCTTGTCCGCGGACAGCAGGACGAACTGGGTGGGCGTCTCGACGTACCGGGCCATCAGCTGCCAGCGGCCCGTGAGCTCACTGTCCCGGGTCACCCAGCGGACCCCCTGCTCGTCGACGCTCGCCCGGTGCTCCCCCTGCCGTTCGATCATCGGGTACGTCATCCGGGCGGCGAGCCGCGGCACGAGCAGCGGCAGGACGGCGGCGAGCAGCCCCAGCGAGGTCATCAGCGCCACCGGCCCTGCCTCCGCCCCGCCGGGCCCGGTCAGCATCAGGGCCACGGCCAGGAACGCCAGACCGGCAGCGAACGGCAGCACCCACCGCAGCAGCCGGAACGCGCCGTGCCGCAGCTGCACCCGCACGGCGTCCAGGACGTCCCCACGCGTGGGCGTGTACACCAGCTCCATCTTCATCCCCCGGCCCCCAGCCCCCGGTCCCGGCTCAGGCCTTGTCGAGGACGGCCAGGTCCGCCGGGTCGACGCCGCCGAAGCGGCGGTCGCGCTGGGCGTACTCGACGCAGGCGCGCCACAGGTCGCGGCGGTCGAAGTCGGGCCACAGGACGTCCTGGAAGACCATCTCGGCGTACGCGCTCTGCCAGATCAGGTAGTTGGAGGTGCGCTGCTCGCCGCTGGGCCGCAGGAAGAGGTCGACGTCCGGCATGTCCGGGTAGTACAGGTACTTCTGGATCGTCTTCTCGGTGATCTTCGACGGGTCGAGCCTGCCGGCCTTCACGTCCTCCGCGAGCGCCTGCGCGGCGTCCGTCAGCTCCGCGCGGCCGCCGTAGTTCATGCAGAAGTAGAGCGTGAGCTTCGTGTTGTCCTTGGTCTGCTCCTGCGCGACCTGGAGCTCCTTCGCCACCGACTTCCACAGCTTCGGCATCCGGCCGACCCAGCGGACCCGGATGCCGAGCTCGTCGAGCTGGTCGCGGGTCTTGCGGATGAAGTCGCGGTTGAAGTTCATGAGGAAGCGCACCTCCTCGGGCGAGCGCTTCCAGTTCTCGGTGGAGAAGGCGTACAGCGAGATCGCGCCGACGCCCATCTCGATCGCGCCCTGGAGCACGTCGAGCACCTGCTCGGCGCCCACCTTGTGACCCTCGGTGCGCGGCAGACCGCGCTCCTTCGCCCAGCGGCCGTTGCCGTCCATGACGATCGCCACGTGCTCCGGCACGAGCTCGGACTGGAGCTTCGGCGGACGCGCGCCGGACGGGTGCGGCTCGGGGGTCCGGTATTCCCGGCGCTGGCGCCCGAGGAGTCGTGCGATGGCCATGGCGATGGATCTCCTAAGAGGTGGTGCCGTACTTCACGCGTAGTCGAGTTTCCCACGGCGGCCGAGCCGCCCTTCCTAGTCGCCCCTGCCGTAGCGGAGGCGTTCGACCTCACCGGGCTGGAACTCGTCCTCGACCTGCTTGCCGTTCACGACGAGCCGGACGGCACCGGCGTTGCCCAGGACCAGGTCGATCTCGTCCCCGTCCGTGAACGTCCTGGTCTCGCCGGCCTCCAGCAGCCCCTCGTACAGCAGGTCGCCGTTCCGGCCCTTCGCCGACACCCAGCTCCTCTCCCCCTCGCCGGTCACGACGACGGTCACCCGGTCCTTCGGCGCCGCGCTGTTCGCCGGGGGCGAGGTCGGCGGCGATGACGGTGGCGTGGACGCCGATGTGGACGACCCTGAGTGCGTCGCGGTGACCTTCGGGGCCGCGCCCTTCTTCTCGTCCCCCAGCCACGAGTAGGCGAGAAGGCCACCCCCGAGCGCGCCCACCACGGCGACGGCCACGATCACCCGGGTGACGACCGGCGACCTGCCCGAGGCCCCGGCCGGAACGGGCCCCGCCCGTCCGGGGGCGGTGAGCGTGCGAGCGGCGGGATCCGGTACGGGGACGGGGCTCGGGGCCGGGCTCGGGGCCGAGACCGGGGTCCCGCTCGCTGCCGGGCTCGGAGCCGGGACCGCGCCCGCGTCCGGGACCGTGGCCGGGCCCACGGCCGGGACCGCGTCCGGCTTGAGGGCGTGCAGGAGCGTCTCGGGGGTGGGGCGGTCGGCCGGGTCCTTGGAGAGGCAGGCGGCGACCAGGGGCCGAAGATCCGCCGGGAGGGCGGAGACGTCGGCGGGCTCGTGCACCGACCGGTACATCAGGCCCATGGGCGTGCCCTCGCCGAAGGCACGGCCTCCGGCGGCGGCGACGAGGACGGCGCCGAGCGCGAAGACGTCGGCGGCGCCGCCGACCTCGTCGCCCTGTGCCTGTTCGGGCGCGAGGTAGCCGGGGGTGCCGAAGGCCGCGCCGGTGGCGGTGAGCCGGGTGGACTCGACGGCCCGTGCGATGCCGAAGTCGAGGACGCGGGGTCCGTCGTCGGCCATGATGATGTTGCCGGGCTTGAGGTCCCGGTGGACGAGCCCGCAGGCGTGGACGGCTTGGAGCGCCTCGGCGAGGGCCGCGCCGAGGGACCTCAACCGCGCCTCGTCCATGGGGCCTTGGCGTTCGACGAGCTCGGCGAGGGTGGGCCCGGGGACGTAGGCGGTGGCCAGCCAGGGCACGTCTGCGTCGGGGTCGGCGTCCACGACGGGGGCGGTGTGGAAACCGCCGACCCTGCGGGCCGCCTCCACCTCCGCGCGGAACCGTCTGCGGAAGTGCGGGTCGGCCGCGAGTTCCGGGCGGGCCACTTTGACCGCGACGGGCCGGCCGCCCGGCGACCGGGCGAGGTAGACCGTCCCCATGCCGCCCGAGCCGAGCGCGCGCTCGACCTCGTAGACACCGATCCGCCGCGGCAGGTCCGCGCCGTTGCCCATCGTCCGCACTCCTCCCCCGCGCACGGTGGTCGCCCGTGCGTGACACCGTCGAGCAGCGTAGACGACGACACCGCGGCCGGACCGTGGACCGGAGGCGTCCGGCCTCCGCCACGCGCCGTGGACCGGAGACGTCAGCCCTTCTCCACGTACCGCAGGGAGCGCAGGCCGCGCTCCAGGTGCCAGTGCAGATAGGCGGAGACGAGTCCGCTGCCCTCCCTGACGTGACGGGGCTCGCACGCGTCCGCCGTCGCCCAGTCGCCGGTGAGGAGGGCGCTGAGCAGGCCGATGGCCTCGGCGGAGGGTACGACGCTGCCGGGCACCCGGCAGTCGCCGCAGATGACTCCGCCCGCCGCGACCGAGAAGAACCGGTTGGGGCCGTGGATGCCGCACTTCGCGCAGTCCTCGAAGCTGGGCGCGTAGCCGTTCACGGCGAGGGAGCGGAGGAGGAAGGCGTCGAGGATGAGGTGCGGCGCGTGCTCGCCCCTGGCGAGCGTCCGCAGACCGCCCACGAGCAGCAGGTACTGCTGCACGGCGGGCTCGCCCTCGTGGTCGGTGAACCGTTCCGCCGTCTCCAGCATGGCCGTGCCCGCGGTGTACCGCGCGTAGTCGGTGACGATGCCGGAGCCGTACGCGGCGATGGTCTCGCTCTGCGTGCAGAGCGGCAGCCCGCGTCCGACCAGCTCACTCCCCCGGGCGAAGAACTGCACGTCCACGTGCGAGAAGGGTTCGAGCCGCGCCCCGAACTTCGACTTCGTCCGCCGCACCCCGCGCGCCACCGCGCGCACCCGTCCGTGACCGCGGGTGAGGAGCGTGATGATGCGGTCCGCTTCACCCAGCTTCTGGGTGCGCAGCACGATGCCGTCGTCGCGGAACAGACTCATGCGCCCCATTCTCCCGTACGGCACCGACAGCCGGGCCCGCGACGGACGACCACCCCTTCAGGTGACGCGGGTCACATCCGGCCGTGTCACAGGGCTCAGGGCCATCTCGTCTCAGGGGTTGTAAGCAGCGAGCGACACCCACGAAGGAGCACCCCATGGACGCGCGACTCAACCTCTTCGCCAGCCCCGTCGCCGGCAAGGCCTTCAAGCACCTCCTGGCGGCGGGCAAGGCGGTCAAGGAGTCGACCGTGCCGGCCGCGACCCAGGAGCTGGTCGCGCTCCGCGTCAGCCAGATCAACGGCTGCGCCGTCTGCATCGACATGCACACCAAGGAGGCCGCGCACGCCGGCGAGACCGCGGTGCGCATCAATCTGGTGGCGGCCTGGCGCGAGGCCACCGTCTACACCGAGGCCGAGCGCGCCGCGCTCGAACTCGCCGAGGAGGGCACCCGTACCGCCGACGCCGCCGGTGGCGTCAGCGACGAGGTCTGGGAGCGGGCCGCCCTCCACTACGACGAGGACCAGCTCATGGCACTCGTCCTCCACATCGGCTTCATGAACCTCGCCAACCGCCTCAACGCGATCACCCGCCAGCCCGCCGGCGACTACGTGCCCGGCCAGTTCCACTGACAGCGCCCACGCATCTGGATGATCATGGTGCGTCCGCGTCACCCGGCGCGGACGCGGACGCACCGTAACGGCAGCGGGGAAACGGGGAGAGGAAGCCGAAATGAGCGAGGACGACGTCACGAGCAAGGCCGAGGAGAAGGCCGAGGAGTTCGAAGAGCTGCGCCCGCTGCTCTTCTCCATCGCCTACCGCATCCTGGGCAGCGTCAGCGAGGCCGAGGACGCCGTGCAGGAGACCTGGCTCCGCTTCGACGCCTCCCCCACCCGCCCCACCTCCACCAAGGCCTTCCTCTCCACCACCATCACCCGCCTCTCCATCGACGTCCTCCGCTCCGCCCGCGTCCGCCGCGAGGAGTACGTCGGCCCCTGGTTCCCCGAACCCCTCCTCAACGACCCCTACCAGGACCCGGTCCGCTCGGTGGAACTCGCCGACTCCGTCTCCATGGCCGCGCTCCTCCTCCTCGAACGCCTCAGCCCCCTCGAACGGGCCGTCTTCCTCCTCCGCGAGGTCTTCGCCTTCGACTTCGAGGACATCGCCGCCGCCGTCGACCGCTCCGAGGCCGCCTGCCGTCAGCTCCTCGTCCGCGCCCGCCGCCACATGCACGAGGGCCGCCCCCGCTTCGAAGCCGACCGCCAGGAACGCCAGGAACTCGCCGAGCGCTTCTTCGGCGCCCTCCAGACCGGCGACGTAGGCGGGCTCCAGGCCCTCCTCTCCGCCGACGTCCAGCTCGTCGGCGACGGCGGCGGCAAGGCCCCCAACCTCGCCCGCACCATCCACGGCGCCGACAACGTCTCCCGCCTCCTCGGCGCCACCTTCCCCTCGCTCCTCGCCCTCGGCATCACCTCCGAGCTCCGCGAGATCAACGGCCAGCCCGGCGCCATCTACCGCGACGCCCACGGCCGCGTCCTCCAGGCGATCGTCCTCGACGTCCTCGACGGCCACATCCAGACCATCCGCGCCGTCCTCAACCCCGACAAGCTCGCCCACCTCGGCCCCGTCGCCGACGCCTGGGCCATCACCCGCGAAATCCACCAGCTCCGCCGCGACACCCGCCCCTCCTCCTGACCCCCGCCGCCCCGCACGAGAACGGGCCGGTACGCACAGTGCGTACCGGCCCGTTCCGTTTCCCGTGGGTACGGTCCCCCTCAGGGCACCTCTCCCCTGCTCCGCGCGTTCGCGTGCGCCGTCGCCGCGCTCAGCCGCTCCGACGACGTCGCCTCCCTCACCTCCCCCGGCTCCACGTCCCACTCCCGCCCGCCCCCCAGCGGCCGGACCTGGACGTACGGCCCCTCGTGCCCCATCACCCTCCCCACCCTCCCCGTGCGGATCTCCACGACATACGACCCGATGGGCAGCGTCACGTTCGACTCTCCTCCCTCGGCAGTACGGCGGCCGCGAGCAGCCGAGCCGTTTCCACCGTGCAACAACCCAATTCCACGAGCGGCCTCGGCGGCTCGGCCGCGAGCGTGACGACGTCGAGCCCCAGCGACGGCAACCTGATTCCTGCCCTCGCCAACGCCTCGCGCAATTCCGCCACCGCCTCCCGTGCGGCTCCGACTGCCCCCGTGGTCGTCTTCATGATGTCTTCCTTCACCAACGTATGCCTTTCTGAATCCATTTCCCGCTTCGCCTCTCCAGGGTGCGGGCAGATCCGTAGAATCGGCAGACTCGCAGGCCATACAACTGCGGCGTAGGGTTGGGGAGTTAAGCCATGGCCAAGACCAGGCGCAACGAGGCATGGGAGTACTTCGGCGAGGTCCTGAAGGAACACCGGGAGACCGCCGGACTCACACAGACCGAGCTGGGCGACCGAGTGTTCGTTTCAGGCGCCTATATCGGACTGTTCGAGCAGGGAATTCGAAAGCCACAGCTGGACGTGGCGAAGCGGATCGACACCGCCCTACAAACCGGTGGTTTTTTCGAACGAACGGTACGGCAACTCATCAACAAGTCGCCGTACGCCTCCTATTTCCATGAGGTGGCGGAGCTGGAGGCGCTGGCGACGCGGATCTGCGAGTTCGCACCGACGGTGATCCCGGGCTTGCTGCAGACCGCCGCGTACGCCCGCGCCGTGACCCTGGCCGCCAACCCCTTCGCGGCGGAGGAGTACATAGAGGAGAAGGTCACCTCACGGATGGACCGCGCGAAGATCCTCACGGACGCTACAAGGCCCGAGTATTGGGTGATCCTGCACGAGAACGCGGTCCTCGTCCCCGTCGGCGGCGCCGAGGTCATGGCCGCCCAACTCGACCGCATCGTGTCGCTGATCCGGCAGCGCTGCGTCCTGGTGAGCGTCGTGCCCCGCTCCGCCGGAGCACACGCCTCCATGAACGGCATGCTGCAGCTCATGGAGTTCGATGACCAGCCGCCAACGGCCTATACAGAGACCTCGTTTTCGGGGACTTTGCTCGACGATCCGGCGGTGGTGAAGCGCGCACAGCGCGCCTACGATCTGCTCAGGGTCGCCACCTTGTCGCCGGAGGCGTCCCTGGCCCTGCTCGAATCGGCGGCGGAGGACTTCAGACGATGCGCGCGTACGACCTGAACAACGCCCACTGGTTCAAGAGCTCCTACAGCAACGGCGAGGGCGGCAGCTGCGTCGAAGTCTCCTACGACTTCACCGGCGCCGCCTGGCGCAAGAGCTCCTACAGCAACGGCGAGGGCGGCAACTGCGTCGAGGTCTCCCCCGACTTCCCCGGCATCGTCCCCGTCCGCGACAGCAAGGTCACCGACGGCCCCGTCCTGGTCGTCGCCGCCGCGGCCTGGTCGGCGTTTGTCACCGGCATCTCGGCGTGACACCTGCCAGAACCGTCCTGGCCGTCCTCGCGGTCGTCGTCGCACTCAGCGCGACGGCCGGAGCGGCCGGCGGATGGCCGTACGCGGGACTGGCCCTCGCCCCCATGCCCTTCGCCGCCCTAGGCGCCGCGATCGCGGGCTTCCTCGGCCGCGGCCTGTACGAGCAGTGGGCGTACGCCAAGCGTGGGGGCACGGTCGTGGCGGAGTTCTCGCACTACGACAGCAACAGCAGGGTGTACCGCGAGGGGATCGGACTCCGCTTCATGGCCCAGGCGTTCACCGGATGACGCGTCCCCTGGAGGAGCGCGCGAGCCGCCTGGTGGCGCTGCTGAAGCGGACGTGCGTGGACTGGGCCGTCTTCGTCTGCATGGTCGTGACCGCGGCCAGGTGCAAGAGCCCGATCGCGACCGGTCTCTGCGCGGTCTTCGCCCTCGCGGTGGCGGTCGTCGCCGCCCGCGCGACCTGGCAGGTGGCGAAGTCGACCGGCACCGGTCCGAAGCGCTCGTGACCTGCGCCGCCTACGATCACCCGCATGCCGACCTCGCCCTCGCTGCCCACTCTCGTCCTGCGCGGCCGTGACGGCGCCGTACTCCGTTGCGGGGAAGGCGCGGTGACGCTTCGCCGGGCGGGGACGGAGTACGCGATACCGCTGGCGGCGATAGGGCGGGTCCGGGCGGAGAGGCGGACGGTCGAGATCGCGCTCAGCGCGCCCGAAGGGGCGGAGCCGACGGCGTACCGGGTGGCGGACGTGAGCGAGGCGGCCGCGACGGCGTTCGCGGAGGCCGTGAACGGCGCGCTGCCCGAGCGGACGGGAGGGGCGGTCGACGGGGCCGCGCTCGTCATCACCCGCGTCGCCGAGGCGCCGGGCATGGGCCGGCGGAAGGCGGTCGTGCTGGGGGCGGCCGTGCCGGTCGTGGCCCTGGACGTGTTCGTCGGGGTGGCGGGCCGTGGGGAGTACGCGGTGATGTTCGGGCTCGCGGTCCTGGTGGTCGCCGTCGGCGGGTTCCTGGTGGGGGTCGTGGGGCGGGGGCTGTACCGGATGTGGTGGCTGCCGAGGCACGGGATCACGGTGGTGGCGGAGCTTTCGCATCACACGAACAGCACGCGGGTGTACCGGTACGAGGACATGGCGGGGAACGGCCACACGTACACGGACCCGGTGGGCGGGGAGCGGATCGAGCTGGCCTACGACCCGCGTGACCCGGGGGTGGCGATCCGGCCGGAGGGGCTGTACGTGCGCTGCATGATGGCGCTGATGACGGTGGTCGGCTGCGGTCTGGTGGGCGGCGGGGTGTACGGGGCCGGGCTGCTGGTCGTCAGGACCCTGGTCGACTGACGGACTGACGGGCTGACGGGCTGACGGGCTGACGGGCCCTGGGGATCCCGTACCGAAAGGGGTTCTCCCGGGCGGGGGCACGGCCCTACGATCGCGCCATGTCGATCATGCCGCCGATACCGGCCCTGCGGGGGCCCGAGGGTACGGGCCTGCGGGCCGAGGGCAGGGCTTTGTGGTTGCGCCGCAGGCACGAGGAGATGCACATCCCGCTGGAGGCGATCGGGGAGGTGCGCGCCGAGGGGCGGGCGGTGGCGATCGAGCTGACGGCGGCGCCGGGGGCGGTGCCGGTGGTGGTGCGGCTGGAGGACGTGGAGGCGGCCGAGGCAGTGGGGTTCGCGGAGGCGGTGAACGCGGTGCTGCCGGAGGAGCGGGAGCAGGTCGACGGGACGCAGCTCACGACGGGGGAACGCCTGGGTGATCTGTACACCGTGGCGCACTTCCGGCGGGTCAAGCGGTGGTCGCTGTACGGGCTGCTGGCGATCGTGGTGCTGTCGGTGCTGGTGAGCGTGACGGGGCATCCGGCGGGCATGGTGGGGATCATTCCGGCGGGGTTGTTCGGGCTGTTCTTCCTGGCGCTGGCGGGGGCGGTCGCGTACATGCCGTACGAGGAGTGGTACCTGCGCAAGCACGGTGTCACGGTCGCGGCGGAGCGGGTGCCGGGCGTTCCCGGGCAGTTCACGTACCCGGATCCGGTGGGGCTGCAGCGCAACGTGAAGAGCTTCGCGCACGCGTGGACGATCGACGTGGCCTACGATCCGCGGGATCCGGGGCGGGTGGTGGTCCTGCGGTCGCGGGCGCGGTGGTGGACGGATGTCGTGCTGATGGGGTCGGGACTGTTCATCGGGTTCCTGGGCGCGGCGGGGGCGGTCGCGGTGGCGGTCCTGGCGCTGCTGGGGGTCGGCGGCCTGTAGCGGGCGGGCGACCTCGGGGCATGGGGCTGCTTATGGAAGTCATAAGTTCGCCTTATGGGCTCATAGACCGGGCCCGGGTACCACTTCGCGCGAAGAATTATTTAGGGTGACCTAAGTGTCGGCGGCTTCGCCGCCACGTCGCTTGCGAAGGGAATCCGTCATGCCCCGCCCCCTCCGGGTCGCGATCGTCGGCGCCGGCCCCGCCGGCATCTACGCCGCCGATGCGCTGCTGAAGTCCGACGCCGCCGCCGAGCCGGGCGTGTCCATCGACATCTTCGAGCGGATGCCCGCCCCCTTCGGCCTGATCCGCTACGGCGTGGCGCCTGACCACCCGCGCATCAAGGGCATCATCACCGCGCTGCACCAGGTGCTCGACAAGCCGCAGGTCCGCCTCTTCGGCAACGTGAACTACGGCACCGACGTGCACCTCGACGACCTGCGCTCGTTCTACGACGCGGTGGTCTTCTCCACCGGCGCGATGTTCGACCGCGAGCTCCGGATACCCGGCGTCGAGCTGGACGGCTCGTACGGCGCGGCGGACTTCGCGTCCTGGTACGACGGGCACCCGGACGTCCCGCGCACCTGGCCGCTGGAGGCCGAGAAGGTCGCCGTCCTGGGCGTCGGCAACGTGGCGCTCGACATCGCCCGCATCCTCGCGAAGACGGCGGACGAGCTGCTGCCGACCGAGATCCCGGCCAACGTCTACGAGGGCCTGAAGGCCAACAAGGCGCTCGAAGTGCACGTCTTCGGCCGTCGTGGCCCCGCGCAGGCGAAGTTCAGCCCGATGGAGCTGCGCGAGCTCGACCACTCGCCGAACATCGAGGTCATCGTCAACCCCGAGGACATCGACTACGACGAGGGCTCGATCGCCGAGCGCCGCAAGAACAAGCAGACCGACATGGTCGCCAAGACCCTGGAGAACTGGGCGATCCGCGACATCGGCGACCGCCCGCACAAGCTCTTCCTGCACTTCTTCGAGTCGCCCGTCGAGATCCTCGGCGAGGACGGCAAGGTCGTGGGCCTGCGCACCGAGCGCACCGAGCTCGACGGCACCGGCAACGTCAAGGGCACCGGCGCCACCACCGACTGGGACGTCTCCGCCGTCTACCGCGCGGTCGGCTACCTCTCCGACGAGCTCCCGAAGATCCCGTGGGACACCACCACCGGCACCATCCCCGACCAGGGCGGCCGCGTGATCGAGGAGTCCGGCGAGCACATGGCCTCCACGTACTGCACCGGCTGGATCCGGCGCGGCCCGGTCGGCCTCATCGGCCACACCAAGGGCGACGCCAACGAGACCGTCGCCAACCTCCTGGACGACTTCGCCAGCGGCCGTCTGCTCACCCCCGAGACCCCCGAGACGGACGCCATCGTGTCCTTCCTCGAGGGCAAGGGCCTCACCTACACGACGTGGGAGGGCTGGTACGCCCTGGACGCGGCCGAGAAGGCGCTGGGCGAGCCCCAGGGCCGCGAGCGCGTGAAGATCGTCGAGCGCGAGGACATGCTGCGCGCGAGCGGCGCGATCCAGTAGCCACGAGGCCCTCGCCTCTTCCCGGTCCTACCCTGAAAGGACCGGGAAGAGGTGAGGGCCATGTCCGCACCCACGACGCACACGGCCACGGGCGCCATGGCGGCCACCGGCGCCCGGACCGCCGCCACCGCGTCCGCCGTGGCCGACGCGGTCGAGCGGGCCCGCGCGGCCGCCGGGCGGGAGTCCTGGGCGGAGGCGTACGCGCTGCTGCGCGCCCACGACCGGCACCCCTCGCGCGCGCTGACCGCCGACGACCTGTCCGTGCTCGCCGACGCCGCCTGGTGGTCGGGGCACGTCGACGAGTCGGTCACCGCACGGCTCCGCGCGCACGCCGCCTACCTCGCGGCCGGGGACCACAGGGGCGCCGGGCTCGCCTCCTGGTGGCTGTTCTTCGAGTACCGCTCCCTGGGACGGCCCGCGGCGGCGGCCGGCTGGCTGCACCGGGCGAGGCACCACCTCGAAGACCTGCCGCCGTGCCCCGAGCAGTGCTTCCTGGCCTGGACGGACTCCGAGGAGGCCGAGCAGCACGGCGACCGTGCCGCCGCCCTCGCCGCCACCCACCGGATGACCCGCCTCGCCCTGCGTTCCGGCAACCCGGACCTGCTCGCCCTGGCCCGCCAGGCCGAGTCCGCCGTCCTCCTCGCCGGCGGCCGCCGCGCGCAGGCCCTCGCCCTCCTCGACGACGCCATGTGCGCCGTCTCCGCCGGCGAGCTCACGGGCATGTTCACCGGCCTGCTGTACTGCCTCGCCATCACCCAGTGCATGGAGGCCGCCGACTTCGGCCGGGCCGTGGAGTGGACGGACGCGGCGATGGAGTGGTGCGCCCCGCCCTGGTCGGGCCGTACGACGAACGACACGACGGACGACACGACGGACGGCACGGCGAACGGCACGGCGACCGACGCGGCCCCCATGGCCGTCCCCTCCGGGGAGAACCCCTTCCGCGGGGTCTGCCGGGCGCACCGGGTCCAGGTGCTCGACCTCCTCGGCGCCTGGGACCTCGCCGAGGCCGAGGCGCGGCTCGCGTGCCGGGAGGTGCCGGTGGACTGTCTGGAGTCGGCGGCGGCCGCGTACTACGCCGCCGGGGACGTACAGCGGCGGCAGGGGCGGCTGGACGCGGCGGCCGTGTCCTACGCGCACGCGCACGAGCTGGGGCGCATCCCGCAGCCGGGGCTCGCGCTGCTGCGCCTGGCGCAGGGCAGGGCCGACGCGGCGGTCGCGGGCGTCGAGCTCGCGCTCGCCTGCCAGAGCGACCCGCGCCACGACGTCCTGGGCCGCGCCCGCCTGCTCGCCGCCCGCGCGGAGGTGGCGCTCGCCGTCCGGGACGTGCCCGGCGCGACGGAGGCGGCGGCCGGCCTGGACGCGCTCGCCGGGGACGTACCCCTGCTGCGGGCGATGGCCGACACGGCGTACGGCGCGGTCGCCCTCGCCTCCGGCGGAGCCCCGCTGCCCCCGCTGCGCCGGGCGCTCGCCGGCTGGCTCGACCTGCGGGTGCCGTACGAGGCGGCGCAGGTACGGATGCTGCTCGCGGCGGCCTGCCGGGCGGCGGGTGACGAGGAGGCGGCCCGGCTGGAGCTGGCGGCCGCGCGGGCGGTTTTCGAGCGGCTCGGCGCGGTGCCGGACGCCCGGCGCGCGGCGGCGCTGCTCTCCGGCGGCAAGCGGCGGCGGCTGCCGGGCGGTCTGACGGCCCGCGAGGCGGAGGTCCTGCGGCTGGTCGCCACCGGCGGCACCAACCGGGACATCGCGCGGACCCTGGTGATCAGCGAGCACACGGTCTCCCGCCACCTGAACAACATCTTCGCCAAGCTCGGCGTCGGCTCCCGCGCCGCCGCCACGGCGTACGCCTACGCCCACGACCTGGTCTGACCGGGCCGGCCGTCCTCGGAACGTGGTGCGAACGGCCCATCCCGCGCACCACCGCTTCCATGGGCGGTTCGGGCGATGTGCGGCAGGGTCCCCCGGGGCTAGACCGGAGGCATGACCACCACGACCGAATCCCTGGACACGCTTCGCGGTGCCGTGCGCGGCACCGTCGTGACCCCCGGAGACCCGTCGTACGACGTCTCCCGCCGGGTCTACAACGCCCTGCACGACCGCCGTCCCGCCGTCGTCGTCCACGCCGTGGACGCCGGGGACGTGATCGCGGCGGTGCGGTACGCCCGGGACCACGAGCTGCGGCTCGCGGTGCGGGGCGGCTCCCACGCGGTCGCCGGTTTCGGCACCGTGGACGACGGGCTCGTGGTCGACCTGTCCCGGATGCGGGGCGTCCGGGTCCAGCCCGAGATCCGCCGGGCGCGCGCCGAGGGCGGCGCCACCTGGGGCGACTTCAACCACGCCACGCACGCCTTCGGGCTCGCCACCACCGGCGGCGTCGTCTCCACGACCGGTGTCGGCGGTCTGACGCTCGGCGGCGGCATGGGGCATCTGGCCCGCAGGTGCGGCCTGAGCTGCGACAACCTGGTCGCGGCCGATGTGGTGACGGCCGAAGGGACGCTGGTCTCCTGCGACGCGGAGCGGGACCCGGACCTCTTCTGGGCGCTGCGCGGCGGCGGCGGGAACTTCGGGGTCGTCACCTCGCTCGCGTACCGGCTGCACCCGGTCGACGACATCTTCGGCGGGATCACCTGCTATCCGCTGGACGGCGACGTGGCCCGGGCCTGGCGGGCGATGATCGCGGAGACCTCGGCGGAGCTGAACTCGATCTTCGTGCTCGCGCTCGGCCCCGAGGAACCGTTCCTGCCCGAGCGCTGGCACGGCCGCCCGATCTGCGCCGCGTTCACCTGCTTCTCCGGCCCGTCCTCGGAGGACGAGAAGGTCCTGGCGCGCCTGGACGCGCTCGGCCCGGTCGTCGGCCGGTTCATGGACCGGATGCCGTACCCGGTGATCAACACCCTCTTCGACGAGCAGCTGCCGCCGGGGCTCTACCACTACTGGAAGGGGAACTTCAGCCGCGAGCTCTCCGACGGCGCCATCGCGGTCCACACGGAGTACGGCGAGACGATGCCGTCCATGGAGTCGGACACCGCGATCTTCCCGATCGACGGCGCCTGCCACGACGTGGGCCCCGAGGACACCGCCTTCGCCTACCGCGACGCCTTCTACTCGCACTCCTTCGGCGGCACCTGGACCGACCCGGCGGACAACGACCGCAACATCGCCTGGACCCGCGCCTACGACAAGGCGCTCCGCCCGCACACCCAGGAGGGCGGCTACGTGAACTTCATGGACACCGACGACCAGGACCGGGTCCGGGTCAACTACCGGCAGAACTACGACCGGCTGCGCGAGGTGAAGCGGAGCTACGACCCGGACAACGTGTTCCGGCTGAACCAGAACATCACGCCGTGAGGGGTTCTACGGCACCGTCCGCGCCGAGGCGAGGAGCCGGACGGTGTCGTCGGGCGCGAACGCGAGGGCGTTCCCGACGGTACCGAGGACCTCCATCTCGGCCGGGCTGTACGCCCCGTCGGCGAGGGCGATCCGCGCGGCCTGCAGCAGGATCGACTCCCGGCCGGCGGGCGCGAGGTGCGGGGTGAGCGGTTCGAGGGCCTCGTGGAGCTCGATCGCGAGGAGCGTGCCCTCGGGGTTCACCTCGGGCATGAACCGGCCGGTGTCGGCCGCGAGCGCCTCGACGAGGTCGACGAGCTGGACGGCCGTGCACTCGGTGAAGCCCGCCGCGCGGACGGCGCTGACGGCCCGGTCGAGGACCGCGCGGGAGTCCGTGCCCCCGGCCGCGAGGACGGCCAGGGCGACGGTGTGGACGCCGTCCCTCAGCATCGCGGAGAAGCGGCTCGTCGTGGGGTGGTCGAGGACCTCCGTGCCGAAGTGCGTGTGACAGGCCGCGCACTCGACGACGGGGCCCGTACAGCCCCGGGGCAGGACGGGGACGCCCAGGACGGCGAACCTGCGGCGGCCGGTGCGCCGCCGGTAGTTGCGGTCGCCTCCGCACTCCTCGCAGAAGAACTCGCCGTCTCCGACGGTGTTCCAGGAGGTGCGGATTCCGCAGACGCCCACTTTCCCACCACGTGAATTCCGGGCAGACCGCACACGCACCTCCTCAACGGCCCGGCTGCACTGCCGGCGTTGGCGTGATGTTAGCCACATCCATGATGCGACGTCAGCACCCCGTCAGGAGTTCACCGAGGAGTTGGCCGAGACACGTCACCGCGACGGATTCCGCATCAGGCGCGGCGACGACGCTTTGCGAAGGCCAGGAAGCCGCCGCCGATCACGACGGCGGCCGCCGCCGCGCCGATCACGCCGGGGCCGATGGCCGATCCGGTCGTCGCGAGATCACCCTCCGGGGTGGCGGACGGCGCCGGCGTCGGGGCCGTGCCGGGCGTCGTGGCGGACGCCTCCGGGGTGGCGGGCGCCGACGGGGACGCGGAGCCGCCGGGGGTCTCGGAGGCGCCCGGCGTCGCGCCGCCCTCGCTGGGGGTGGGCGCGGGGGTGTCGGTCGGCTTCGGGGCCTCGGGGGTGACGACCGGGCCGGGGGTGGTCACCTCGGGGAGGCAGCCGGTGAAGTTCATCTGGTGGGTCTCGGCACCGGGGACGGTGACGAGCTCCTCGGCGATGACCGAGCCGTTGATGTGTCCGCTGGTCATCGTGACGGTGGCGTGGGGCGCCAGGATCGTGCCGGGCCAGGCGGAGGAGTTCTTGTCGACGGTCTCAGCCTGCGGGAAGTTCCACAGCAGCTTGGAGCGGATGCTCTTGTGGCCGGCGGTGTGCCGGTCGTAGTCGTCCTGGACGTACGCGCCGCCGTCCCAGATCCACACGCCGGAGGTGGGCTTGGCCCGCATGTCGTACGAGGTGCCGACGACGTTCACGAGGGTGGAGGAGCCGACCGGGACCTTGAGGTAGATCTCGCCGGCCTTCTCCAGGTCGGCACCGCTCACCGCGAAGACGTTCAGCTTCGCGTCGGAGCCGGTGAGGTAGAGGCTCCGCCCGTCGGTGGACACCTCGCCGTCGGGCCGCGCGCCCGCCCAGCCGGTCGAGAGCGTGCGCAGCGCGGCGAACTCCTTGCCGAAGTCGACCGGGGAGGGCCCCGTGCCGACCTTGTCGCCGTCGACGTCGAAGCCTTCGCCCCGGGAGTTGTCCACGACCTTGCCGGCGATGCCGGAACCCTTGACCAGGACCACGCCGTTGGCCTTCAGGGTGCCGCCGACGACGAGGCTGTGCCCGCCGGGCAGCTTCGCGAGGTCGGCCCCGGAGAGACCGGAGCCGACCGAGAAGCCGGACCGGCCCGGGTCACCGAACGTCGCGTCGCCGCCGACCGCGACCGCGCCCTCGGAGTCCGAGTGGCGGGTGGAGTCCTTCTCGACGAACTCGGCGTACAGACCGGCCGTGCCGAGCGGGTTCGTCGCGCACTCCGCGGGGTTCGTGGCGGAAGCGGCGGGGGCCCAGGCGAGGGCGGCACCGGTCACCGCGAGAACGGCGGCCACGGCAGCGGTCGTGCGCATACGAAACTCCAGGTCAGGGAGGTATGGAGGGGGCGCGTGGGGGGATGTCCGACGGGGACGGACCGACCTTCCGCCATTCCCCGATCTGCCGTCAACTCACCTGATATGACGCCGAATCCGACATGGCGCCACCATCTTCCTTAAGCGAACCTGAAACCGTGACGCAGCTCACATACGGCGGCCGCCCCGCACCCTCCGGGAGGAGGGGTACGGGGCGGCCGTCGGGCGCGGTGGAGGTCAGCGGGCGGAGCGGTTGACCGCCGAGATGACCGCCTTCAGGGAGGCGCGGGTGGTGTTGGCGTCGATGCCGATGCCCCACAGGACCTGGCCGTCGATGGCGCACTCGATGTACGAGGCGGCCTGCGCGGAGGCGCCCTCGCTCATCGTGTGCTCCTGGTAGTCCAGCAGGCGGGCGTCGACGCCGATGGACTGCAGCGCGGCGAAGAACGCCGAGATCGGGCCGTTGCCGGAGCCCGTCAGGACGGTGTCGACGCCGTCCACGACCGCCTCGACGGTCAGCGTGTCCGTGCCGTCGGTGTCGGAGGTCGACTGGCCGGAGCGCAGCTGGATGCGCCCCCAACGAGCACCAGCGTTGTCGGGGTTGGGCAGGTACTCGTCCTGGAACACGGACCAGATCGCGGCCGGCGTGACCTCGCCGCCCTCGGCGTCGGTCTTCTGCTGGATGATCTTCGAGAACTCGATCTGCATCCGGCGGGGCAGGTCCAGCTTGTGGTCGTTCTTCAGGACGTACGCGATACCGCCCTTGCCGGACTGCGAGTTGACCCGGATGACGGCCTCGTAGGAGCGGCCGACGTCCTTCGGGTCGATCGGCAGGTACGGGACGGCCCACTCGATGTCGTCGACGGTGACGCCCTTCGCGGCCGCGTCGGCCTCCATGGCGTCGAAGCCCTTCTTGATGGCGTCCTGGTGGGAGCCGGAGAAGGCGGTGTAGACCAGGTCGCCCGCGTAGGGGTGGCGCGGGTGGACCTCCATCTGGTTGCAGTACTCGCTCGTGCGGCGGATCTCGTCGATCTGCGAGAAGTCGATCTGCGGGTCGACGCCCTGGCTGAACAGGTTCATGCCCAGGGTCACCAGGTCGACGTTGCCGGTGCGCTCGCCCTGGCCGAACAGGCAGCCCTCGATGCGGTCGGCGCCGGCCATGATGGCCAGCTCGGCCGCGGCGACGGCGGTGCCGCGGTCGTTGTGCGGGTGGACGGACAGGCAGACGTGCTCGCGGCGGGTCAGGTTGCGGGACATCCACTCGAAGCGGTCCGCGTGCGTGGACGGCGTCGAACGCTCCACGGTGGCGGGCAGGTTGAGGATGATCTCGCGGCCCTCCCCCGGCTGCCAGACGTCACAGACGGCCTCGCAGACCTCCAGGGCGAAGTCCAGCTCGGTGTCGGTAAAGATCTCGGGGCTGTACTGGTAGCCGAAGGTGGTCTCCGGGCCCAGCAGCTTCTCCGCGTACTCCATGACCAGGCGGGTGCCGTCCACGGCGATCTGCTTGATCTGCTCCTTCGAGCCGCGGAAGACGACCCGGCGGAAGGTGGGCGCGGTGGCGTTGTACAGGTGGACGGTGGCGCGCTTGGCGCCGACCAGGGACTCCACGGTCCGCTCGATCAGGTCCTCGCGGGCCTGGGTCAGTACGGAGATGGTGACGTCGTCCGGAATCGCGCCCTCTTCGATGATCGAGCGGACGAACGCGAAGTCGGTCTCGCCGGAGGACGGGAAGCCGACCTCGATCTCCTTGTAGCCCATGCGGACCAGCAGGTCGAACATCTCGCGCTTGCGCGCCGGGGACATCGGGTCGATCAGGGCCTGGTTGCCGTCGCGCAGGTCGGTGGACAGCCAGCGGGGCGCCTTGGTGATGCGCTGCTCGGGCCAGGTGCGGTCGGGGATCTGCACGGCCTCGTAGCGGCCGTACTTGTGGATCGGCATCCCGGACGGCTTCTGCAGCTGCGTCGCGTTGGTGATGGGCGTCGGGCGGCTGACGAAGGGGGACTGAGACATTGCGTTGGGCTCCTCGGGTCCAGCAAGAAGGACGGCCGACTGTCGAACGCAACACCAGGTCCCGCGGGGAGGGGGTCGGCCTACGACTACAGGCCCTCGCCGCGGCAGCTAAGGAGAAGCAGCCCGAAACGCATGATGTGCCGCAGCCTAGCCCAGGATCGTCGAGACGGACGTCCTGTTTCAGTATGCGGGACGGCGTCGGCGTCAAGCCCGAACAGTGACGCATCACTCCATTTCGCCAATCATCGTCTCCCCTCGTGACAGTGGCGTCACGCAGTGCCACATTGCAGGGATGACTTCCCACTCGTCCGTCTTCTGCTCGATCGTGCCGCCGCACCTTCTGGAGCACCTGGCGCACTCCTCGAACCCGGCCGTCGCGGCCGCCGCCCGCCGCACCCTGGTCGCGGACGCCGCCGCCCGCACGTTCCGGGTGCTGCCGCTGCCCGGCGCCGCCCCGACGCTCGGCCCCGGCGACGCCGGGAAGCCGCACCGCACGGTCCACGACTGCGCGCGCGGCACCGCCCTGCCGGGCACCAAGGTCCGCGGCGAGGGCGAGGAGGCCGTCCCCGACGCCACCGTCAACCGGGCCTACGCCGGCCTCGGCGCCACCTTCGACCTCTTCATGAACGCCTTCGGGCACGACTCGATCGACGGCTCGGGACTGCCGCTCGTCGCCTCCGTCCACTACGACGAGAACTACGGCAACGCCTTCTGGAACGGCGAGCAGATGGTGTTCGGCGACGGCGACGACGAGATCTTCCTCGACTTCACCCTGCCGGTCGACGTCATCGGCCACGAGCTCGCCCACGGCTTCACCCAGTACACGGCGAACCTGGAGTACTTCAGCCAGTCCGGCGCCCTCAACGAGTCCGTCTCCGACGTCTTCGGCTCCCTCGTCAAGCAGTACGCCCGCGGCCAGAGCGCCCAGGACGCCGACTGGCTCATCGGCGAGGGCCTCTTCCACCCGAGCGTGGAGGGCACGGCGCTGCGCTCCATGAAGGCCCCGGGCACCGCGTACGACGACGACGTCCTCGGCAAGGACCCGCAGCCCGGCCACATGGACGACTACGTCCGCACGTCCCGCGACAACGGCGGGGTGCACATCAACTCCGGCATCCCCAACCACGCCTTCTACCTGGTGGCGACCGAGCTCGGCGGCCACGCCTGGGAGCGGGCCGGGCAGATCTGGTACGACGTGATGACCGGCGGCACCCTCGCCCCCGAGACCCGGTTCGGGGAGTTCGCGGCGGCCACCGTGGCGGCGGCGCGGGCCCGGTACGGCGACGGCGAGGAGATCCAGGCCGTCCTGAAGGCGTGGACGGCGGTGGGGGTGCCCACCGACTGACCGGCTGGTAGACAGGGCCCATGCGGATTCGAGTGCGGCGCACGGGCGGTTTCGCGGGCATCGAGCGGTCGGCGGAGGTGGAGACCTCCGGCCGGCCGGACGCCGGCGACTGGCACGCCCTGGCCGGCACGGTCCTCGACGAGGGCAGCGACGAGAGCCGGGGCGTGCCGGACGGTTTCGCGTACGAGATCACCGTGGACGGCGTCACGGTCCGCTGCTGCGACCCGCGCCTCACGGACGCCCAGAGGACCCTCATCGCGAGGGTCCTCAAGGAAGGCGCCTGAGCGTCACGCCCCGGTGGACGCGCCGGTGCGGCGCAGCGCGGTCTCGCGCAGTTCCCTGACCCGGGTGGCGCCGGCCCACGAGGACTTCGGCAGCCGGGCCTGGACGCGTTCCTGAGCGGTACGGGTCACCGAGGCGAGGTCGCCGCGGTCCTGGCAGAGCGCGTCCCGCCGGGCGAGTTCCTGCTCGCGGCGGCCGGTCCGCAGCAGCGCCGAGCGGTCCTCGCCCGCCTTGGCCACCGCGTCCTGGATGAGCCCGCGGGCCTCCTGGATGGTGCCGACCTTCTCCCCCTGCTCCGCCATGCAGGCGGCCCACGCCTTCTGCGCGGCGAGGAACTCGGGGGCGGCGGCGACCTCGGAGACGATCCGCGCGGTCGCCCCGGTGGCGTCGACCTCGGCCTGCTCCCACGCGCCGCCGTACACCTCGCGGCGGGCGAGGTACACGCAGCCGTCGGTGTTGAGGCGCAGTTCGGGCGCCCCCTCCGTGGTCAGGACGACCTGGTGCGCGCTCGTGCCGACGAGCGCCTCCTGCCAGGCCGCGCGCCGGGCCTCGGTCAGCTTCGCGAGGACGGGCGCGTTCGGGTCGTCGGGCAGGCCTTCGAGCGCGGCGGACGCCAGGCCGTACCCGTCGTTCCTGGCGGCTTCCTCGGTCAGCAGCCCGTACGGGTTGTCGGTGACGGGACGGGTGGCCGGGACCGGTGCGTACGGGAATCCGCGTCGCCGCATGCATCCGGCGACGGCCTTCTCCTCGGCCTGGTGGAGCGTCCCGGCCTGCTGCGCCGGGACGACGGTGGCCCCGTCCAGGGGGACGGGGAAGGTGCTCGCGTCCCGGTGGGCGGGTGCCGAGGAGCACCCGCCCACTGCCAGCAGGCACAGGACGAACAGGGCCGCTGGTCGCAGGTTCACGGCATCAGCACCACTTGTTCGAGGCGACGTTCTTGTAGTAGACGGTGCCGGAGAGGTCGCCGATGCCGTAGCCGCGGGGGATGTTCACCGACGAACCGGTCTTGCCCGTTCCGCTGTAGATGCGGACGCTGCACTGGGTGCCGGAGTTGGACACCGAGACCGCGTTGTTGAACTTGTTGTACTGGAGCAGGTTGTTGTTGTCGCCGTAGACCGTGCCCGGGTCGCCCGTGTAGTTCGTCGACAGGTACGCGCAGAGCGCCCCCGACGGACACGGCGACGCGGCGGCCGGCGTGATGGAGAGGCCGGCGCCGAGCCCGGCCGCGGAGATCACGGCCACACTCGCGATCAGCTTCTTCAGCATGTGGGTTTCCTCCCGTATCGGTCGGTGGTGGTTCCACCGCCGGGCAGGACGCTAGCCAGCCCCACCACGGCCGGGCATTCGCACCGCGCGCCAGGTCGTTACCCCTGCGCGCCCGCGCTCCGCAGGGCCTCTTCCCGGTACGCGCCCGGGGGCATCCCGTACGCGGTGCGGAAGGCCCGGCTGAAGATGGCGGGCCTCGGGAAGCCCCAGCGCGCGCCGATGGCGTGCACGGTGAGGTGGCTGAGGTGGCGGGCGGCCAGATCGCGCCGGCAGTGTTCGAGGCGCTGGCCGCGGATGAACCCGGCGACCGTCGTGCCGTGGTGGCCGAAGAGCCGGTGCAGGGCGCGGACGGACATCTGGTGCGCCGCCGCGACGGCCGCCGGCGTCAGGTCCTCGGAGGCCAGGTGGGCGCGGATGAACGCCTCGATCCGCAGGAACGCGACCCGTCCCCCGGTGTCGACCGGCGGCCGCCGGTCGAGGTGGTGGGCGAGCACCGCGCCCGTCAGGCCGAGCAGGGCGCTCCGGACCCGGTCGGCGTCCTGCGGGGTGAGGTGCGGTGCCTCCTCGCCGAGCCCGGTGAGGAGGCGTGCCAGGAGCCGGCCCACCCCGTGCCCGGCGGACATCGGCACGGCGAGCAGCTGGGCGAGGTGGCCGTCGCGGAACGGCAGCAGCCGCTTGGGGAGGTTCAGGACCAGCGTGCCGGCCACCGGCCCGTGCGGGGCGACCGAGGCCTCGAACGGGCGCGAGGTGTCGTACAGGACCAGCTCGCCCCGGCCGAGCGACACCCGCCGGTCGCACTGGTCCAGGTCCTGCCGCCCGCTCCTGATCAGGGCGAGCTGGTACAGCTCCGGGTCCGAGCGCCTGATGAGCGCCGGGGTCCGCCGGCAGGCCAGCGAGCTGTACGTCAGCGAGGAGAGCTGCACGCCCTCCCGCAGGTCGGCCACCCCGAGCCGCACCTTCAGGCCGCCGACGTCCGGGAAGCGGATCTGCGTGGCGCACAGCGCCCTCGCCGTCACGTCCTCCCAGCCGTCGGCCCGGCCGCCGGCGGGTAACGCGTCACTGTCGAAAACGGTCTGCATGATTCCCCCTGCTGTTCGATCGACCGGTCATGTCGATACGCACCGACGGGTCAAGTCGTCGCGTACCGACCGGATGATGTCCCCGCCGACGCGGGGCGAACAACAGGACGAATCGGAAACCGGCTAGAACCCCAGCTTCCGCAGCTGCTTCGGGTCGCGCTGCCAGTCCTTCGCGACCTTGACGTGGAGGTCGAGGAAGACGGGGGTGCCGAGGAGCGCCTCGATGTGCTTGCGGGACTTCATGCCGACCTCCTTGAGGCGGCTGCCCTTGGGGCCGATGATGATCCCCTTCTGGCTGGGGCGCTCGATGTACACGTTGGCGTGGATGTCGAGCAGCGGCCGGTCCGCCGGGCGGTTCTCGCGCGGGATCATCTCCTCGACGACCACCGCGATGGAGTGCGGCAGCTCGTCGCGTACGCCTTCGAGCGCGGCCTCACGGATCAGCTCCGCGACCATGACCTGCTCGGGCTCGTCGGTGAGGTCGCCCTCCGGGTAGAGCGGCGGGGACTCCGGGAGGAGGGGGATGATCAGGTCGGCGACGAGCTGGACCTGCTTGTCGCCGACGGCCGAGACCGGGACGATCTGCTGCCACTCGAAGCCCAGCTCCTTGCCGAGCTGGTCGACGGCGATGAGCTGCTCGGCGAGGGTCTTGGAGTCGACCAGGTCGGTCTTGGTGATGATCGCGACCTTGGGGGTCTTCTTGATCGCGGCGAGTTCCTTGACGATGAACTTGTCGCCGGGGCCGAGCTTCTGGTCGGCGGGCAGGCAGAAGCCGATCACGTCGACCTCGGCCCAGGTGGTGCGCACGACGTCGTTGAGCCGCTCGCCGAGCAGGGTGCGCGGCTTGTGGAGGCCGGGGGTGTCGACCAGGATCAGCTGCGCGTCCGGGCGGTGCACGATGCCGCGGACGGTGTGCCGGGTGGTCTGCGGCCGGTTCGAGGTGATGGCCACCTTCTGGCCGACCAGAGCGTTCGTGAGGGTGGACTTGCCCGCGTTGGGGCGGCCGACGAAGCAGGCGAAGCCGGCCCGGTGGACGGCTTCGGTTTCTTGGTTGCGAGCGCTCATGGGGGCCATTGTCCCCGATGAGCGCCCGCCTCACGTACTCAGTGCGGTCTCAGGCCCCGACCAGGGCCTCGGCCGGAGGTTCCGCCGGTGCCTCGGGCCGTGCTCGGCGGCGGCGTATCCACAGGCCGGCGAGGCCGGCGGCGGCGCCCGCGGCGAGGACCGAGGCGGCGAACCAGGGCACCGCGAGGAACGACGCGCGGCCCGTCTCCCGCACGTCCTTCGCGGTGGCCGTGAGGGTGACCTCGCCCCGGTCGAACTGCGGGGAGCCGGTCCACCGCTCGGTGAGCCGGATCTTCTGCCGGGGCAGCAGCTCGGCCGGGACCCCGGCCAGGTCGCGTTCGAGCAGGGTGCGGCCGAACAGGCCCTCGGCCTTCAGGACGACCTTCGGGCTGAGCGTGACGTTGCCCAGGTTGTGCAGGGTGTACGAGACGACGGCGCTGCTCTTGCGGGTGCCGGGGACGAGCGGCCGGTCCTGGTCGACGCGGACGTCCTCGACGGCGAGCGCGGGGACGGTCGGCCCGTCGACCCGCAGGTAGAGGCGGGCCGCGACCGCCCGCTGGACGCCGACGGCGACGGTCCCCCGCCCGCCGGCGCTGATCCGCTCGTCGAGGGCGACGAGGGCGCCGGGGTGGTCGCCGGGGTCCGCGTCGGCGGGGACGGCGAGGGTGTAGGCCACGGTGACGGAGGAGCGGGCCGGGACGGTGATCCGGGTCTTCTCGGGCTTGATCCAGGCGCCCGCGCCGGTCTGCTTCTCGGCCTGGGTGCGGACGGCGAAGCCGCCGTCCCGGTCCGTGTTGTAGGCGTCGGCGCCGTACAGCCGGAAGGTGAGCGGGGCGGCGGTCTTGTTGGCGACGGTGACCCGGTCGGTGAGGGTGCTGCCGGGTTCGGCCGAGAGGAAGAAGTAGGGGCGGCTGCCCAGCCGCGCGGCCGCCGGATAGACGGCCCACTCGCCGTTCTCGGCGGCCCGTGCGCTCGGCGCGAGGGCGAGCAGCAGCAGGAGGGTGCTCAGGAGGAGGACGTACGGCTTGGTGCGCACGGGTGCGGAACCCCCCGGGGGTGCGGAGACGGAGCGGGCCGGCCGGGTGCGCGCCCGGCCCGCGGGGTGGTCAGGACAGCGTCAGCGTCAGGACGCCCGCGTACGAGCCGGGCGCGGTGAACGCCGGGACGTCGAGGGAGAGCCCGGCGTCGACGGTGAACTCACCGCCGGTGAGGGTGCCGTTCGGGGTGGAGGCCAGGGTCGCGCCGCCACTGCCGACCGCGCCGGCCGAACCGGCCGCGCAGACGCTGGGGCTGCCCGCCTTGGCCGTACAGGCGGGGGTCCAGCTGAGGTTCCCGGCGCCGATGGCTCCGCCGGGACCGGTGAAGTCGGTGACCTTGCCGGTCAGGGACCAGCCCGCGGGGCCGCCGCGGAAGTCCTTGACGGTCACCGTCTGCAGGGCGCCGGTGGCCGCGCCGCCCGCGCCGAAGTCCACCGAGGACAGCTGGACCGCGTCCCCGGCCTGGGTCATGGACAGCTCGCCCGCGGTCACGCCCGCCGTGATCGTCTGGCTGTTCGGCGGGGCCGGGACGATCACCTTGTACGCGGCGGGTCCTGCGCCCTTCTCCGGGTCCCAGGCCGCGCCCTCGTAGGCCACGATCCCGGTGGTCGCCGGGTCGTTGACCTTCAGGCGGGCGGCGAACCCGCCCTCGCTGTCGGTCGTGACCGTCATCTTGTCGGCGGTCTCGGCGCCGCCGGCCCGGCCGACCACGGTGACCTCGCTGAGCGGGGTGAACTTGGCGCCGGTGACCGTGACCCGGACCCCGGGGTCACCCGAGGCCGCGTCGAGCTGGAGCGTCCGGGTGTTGGGGTTGGCGACGGGGCTCGCGACGACCGTCTCGGAGACCGGGGCGGGCGGGTTGAGCACCGTACAGGGGGTGTCCAGCTCCATGAGGTAGCTGGTGTGGATGTTGTAGTCGCCGGGCGAGAGGGTGATCGAGCCCGCCGCGGTGGCCGTGAACGTGCCCGTCATGGAGAACGCCGGGAACGAGCCCTTGGCCGGGACCGGCGGGTTCTTCTTCGGGCCGGTCACGGTGACCGCGCCCGTCTGGGCGCCGCCGAGGACCACCTTGCCGCTGGGCGTCAGGATGTCGGCCGGGAGCGCGAGGTCGACGGGGTTGGACGCGGCGGGCTTGGTGACCGTGTAGGTCACGGTCACGGTCTCGCCGACCTTCGGGCTCGGCTTGTCGACCGTGATCTGGGCGGTGGTGGTGCCCTCGATCGGCGGGATGTTCGCGATCGGCGGCGGGACGCAGCGGGTCTGGAATTCCACCGCCTGCGAGGTGGTGGCCGCGCCCGCCGGGGCGGCGAGCGCGCCGCCGCCGACCGCGAGGGCGGTGACGCCGAGGACGGCGGTCCAGCGCCGTCTTCGGGTCGCCGCCCGGGATCGGTTGAGTGCCATGGATGTGCCCCCTCCTGAGGGATGAGTGGGCGCCATTGACGGCCGCGGGCGGAGAGAAGTCAATGGCATCGAAAACCATCGGCTGATGACCCATCAGATTCTGTCAAGATCGTCCCACGGTCCCGCCGTTCGCCGCGTTTGCCCAGGTCACGCCAGAGACCGGTGCCACCATCGGCGACACCGGTCAGGGGTGGAGCGGGGGTCAGCTGAAGACGAACGGACCCGGCGACTGCGACGTCACCGCGTCACAGTTGATCGTCACGCCGAAGACCACCATCTTGAGGGCGACGCCCGCGAAGTACGAGTTGAGACTGTCGCCCGAGGCCACGGTCCCGGTGAGGGGGCCGATGGTGACGGGCTGGTTGGCGCCGATCGCCGGGTTCTTCTTGCCGGTGAAGACCCGCGTGCCGCCGCCGGCCTTGGCCATCGTCAGCGTGGCGTTGATCTGGTCGGCGCCGATCGCGAGCGGCGTCGTGACGGCCGTGTTGATCTTGATGGTCGCGGTGGTGCCGGTCTGGGTGGCCGTGAGGGTGGCCACTCCGGTGTTGTACGGAGAACAGTCGTACGTCGCCGTGGCCGACCCCGGCGAGACGGCTCCGGCCGTCGGGGCGAAGGCGAGTCCGGCGGCGGCGAGCGCTCCGGTCAGTACCGCGACCGTCCCTAAGGTGCTTCTGCTTCTCATGGCGAGTTCGTACCCCTTCCGATGGAGAACGCAGGGGTGCGGACACTGCGTGAATGGCGAACATCTGACGGTCCGTCGGGCGAACCGATGCCATTGATGCGCAGACGACCGGGGAAGGCAAGAGAAGGTGCGGTGATCCTTCACAAACGCGCAAGGGCCCGGCGCGCCGCCGGGCCCTCGGGGATGTCCTGCCGGTCGGGCCGGGGACTCAGCCCGCCGTGACCGCCGTACGCAGCTGCCCGTCGGGGCCGGCGAGCAGCACCGGGGTCCCGGGCCCGCCGAGGTCCCGCACCGCCGCGCGGTCCTCGTCCGAGGCGGCCTCGGCGTTCGACACGACGGCCGCCGCCTCCAGGGACTGGGCGCCGCTGGCCACCGCCATCGCGACCGCCGTCCGCAGCGCGCTCAGCTTGAGCGACTCCAGCTCCACGGTGCCGGCCACGTACGTCCGGCCGGTCTCGTCGCGGACGGCCGCGCCCTCGGGCACGCCGTTGCGGGCGCGGGCGCTGCGCGCCAGCGTGATGATCTTGAGGTCCTCGGCGCCGAGGTCGCCGTGCTCGCTGCTGAGTGTCATGCCCCGAGCATAGGTCGGGGCCCCCGGGCGGCCGGGGAGCGTCTCAACCCTCGATCGGACCGTCTCAGCCGGCGACCGACCGGGGCGCCCCGGACCGCGGCCGTCCGGGCGGCTCAGCCCGCGACCGGGTACATCGCGCCGCGGCGGCCCTCCGGGGAGACGAGCCATTCGAGCTTCTCGGCGGTGTCGGCCTCGGGGAGCGGGGTGTGGAGCACGATGACCAGGTCGGGGCGGGCCGGGACCCGGAGCTGGGTCGCCTCGACCACCAGCGTGCCGACGAGCGGGTGCTCCATCTCCTTGCGGTTCTGGCCGCCCGGCAGGATGTCACGCCGCTCCCACAGCTTCACGAACTCCTCGCTGCGCTCCTTGAGCTCCTCGATCACCAGCTGGAAGCCCGCGTCGTCGTCGCACTCCGAGCACGCCGAGCGGAACTGCGCGACGACCTTCGGCGCGAGCTCCTCCCAGTGGCCCATCCGCGAGCGGTACAGCGGGTCGGTGAAGAACGCGATCATGCAGTTCTGGGAGATGCCCGGCCGCATCCCGAGCACGATCGCCGCCGCGTCGTTGTACATGACCGTGTTCCAGTACTGGTCCATGATGTGCGCCGGGAACGGCATCCACGCGTCGATCAGCCGCCGCAGCCCGTCGCACATGTCCCGGTCCTCCGGGGCCGCTTCGAGCGCCGGCGGGTTCAGCGCCGCGAGGACGTACAGATGGCGCCGCTCGGCCGGGCTCAGCCGCAGCACCCGCGCCACCGAGTCGAGGACCTGCGGCGAGACCGTGATGTCCCGGCCCTGCTCAAGCCACTGGTACCAGGAGACGCCGACGCCCGCGAGGACCGCGACCTCCTCCCGGCGCAGCCCCGGCGTGCGGCGGCGCGCCCCGCCGTCCGGGAGCCCCGCCTCCGCCGGGCTGACCCGCGCCCGGCGGCTCATCAGGAACTCGCGCAGTTCCCCGAGTCGGCGCTGCTTCGCGCCGGTGCTCTCCAGCGTGGTGGCCACGTCTGCTTCCTCCCCCTGGACGCATGGTGGATGCCTGGTGGTGCGACCAACAGGATAAGTTCCCGCTCCCCACCGCTATTCCCGGGCGCGGAAGGTGGGGACATGGCAACGACGACCTCTCCCCCGACCGCTCCCACCACCCCCACGGCTCCCCCGGCGCTCACCGGCCGCAGCCGGCTCATCCTCTTCGTGCTGTGCGCCGCCCAGTTCATGGTCGCGCTCGACTTCTCCGTCCTGAACGTGGCGCTGCCCGTCCTCGGCGCCGACCTCGGGCTCAGCCAGTCCGCCCTCCAGTGGGCCGTCACCGCCTTCGCCCTGCCCTCGGGCGGCTTCCTGCTCCTCTTCGGGCGGATCGGCGACCTCTACGGGCGCAAGAAGCTCTTCCTGGGCGGGCTCGTGCTCTTCGGCGCCGCGTCGCTGCTCGCCACCCTCGCCTGGAACCCGGCGGCCTTCCTGACCGGCCGCGCCCTCCAGGGCCTCGGCGCGGCGGCGATCGTCCCCACCGGCATGTCGCTCCTGACGACCACGTTCCCCGAGGGGCCGCTGCGCGACCGGGCGCTCGGCATCTCCGGCACGGTGCTCTCGCTCGGCTTCACCGTCGGCATGGTGCTCGGCGGTGTCATGACCGACACCCTCGGCTGGCGCTCCACGATGGGCCTGCTCGCCCTCTTCACACTGATCGTGCTGCCGATCGCGCCCGGCCTGCTGCCCGAGTCCCGCACCCCGGAGCGGCCGCGCCTCGACGTGCCGGGCGCGGTGACCGTCACCGCCGGCCTGCTGGCCCTGATCTACGCCCTGTCGACGGCGGCCCAGCGCGGCTTCGGCGGCGCCGACGTGCTGGTGACGCTGGTGGCGGGGGTGCTGCTGCTCGCGGTCTTCGTGCGGGTCGAGTCCCGGCACGCCTCCCCGCTGGTCTCGCTGCCGATGCTGCGGCGGCGGACGGTCGCCTTCGGCAACCTGGCCGGTCTGATCACCTTCTCGATGATGTCGACCGTCGTCTTCGTGCTGACCCTGTACCTCCAGGAGACGCTGCACCTCTCGGCCTTCGTCACCGGCCTGATCTTCGGTGTCCAGGGCGGGGCCGCGATCCTGGCGGGCACCCTCGCCCCGAAGGTGATCGGCCGGTTCGGCAGCCGCCGCGTCCTGGTCGGCTCGCTCGTCGGCCAGGGCGTCCTGACGGCCGCGATCCTCGGCATCGGTCAGGAGTCCGGCGCGGTCCTCGCGACCGTCGCGGCCTCGCTGGCCTGCATGTTCCACCTGGGCGCGATCATCTCGTACGGGCTGACCGTCACCTCCGGCGTCCCGGACGAGGAGCAGGGCCTGGCGACCGGTCTGGTCACCACCACCCAGCAGGTCGGCCTCACGATCGGCATCCCGCTGCTCGGGGTGCTCGCGACCACCGCCGGCGACCTCTTCGGGGGCGTCCGCACGGTCCTCGCCCTGGACGCGGCGATCGTCCTCGCCACGGCGGTCCTGGTCGGCCTCGGCCTGCGGCGCCGGTCCTGAGTCAGGGGCGGTCGAGGCGGAGCCGTACCGCCTTCGGCAGACCGGCGACGACGAGGTCGTACGAGTCCTCGACGAGCTCCCGGACCATCCGGTCCGGGAGCTCTCCGACGGTCACGGTGTTCCAGTGCCGCTTGTTCATGTGGTAGCCGGGGGCGACCGCCGGGTGCTCGGCCCGGAGCCGTACCGCCTCGTCCGGATCGCACTTGAGGTTGACCCGCAGCGGCTCGGCGTCGAGCCACGACAGCGCGAACATCTTCCCGGCGACCTTGAAGACGGAGACCTCCGGGCTGAAGGGGAACTCCTCCGTCGCGTCGTTGAAGTCCAGGCAGAACGCTCGCAGCTGTTCGGGGGTCACTCCTGCTCCTCCTCCGGTTCCAGGGGTTCCACGAGCACCGTGACGATCTTGTTCCGGCGGCCGGCCGGCGCCTCGGCCGTCAGCCGGAGCGACCGCCCGTCCGGCAGCTCCACGACCGCCTTGGCGCCCGCGATCGGGACGCGGCCGAGGGCCTTGGCGAGCAGCCCGCCGACGGTCTCCACGTCCTCGTCGTCGTACTCGTCGGGGCCCAGGCCGTACAGCTCGCCCAGGTCGCCGATGTCGAGCCGGGCGGTGACCCGGTGGCGGCCCTCGCCGAGGTCCTGGACCGGCGGCAGCTCCCGGTCGTACTCGTCGGTGATCTCGCCGACGATCTCCTCCAGGATGTCCTCGATGGTGACGATGCCGGCCGTGCCGCCGTACTCGTCGATGACGACGGCGACGTGGTTCCGCTCCTGCTGCATCTCGCGCAGCAGGTCGCCCGCGTTCTTGGTGTCGGGCACGAACGCGGCCGGCCGCATCGCGGTCGACACCAGGTCGGCCTCGGAGTCGCGGTTGATGTGCGACTTGCGGACCAGGTCCTTCAGGTACACGATGCCGACGATGTCGTCCTCGTTCTCGCCGGTCACCGGGATCCGGGAGAAACCGGAGCGCAGCGCGAGCGTGAGGGCCTGACGGATCGTCTTGTACCGCTCGATGCAGATCAGGTCCGTACGGGGCACCATGACCTCCCGTACGAGCGTGTCGCCCAGCTCGAAGACGGAATGCACCATGCGGCGCTCGTCGTCCTCGATCAGCGACTCCTGCTCGGCCAGGTCGACCATCGCCCGCAGCTCGGCCTCGGAGGCGAAGGGGCCCTTGCGGAAGCCCTTGCCCGGGGTCAGCGCGTTGCCGATGAGGATCAGCAGCTGCGGGATCGGGCCCATGATCCGGGCCAGCGGAAGCAGCACGTACGCGGCGGCGGTCGCCGTGTTCAGCGGGTGCTGGCGGCCGATGGTGCGCGGCGAGACGCCGACGGCCACGTACGAGACGAGGACCATCACGGCGATCGCGACGAGCAGCGCCTCCCAGGTCTCCGGGAAGGCCTCCAGACAGGCGTACGTGACGAGGACGCCGGCCGCCATCTCGCAGGAGACGCGGACGAGCAGCGCCACGTTGAGGTAGCGGGTCGGGTCGGCGGCGACCTGGGCCAGCTTCTCGGCCCCGCGCCGGCCGGACCGTACGGCCTCGGCGGCGCGGAAGGTGGAGACGCGGGCGAGCCCCGCCTCGGCGCAGGCCGCGAGCCAGGCCACGATGACCAGGGCGACGGCGCCGAGGATCAGCGAAACGTCCATCGGGTCAGGAGACGGTCGGCGCCGGGGACGGGCCGGTGAGGCCCTTCTCCGCGCGCCAGCCGTCGACGATCGCCGCCTGGAGGCCGAACATCTCGGCCTTCTCGTCCGGCTCCTCGTGGTCGTAACCGAGGAGGTGGAGCACCCCGTGGACGGTGAGGAGCTGGAGCTCCTCGTCCATCGAGTGCTCGGTCGGCGCGTCCTTGCCCTGCTGGGTGGCGACCTCGGGGCAGAGCACGATGTCGCCGAGGAGCCCCTGCGGGGGCTCCTCGTCGTCCTTCGACGGCGGGCGCAGCTCGTCCATCGGGAAGGACATGACGTCCGTCGGGCCCGGCAGGTCCATCCACTGGATGTGCAGCTGCTCCATCGCCTCCGCGTCCACGACGATCACCGAGAGCTCGGAGAGCGGGTGGATGCGCATGCGCGCGAGCGCGTAGCGGGCGATGTCGAGGATCGCCTGCTCGTCGACCTCGGTTCCGGACTCGTTGTTGACGTCGATCGACATGGTGCTCAGTAACTACTTCCCGTTGCGGCTGTCGTACTTCTCGTACGCGTCGACGATACGGCCGACGAGCTTGTGCCGGACGACATCCTGGGACGTGAGCGTGGAGAAGTGGACGTCCGGGACCCCGTCCAGGATGTCCCGCACCTGCCGCAGACCGCTCTTCGTCCCGTTCGGCAGGTCGACCTGGGTGACGTCACCGGTGATGACGATCTTCGAGTCGAAGCCGAGGCGGGTGAGGAACATCTTCATCTGCTCGGGGTTCGTGTTCTGCGCCTCGTCGAGGATGATGAACGCGTCGTTGAGCGTCCGGCCGCGCATGTACGCCAGCGGCGCGACCTCGATCGTCCCGTTCGTCATGAGCTTCGGGATCGAGTCGGGGTCGAGCATGTCGTGCAGCGCGTCGTAGAGCGGCCGCAGGTACGGGTCGATCTTCTCGTAGAGCGTGCCCGGCAGGAAGCCGAGCCGCTCGCCGGCCTCGACGGCGGGGCGGGTCAGGATGATCCGGGTGACCTGCTTGGACTGCAGGGCCTGGACCGCCTTGGCCATGGCCAGGTACGTCTTGCCGGTACCCGCGGGGCCGATGCCGAAGACGATCGTGTGCTTGTCGATCGCGTCGACGTAGCGCTTCTGGTTGAGCGTCTTGGGACGGATCGTGCGGCCCCGGTTGGAGAGGATGTTCTGGGTGAGCACCTCGGCCGGGGTCTCGTCGCCGCCTTCCGATCCGTTCTCGCTCGCCCTGAGCATGGCGATCGAGCGTTCCACTGCGTCCTCCGTCATCGGCTGTCCGGTGCGGAGCACCAGCATCATCTCGTCGAACAGGCGCTGGATCAGGGCGACTTCCTTCGCGTCCCCGACCGCGCTGACCTGGTTGCCGCGGACGTGGATGTCCGATCCCGGGAACGACCGCTCGATGACGCGGAGCAGCGCGTCACCGGAGCCGAGCAGGCTCACCATCGGGTGCTTGGCGGGGACCGTGAACTGGGCGCGGGCCTGGTCGGGCGCGCCGCCGTGGGGCGCGCCGTTGTGGGCTGTGGGTGTCTGAGTCATGGGCCGGCACTGTGGCCTGCGCCTACCTCCCGGTGCGGGGTTCTCGCCGCTCGACAACCTCTCGGTCTCCAAGCCTACGACTTGCCGCCGGACGGTCGAAGAGATTTACGAGGCCGCCGCCCGGAAGCCGATCGTCGGCACCGCCCTCCGCAGCGGCCACGGCCGCGCGGGCGCGGGCAGCAGCCGCTCCAGGAACGCGTAGCGGCCCCGCAGCGCTTCCGGGTCCTGCTTGGCGTGCCCCTGGACGTGCTGCCACCAGGCCGCGATCTCGTCCCAGGTCGGCGCGGACAGCGAGCCGCCGAACTCCTGCACCGAGAGCGCCGCCGTCAGACCGGCGAAGGCCAGCCGGTCCGCCAGCGGCCAGTCGGCGAGCGTGCCGGTGACGAACCCGGCCACGAAGACGTCCCCCGCGCCGGTCGGATCGAGTGCCGAGACCTGGATGGCGGGGACCTCCGCGGTCTCCCCGGTCGCCCCGTCCACGGCGTAGGCGCCTTCCGAGCCGAGGGTCACGACGGCGTAGCGGACCTTGTCGGCGAGGGCACGGGCGGCGGCGCGGGGGCAGTCGGTACGGGTGTAGCGCATCGCCTCCGCGGCGTTCGGCAGGAAGGCCTCGCAGTGCTCGAGGTCGGTGAGCCCGGCCAGGTCCCAGCGGCCGGTGTCGTCCCAGCCGACGTCCGCGAAGACCTTGGCGCCGCCCCGCGCGGCCCGGGCGACCCAGTCCTCGGAGCGGCCCGGGGCGAGCGACGCGACGGCGGCCCGGGCGTGCGGCGGATAGGCGGGCAGCGCGCCGTCCAGCGGCGGCGCCTCGTGGCCGTGCGACACCATCGTCCGCTCGCCCTCGTACGCCATCGAGACGGTCACCGGCGAGTGCCAGCCGGGAACGGTCCGCGACAGTGACAGGTCGATGCCCTCGCCCTGTTCCAGGGCGTCCCAGCAGTACTCCCCGTAGTGGTCGTCGCCGAAGGCCGCGGCGAGCGAGGTGCGCAGCCCGAGCCGGGCGAGGGCGGTCGCCATGTTGGCGACGCCGCCGGGGCTCGACCCCATCCCGCGGGCCCAGGACTCGGTGCCGCGCACGGGCGCGCTGTCGAGTCCGGTGAAGATGATGTCCAGGAAGACCGTTCCGGTCAGGAAGACGTCGCAGGCGGGGTCGGTCGGTTCACGCACGCACACCAACGGGTCGACCCCGGCGTCGTGTTGCGGCTGGTCTCCCCTTGCTGTGGTCACGGCGGACTCCTCGCTGCGGTGCGGATCAGGCCCAGTGTGCCCGATGGGGAGTACGTGACGGGTGTGACGCAGTGAGGAAGACCGCCCCTACCCGGGAATCCGTGCGCCAAACCGAACGTGACCCGGATCACGTGGCGAATCGGCGGATACCACCTTCTCCGCCCAAGCACCTGCTTGATACACATGGTTCCGCGACCCCGTGCTCCCCGCACCACCGGGCGCTCCCCCTTCTCCCCTTCTGTTCCTGGGAACGCCCATGTCGTCGCGGACTCGCGCCCCGGGGGCCCTCGTCGCCCTCGTCGCCCTCTTCACGGCCGGTTACCTCGCCCCGTACCTCCTCCCGACCGTCGTCGGCCGGCTCTCCGCCGGCCTCGGCCTCACCCCCGCCCAAGCGGGCCTGGTGGGCTCCGTCCTCCTCCTCGGCTCCTCCACCGCCGGCTTCACGCTCGCCGCCCGCGGCCACCGCCTCACGCCCCGCGCCGCCGCCCGCGCCGGCCTCCTCCTCATGGCCCTCGGCTACGCCTCCGCCGCCGCGACCCACACCACCCCCCTCGTCATCGCGGGCGCGGTCCTCGGCGGCCTCGGCTCCGGTACCGCCACCGCCGTCGCCGCCACCGGCATCGCCGGCCGGCCCGACCCCCACCGGGCCTCCACCCTCGGCCTCCTCACGGTGTCGGCCACGGCGGGCGCCCTCTACCTGACGCTGCCGCACCTCGGCGGCGGCCACGCGACGCCGTTCCTGGCCATCGCGTGCGCGGCGGTCGTGGTGTGGCCGCTGACCGGGCGTCTGGACGGCGGCGGGCACGGGCGGGTGAACGGCCTGCCGGGTTCCCCGCGCGTGCGTGACGGCCGGTCCGAGCGCCCCGCGCGCGGACCGCTGCCGCACCGGCGGGCCGGGGCCGTGCTCGCCGCGGGCATCCTGTTCTGGTCGCTCGCGCAGAACGCCCTCTGGGGCGTCAGCGGCCGCATCGGAACCACCCAGGCGGGCCTCTCCGAAGTCACCGTCGGCGCGGTCTTCGCGGCCGCCCTCGGCGCGGGCCTCGCGGGCGTCACGGCGGCCGGGGCCCTCGGTTCGCGCCTGGGCCGCGCGATCCCGATCGGCGTCGGGACGACGGCGATCGCGGCCTGCGTCCTGCTGAGCTCCACCGCCGTCGACCTCGCGACCTTCGCGACCGGCGAGATCCTCTGGAACGCCGTCTACCCGGTCGTCCTCTCCTACCTCCTCGGCCTCGCCGCCTCCCTCGACCCCCACGGCCGCTGGGCCGTCCTGGTCGGCTCCGCGTCCTCCCTCGGCGTCGCCTGCGGCCCGGTCGCCGGCAGCCTCCTCTCCGAGACCGCCGGCTACCCGGTCATGGGCGCGGTCCTGTGCGCCCTCCTCGCCCTGGTCGCCCTCCCCATGACGGCGGTCGCCCGCCACGCCTCCGGCCGTCCCCTGGTCCCCGGCTCCGTCCGCCGCCGGGGCGGCGCCCCTGCGGCGGTCCTGGCGGGCACGGCCTCGCCGACGCCGGCGCTCGTCCCGCAGATGGGCGCGCCCGAGCAGGAGGTCGCGGCGATCCGCGTCCCCGCGGGCCGGCGGCGCGCCGCGAAGTCGTCCTATCGGCTTGCCCGGCCGAGCGACCGGGGCTGAAGGCCCGGCTCCGGGGCTACGAGCCGTCGAAGTCGTACGCCGCCACCTCGGCGAGGTACCGCGCCCTGCGCGGCTCGTCGTCGTCCAGGAACGAGGCCTCGAACGAGTTGCGGGCGAGCTCGCGGAGCTGGTCCGGCGAGAGCCCGAGCGCGTCCCGCACGCCGTCGTAGTTGTCGCCGACATAGCCGCCGAAGTAGGCGGGGTCGTCGGAGTTGACGGTCACGACGAGGCCCGCCGCGAGCATGGCGGGGAGGGGGTGGTCGGCGAGGGTGTCGATGACACGGAGGCGGACGTTGGAGAGCGGGCAGAGGGTGAGCGGGACGCGCTCGCGGGCGAGGCGGGCGACGAGCTCGGGGTCCTCCATGCAGCGGAGGCCGTGGTCGACGCGCTCGACGCCGAGGACGTCGAGGGCTTCGCGGACGTAGGCGGCGGGGCCTTCCTCGCCGGCGTGGGCGACGCGGCGCAGGCCGAGACGGGCGGCTTCCTCGTACACCTCGCGGAACTTGGCGGGCGGGTGGCCGACCTCGGCGGAGTCGAGGCCGACGCCGGTGATCCGGTCGAGGTACGGCTCCGCGGCCCGGAGCGTGGCGAGGGCCGACTCGGCGGACTCGTCGCGGAGGAAGCACATGATGAGCCGGGTGGAGATCCCGTACCGCTCCTCGGCCCGGTCGAGGGAGGCGCGGAGTCCTTCGACGACGGTCCCGAAGGGGACGCCACGGGCGGTGTGCGCCTGGGGGTCGAAGAAGATCTCGGCGTGCCGGACGCCCTGGGCGGCGGCCCGTTCCAGGTAGGCGTCGGCGAGCTCGGTGAAGTCCTCGGCGGTGCGGAGGACGCCCATCAGGCCGTAGTACAGGTCCAGGAAGGACTGGAGGTCGCTGAAGCGGTACGCCTCGCGCAGCGCCGCCGTGTCGGCGTACGGCAGGGTGACGCCGTTGCGCTCGGCGAGGGCGAAGGCCAGCTCGGGTTCGAGGGTGCCTTCGATGTGGAGGTGCAGTTCGGCCTTGGGGAGGCCGGCGGGGAGGGGCATGGTCACGTTCGTTTCGGTACGGGGACCCGCATGAGGTCCTGGGCGATGCTCAGCTCGCCGTCGAACCCGGCCGCCCGCGCCTGCTGTTCGAACGCGGAGGGGTCGGAGTAGCGCTGCGAGAAGTGGGTGAGGACGAGGTGCCGCACGCCCGCGTCCCGCGCGACCGCCGCGGCCTGTCCGGCCGTGAGGTGGCCGTGGTCGGCGGCGAGGCGGACGTCCTCGTCGAGGAAGGTGGACTCGATGACGAGCATGTCCGCGCCCTCGGCGAGCGCGTGCACCCCGTCACAGAGCCGGGTGTCCATGACGAAGGCGAAGCGCTGCCCGCGCCGGACCTCGCTGACCTCGTCGAGGGTCACGCCGTTCAGGACGCCGTCGCGCTGGATCCGGCCCACGTCGGGGCCCTTGATGCCGTGGGCGGCCAGCTGCTCGGGCAGGATGCGGCGCCCGTCGGGCTCGACGATCCGGTAGCCGTACGACTCGACGGGGTGCGAGAGCCGGCGCGCTTCGAGGGTGTAGGACCCGGTGACGGCGACGGGACCGTCGGCGGCGACGGGCGACTCGGCCAGCTTCACGGTCTCGCGGTACGCCGTGGCGTACCGCAGCCGCTCGAAGAAGTGCTGCCCGCTCGCGGGGTAGTGCGCGGTGACCGGGTGCGGGACCTGGTCGAGGTTGATCCGCTGGATCACCCCGGCCAGGCCCAGCGAGTGGTCGCCGTGGAAGTGCGTCACGCAGATCCGGTCGAGGTCGTGCGCGGCGACCCCGGCCCGCAGCATCTGCCGCTGGGTGCCCTCGCCGGGGTCGAACATGATGCCCTGGCCGTCCCAGCGCAGCAGATAGCCGTTGTGGTTGCGGTGCCGGGTCGGGACCTGGCTCGCGGTCCCGAGGACGACCAGTTCGCGTACGGACACGGGGCTATCCGGGGGGCCAGTTGAGGCCGCGGCCGCCCAGCACGTGCGCGTGCGCGTGGAAGACGGTCTGGCCGGCGCCCGCGCCGGTGTTGAAGACGATCCGGAAGCCGTGGCCGTCGACCTTCTCCTGCGCGGCGACCTCGCCGGCCTCGCGCAGCACGTCGGCGGCGATGGCCGGCTCGGCCGCGGCCAGGGACGCGGCGTCCGGGTAGTGGGCGCGCGGGATGACGAGGACGTGCGTGGGCGCCTGCGGGTTGATGTCGCGGAACGCCACGGTCGTCTCGCTCTCGCGCACGATCGTCGCCGGCACCTCCCCTGACACGATCTTGCAGAACAGGCAGTCGCTCTGCGGCTCTCCGGCCATGGCCCGGGCCTCCCTCGCCTCTGTCGGTCGGTACACGCGCATGCTATCGGCCGCCCCCGACATCGCCGCGTCCCTGGTCAGTCCTTGGGTGCGCGCCGGTTCAGGGCCGAGCGGCTCACCCAGTACGTGATGATCACGGCCCAGAACAGCGGCGTCCCGAACCCGCTCACCATCCCCGAGTCCAGCGCCCACAGGGCGAGCGCGAGCAGCGAGTAGAGGCCGAGGAGCCCCACGGCACCGGCCATGAACAGCACGGGCCGGCAGTTGCGCGCCACGAGGAGCAGGGGCCGGCGCAGCCGGGGCGGCACCCGGCGGGCCATCCACACCGCCCATCCGGTCCAGGAACCGACGACCACGGCCCCGCCCACGAGGAGCGGGACGGCAGCCTCGGCCCAACCGGCGCCGTCGGGGATCCAGGCGAGGGCGACGGCGGAGGCGATGAAGCCGAGCAGCGCCACCCAGCGGGCCCCGGCGGCGGTGTTCCAGGCCATGGCCTCCAGGTTGTAGCGGGCCTTGCGGTCCTGGAGGTCGAGCGCGGCGGAGGCGACGAAGCCCTCGGCGGCCTCGGTCCACGCGCCGCGCCGGAACCAGCGGCGCCGCAGCCGCAGCAGCGAGAGGTTGTTGTGGGCCTCGCTGCTCTGCGGGTTGAGCCGCAGCGTCGTCTCGTACGCCCGCTGCGCGGTCACCCGGTCGCCGCGCCGCTGGGCGGTCAGGCCGACCAGGAAGTGCGCCGCGTCCTCCTCGGGCGCGAGGGCGACGGCGGCCCTCGCCGCCTCGTACGCCTCGACGGTACGGCCGGGGGTGCGGGCGTGTTCGCCGTGCTCCGCGAGGGCGGTGCCGAGCGCGTAGTGGGTGCCCCAGTACTGCGGGGCCAGCTCGACCGCGTGCCGGGCGGAGGCCTCGGCCTCCGGGTACCGCTTGGCGGCGAGCAGGATGTGGACCCGCATCAGCCAGCCCCCGAGCAGCTCGGGCTGGGCCCGCAGCGCCTGGTCCACGGCGGCCAGGGCGGCCGGGCCCTCGCCGTTGCGGTGGTGGCAGCGGGCGAGCAGCACGAGGGCCTCGGCGTCCTCCGGGTCGGTCGCCAGGTGCTGGGCGACGAGCGCCCCGGCCTGCGCGTACCGCCCGGCGTCGTACAGCGCCTCGGCACGCAGGAGGGCGGTCGGGCCGCCGGAGGTGGTCACAGCTTGCGCTTCCGCTTGAGGTGGGCGAGGAGGTCGTCGTACAGGCCGCCCTCGTTGGCGAACATGGCGACGTTCCGGGCCGAGGCGAACCACGGCTCCGTGGACGGCTTGATCTGCTTGGCCGCGCCGAGCAGGTCCTTGGTGGTGATCAGGCGTACGGAGCCGGTGCGGGCGGAGTCCAGCAGCGCGGCCTCGGCGGCCGTCTCGCACAGGTGGGCGAGGTCGGCGCCGGAGAAGTCCTCGGTGGCCTTGACGAGCTTGCCGAGGTCGACGGCCTCGATCGGCCGCTCCCGCAGGTGGTAGCGGAGGATCGCCTCCCGTGCCTTGGCGTCCGGCGGCAGCACGAGCAGCGTGCGGTCGAGCCGGCCGGGGCGGCGCAGCGCGATATCCACGTCCCAGGGCACGTTGGTGGCGGCGAGCACGAAGACGCCCTCGTTGCCGGCGCCGCTCGCGATGCCGTCGAGCTCGGTGAGCAGCTGGTTGACGACGTTCCGCAGCCCGCTGTGGTGGGTGCGCGAGCGCTTGCCGCCGAGCGCGTCCAGCTCGTCGAGGAAGACGACGCAGGGCGCCTGGCGGCGCGCGGTCTCGAAGATGTCGTGGATGTTCTTCTCGGACGCCCCGATCCACATGTCGAGGACGTCGGACAGCGACACGGTGAGGAAGTTCGCGCCCAGCTCGCCCGCGACCGCCCGCGCGATGAACGTCTTGCCGCAGCCGGGCGGCCCGTAGAGCAGCAGTCCGCCGCGCAGCGACTTCCCGTACAGCCTGCGCAGTTCGGGGTTGCGCATCGGCGCGAGGAAGGCGGCCTCCAGGCGGTCCTTGACCTCCTCCATGCCACCCACGTCGGCCAGCCGCACCGCCCCCGGCGCGTCGACGTCCCACGCGGCCGCGTCGCCCGCCGGTCCGTCCCCGCCGTCCGCCTGCGGCTCGTCGAGGAACCGGGGCCCGACGAGGTCCTGCACCTGCTGCTCCGCGGCGGCCCAGTCGAAGGCGACCGGGTCCGCGTCACCCACCGGCGCCTCGGGCTTCACAGCGGCCTCTGTCGGCGCACTGACCGGCGGCTCGGCCGGCGGCATCCCCATCGCCCGCACCATCAGCGCCCGCGCGTCCGCGTCCCCGGGGGCGTGCTGGAGCGCGACCGCCGCCTCGGCGACGGCCTCGTCGTTCCGCCCTTCGGCGAGGAGGAGCTCGGCGAAGTGAAGACGCAGGGGTACGTCACCGGGCGCGGCGGCCACGGCGGCGCGCAGACTGCGGATCAGGGGGGACTCGTCGGCCATGCGGCCACCCTAAGGAGCGACCGGGGGCCGTTGTCCAGCGGGTCCGTGCGGCGACGTTCCGCCGGACACCCCGTAGCTGCCTAGCTCCAGCGGCCGGTGCGGCCGAGGACCAGGGCCGTGGCGGCCGTGCCCGCCGTGGAGGTGCGCAGGACGCTGCGGCCCAGGCGGTACGGCTGCGCGCCGGCGGCCTCGAAGGCGGCGAGCTCGTCCGGGGAGACCCCGCCCTCGGGGCCGACGACCAGGACGATCGAGCCCTTCGCCGGGAGCTCGGCGGTGGCGAGCGCGCCGCTGGGGTGGTCGCGGTCCTCGTGCAGGACGGCCGCGAAGTCGGCGCCGGAGAGGAGCGCGGCGACCTGCTTGGTCGTCATGAGGTCGGCGACCTCGGGGAAGCGGGTGCGGCGCGACTGCTTGCCGGCCTCGCGCGCGGTGGACCGCCACTTGGCGAGGGCCTTGAGGCCGCGGTCGCCCTTCCACTGGGTGATGCAGCGGGCGGCGGCCCACGGCACGATCGCGTCGACGCCGGTCTCCGTCATGGTCTCCACGGCGAGTTCGCCCCGGTCGCCCTTGGGGAGCGCCTGGACGACGGTGATCCGCGGCTCCTCCTCGGGGTCCTCGTGCACCGTCGAGAGCTCCACGGTCAGCCGGTCCTTGCCCTCGGCCGCGGTCACCACGCAGTCGGCCCAGCGGCCGCGGCCGTCGGTCAGGACGATGTCCTCGCCCGGGTTCAGCCGCTTCACCGAGACGGCGTGCCTGCCCTCGGGGCCGTCCAGGACGAACTGCCGGGTGTCGGGGACGGCGTCGACGACGAAGACGGGTGCGGTCATGAGGCGCTCCTGTGGGCGATCTCGGAGAGGGCGGTGTCGAGTTCGGCGGCCAGCACCTCGACCAGCTCCCCGGCGGGCAGCGGGCGGGCGAGCCGGTGCCCCTGGCCGGCCCACAGGGCCATGCCCTGGGCGTCGCCCGCGTCGGCCGCGGCCTTGCGGAGGGGGGCGGTGAGGTGGTGGACCTCGGGGTAGGCGGCGGGGGCGTACGGTCCGTGCTCGCGCACGAAACGGTTCACGAGTCCGCGCGCCGGGCGTCCGGAGAAGGCCCGGGTGAGGGCGGTCCGGGTGAACAGCGGATCGGTCAGGGCCCGCTTGTGCAGCGGATGGGCGCCCGATTCGGGGCAGCAGAGGAAGGCGGTGCCGAGCTGGGCGGCGTCCGCCCCGGCGGCGAGCACGGCGGCGATCTGAGCGCCGCGCATGATCCCGCCTGCGGCCACGATCGGCAGTCCCACGCGCTCGCGTACCTGCGTGACGAGGGCGAGCAGCCCGGTGCCCTGAGGTCCTTCGTCGGCCGGGTCGTCGCGGTACGTGCCCTGGTGACCGCCCGCCTCGACGCCCTGGACGCACACGGCGTCGGCGCCCGCCTCCTCGGCGGCGAGGGCCTCGTCGGCGGAGGTGACGGTCACGATCGTGAACGTACCGACCCGTGCGAAGGAGGTGAGGACCTCGGCCGTCGGGCAGCCGAACGTGAAGGACACGACCCGGACCGGGTCCTCGCGGAGGATCGCCAGCTTGGCCTCGTAACCGTCGTCCCGGGAGTCGTCGGTCTCGCCGAGCGGTGTCTGGTACCAGGTGGCCTCGCCCGCGAGCTGGTGGCGGTAGACCTCGACGGCCGAGGGGTCGGCGTACCGCCCGCCCTGCGGCATGAACAGGTTCACTCCGAACGGCCGCCCGGTCAGCCCGCGCACCTGCTTGATCTCCTGGTACATCCCGCCGGCCGTCTTGTAGCCGCCCGCCAGGAAGCCCAGCCCCCCGGCCTCGCAGACGGCCCCGACCAGCCCCGGGCCGGAGGCTCCACCCGCCATGGGGGCCTGCACGATCGGAAACCGAGAGAGATCGTTCAGTGCGGTGGTGGACATATGGGCATCGTGTCATGCCCCTGCTTCCCGGCCGAATCCGTACGTCAGGTCCCGGAACGATCCGTTCCGAAAACGAGGAGGGGGGGTGCCCACCGGCACCGCCCCTCCTCACGACCAAGCCCTACCGCCCGTTGAACGCATCCTTCAGGCGCGAGAACAACCCCTGCTGTCCGGGCTGGAACTGGCCGGTGGGCCGTTCCTCGCCGCGGAGCTTGGCGAGCTCGCGGAGCAGGCGCTCCTGCTCGGCGTCGAGCTTGCCGGGGGTCTGGACCTCGACGTGGACGACGAGGTCGCCCCGGCCGTTGCCGCGCAGGTGCGTGACGCCGCGGCCGTGGAGCGGGATCGACTGGCCGGACTGCGTGCCCGGACGGATGTCGATCTCCTCGAGGCCGTCGAGGGTCTGCAGCTGCACCTTGGTGCCGAGCGCGGCTGCCGTCATCGGGATGGTGACCGTGCAGTGCAGGTCGTCGCCGCGCCGCTGGAAGGTGTCGTGCGGGATCTCGTGGATCTCGACGTACAGGTCGCCGGCGGGGCCGCCGCCGGGGCCGACCTCGCCCTCGCCCGCGAGCTGGATGCGGGTGCCGTTGTCGACACCGGCCGGGATCTTGACCGTGAGCGTGCGGCGGGAGCGGACCCGGCCGTCGCCCGCGCACTCGGGGCACGGGGTCGGGACGACGGTGCCGAAGCCCTGGCACTGGGGGCAGGGCCGGGAGGTCATGACCTGGCCGAGGAAGGACCGGGTGACCTGGGAGACCTCACCGCGGCCTCGGCACATGTCGCAGGTCTGCGCGGAGGTGCCGGGCGCGGCGCCCTCGCCGGAGCAGGTCGTGCAGACGACGGCCGTGTCGACCTGGATGTCCTTGGTGGTGCCGAAGGCGGCCTCGTTGAGGTCGATCTCCAGGCGGATCATGGCGTCCTGGCCGCGGCGGGTCCGCGAGCGCGGACCGCGCTGCGAAGCCGTACCGAAGAAGGCGTCCATGATGTCGGAGAAGTTGCCGAAGCCACCGGCTCCGAAGCCGCCCGCGCCGCCTCCGCCGGAGGCCGAGAGCGGGTCGCCGCCCAGGTCGTAGACCTGCTTCTTCTGCGGGTCCGAGAGGACCTCGTAGGCGGCGTTGATCTCCTTGAAGCGTTCCTGCGTCTTCGGATCGGGATTGACGTCCGGGTGCAGCTCGCGGGCGAGCCTCCGGAAAGCCTTCTTGATCTCGTCCTGGGACGCGTCGCGGCGCACGCCGAGCACGGCGTAGTAGTCCGTGGCCACTTACGACTCCGCCAGGATCTGTCCGACGTAACGTGCCACTGCGCGTACCGCTCCCATCGTTCCGGGGTAGTCCATGCGGGTCGGTCCGACCACGCCGAGTTTGGCGACTGCCTCGCCGCCCGAACCGTAGCCGACCGAGACGACGGACGTGGAGCTCAGCCCCTCGTGGGCGTTCTCGTGCCCGATCCGTACGGTCATGCCCGATTCCTTGGCCTCGCCGAGCAGCTTGAGGAGCACGACCTGCTCCTCCAGGGCTTCCAGGACGGGCCTGATCATCAGGGGGAAGTCGTGTCCGAAGCGGGTGAGATTGGCGGTGCCGCCGATCATCAGCCGCTCCTCGTGCTCCTCCACGAGCGTTTCGAGGAGGGTCGCGAGCACGGTGGAGACCGTGGCGCGGTCCTCGATCTCCTCGAAGGACTCGGGGAGGTCCTGCACCAGCTGCGGCACGTCGGCGAACCGGCGGCCGACGACCCGGCTGTTGAGCCGGGCCCGCAGGTCGGCCAGCGAGGCCTCGCCGAAGGGCGCGGGACAGTCCACGACCCGCTGCTCGACCCGGCCGGTGTCCGTGATGAGGACGAGCATCAGGCGGGCCGGGGCCAGCGAGAGCAGCTCCACGTGCCGGACGGTCGAACGGGTCAGCGAGGGGTACTGGACGACGGCGACCTGACGGGTCAGCTGGGCGAGCAGCCGGACCGTACGGCCGACGACGTCGTCCAGGTCCACCGCGCCGTCGAGGAAGTTGTGGATGGCGCGCCGCTCGGGCGTCGACAGCGGCTTGACGCCGGCGAGCCGGTCGACGAAGAGGCGGTAGCCCTTGTCGGTCGGGATGCGCCCGGCACTGGTGTGAGGCTGGGCGATGTACCCCTCCTCCTCCAGGACCGCCATGTCGTTGCGCACGGTGGCGGGCGAGACTCCGAGCTTGTGCCGCTCGGTGAGCGCCTTGGAGCCGACGGGCTCCTCCGTCCCGACGTAGTCCTGGACGATGGCGCGCAGCACCTCGAGTCTGCGTTCGCTGAGCATCGTGCGCACCTCCAGCTGTCGTCGTTCCGGTTGCTCCGCTTTTGGCACTCACCCTGTCTGAGTGCCAGCAATCCCCCGGCTAGTGTACGGCGGCGGGCAACGCTCCTGGCAAGGAGGAGGGCCGCCCGACGGTTAGCGTCGCCCCATGGACATCGATTGGGAAGCGTACGGCTGGGAGCGTCTCGCGGACGGAGTCGGCCGGCGCCGACTCCCGGGCTGGGACGCCACGGTGGGCCTCGTCGTGGGCGAGCGGGGGATCCTGATGTACGACACGGGGTCCTCGCTCACCGAGGGAGCGGAGCTCCGCGAACAGGTGGCGCGGCTCACGGGCGGCCGCAAGGTGACGCACATCGCACTCGGCCACCCCCACTTCGACCACGTCTTCGGCACGGCCGTCTTCGCCGGCGCCGAGGTCTTCGGCGCCGTCGGCTCGGACGAGCTCCTCTCCCTGCCGCGCGAACGCGAGGCGCTCCGCGAGGACGCGGTGGGCCAGGGCCTCGACGCCACGGCCGCCGCGGAGGCCGCGGACGTCCTCGTCGCCCCCCGCCACGTCGTCTCCGGCGAATGGACCCTCGACCTGGGCCGACGCCAGGTCCTCCTCGCCAACGTCGGCCCGGGGCACACCGGCCACGACCTCGCCGTCTGCGTCCCCGGCTCCCGCGAGGTCGTCTTCTGCGGCGACCTCGTCGAGGAGTCCGGCGAGCCCCAGGCCGGCCCCGACGCCATCCCCTCCCGCTGGCCCGACGCCCTGGACCGTCTCCTCTCCCTGGGCGGCGAGGAGGCGGCGTACGTGCCGGGCCACGGCGCGGTCGTGGACGCCACGTTCGTCCGGGCACAGCGCGATGAACTGGCACGGCGCTTCCAGGTGTCGTAGCGTCGCCCAAATGCGCAGCTACGACCCGGACCTGACGCCTTCTTGGAAGAAGCCGAAGCCCGTCCCGGAGGTCCCGGCGGACCCCGACCTCGTCGTCGAGGAGGTCACGACGGGCTTCTGCGGCGCGGTGATCCGCTGCGAGGCGGGCACCGTGACCCTGGAGGACCGCTTCGGCAAGCACCGGGTCTTCCCGCTTGAGCCGCGCGGCTTCCTCCTGGAGGGCAGGGTCGTCACCCTCGTCCGGCCGGCCGCGGGCGCCCCCGTCCGCCCCACCCGTACGGCCTCCGGCTCGATCGCCGTACCCGGTGCCCGCGCCCGCGTGGCCCGCGCCGGCCGCATCTACGTCGAGGGCCGCCACGACGCCGAACTTGTCGAGCGCGTCTGGGGCGACGACCTCCGCATCGAGGGCGTCGTCGTCGAGTACCTGGAGGGCGTCGACGACCTCCCGTCGATCGTCGCCGACTTCGCCCCCGCCGCCGACGCCCGCCTCGGCGTCCTCGTCGACCACCTCGTCCCCGGCTCCAAGGAATCCCGCATCGCCGCCCAGGTGACCTCCCCGCACGTCCTCGTCGTCGGTCACCCCTACATCGACATCTGGGAGGCCGTGAAGCCCTCCTCCCTCGGTATCCCCGCCTGGCCCGCCGTCCCCCGCGGCCAGGACTGGAAAACCGGCGTCTGCCGCACCCTCGGCTGGCCCTCCGACAACACCGGCGCCATCTGGCAGGCCATCCTCAAGCGCGTCACGTCCTACAAGGACCTGGAACCGCAGCTCCTGGGCCGGGTGGAGGAACTGATCGACTTCGTGACGGCGCCGTAGGGGGCAGGGCCCCCGTCTGCGCCGTCCTGGGACGTCCCGGCCCGCCCCCGCACGGGCATCCCGGGACACGGGACCCGTGCCGGGACGGAGGCGGCCGTGCCAGCGTGGCGGCATCACATCGCCCGCCTTCGAACGAGCACCGCCGGGGAGTGGCCGCCAGGTCACGCCTCTCCCGGCCGCGCGCCGCCACCCGATCGGAAGATCATGAACCGCCAACGACTGCCCAAGATCATCGGCGCCGCCGTCGCGGCGGCCACGCTGGCGCTGGCCGCTGCCGGCACGGCCAACGCCTCACCCTCGGCCCCCAACATCGGCGACGGCTACGCCAACAACAACCACGCCGTCTGGTGCGTCCAGCACAACCTCAACCACTACATGCGCACCACCACCGACCCCACCCACCCGGCCCTGCTCGCGGAGGACGGACTCTGGGGCCCGAACACCAAGGCCGCGGTCCAGTGGCTGCAGACGAACGCCTACGTCAACGGCGAGCAGTTGCAGACCGACGGCATCGTGGGCCCGCTCACCGGCGGCCTCATCATGCAGTTCGGCGACCCGTACTACGTCGGCAGCTACAACGCCTACTGCTGGCAGTACATCCCCACCAACTACGGCCCCTGACCGGTCCCGCGCAAGGAGAAGAATCATGAACCTCACCGCATTGCGGCGCGGGGCCGCAGCCATGGCGCTGGCGGGCAGCGTGCTGCTGGGTCTGTCCGGCACGGCCCAGGCCTCGATCGGCGCCCCCTACATCGGCGACGGCTACGGCAACAACACGCACGCCGTCTGGTGCGTCCAGCACAACCTCAACCACTTCGCCCGCAAGTACCCCTCCGGGCTGCAGTACACGATGCCGATCGTCGCGGAGGACGGCATCTGGGGGCCGCAGACACGCAACGCCCTGGTCCAGTTCCAGAAGAACATCCCCATCCTGACCCCGGACGGCGTCGTCGGCCCGAGGACGGGCCGCTACATCATCCAGCAGGGCGACCCGTACTACACCGGCTACCAGGGCGATTTCGTCGCCGACGGCTACTGCTACGGCTACATCCCGACCGACTTCTGACACCCCCCTTCCCCACAACGGATGATGCGACGATGACGAAGAGGTTCCTCTCCCGCGCGGCGGTCGTGGCCGCCGGCGCCCTGCTGACCGCGGGTGCGTCGGTCGGCACCGCCCAGGCCTCGACGACCGCCGGCTACATCGGCGACAACTACGCGAACAACACCCACGGCGTGTGGTGCGTCCAGCACCTGATCAATGACGTGGCCCGCGAGCGCGGTCGCCAGGTCGTCGCCGAGGACGGGGTGTGGGGTCCGCAGACCAAGGCCCAGGTCCAGTGGTTCCAGGAGCTCTACCACCTCAAGCCCGACGGCGTCGTCGGCCCGTTCACCGGCGATTACGTCCTCTACTACGGTGACCAGTACTACGGCGGGACCAACGGCTACTGCTTCACCTACGTACCGAGCGACTCCGGTCTCTTCGAGTGACCTCCCCCTCGGCCTGACGGGCTGAGCACCACACGACGGCCGGCGGCCACCCCCTACGGGTGGCCGCCGGCCGTGGTCGGGGTCCGGCAGTGATCCGCCGGACAGGACCTGGCTAGTCCACCAGGTCCCGCACCACCGCGTCCGCCAGCAGCCGCCCCCGCAGCGTCAGGACCGCCCGCCCCGCCCCGTACGCCCCGGCGTCGAGCAGCCCGTCCTCCAGCGCCTTGCGCGAGGCCGCGAGCCCCGCCGGCTTGAGGATCGAGAGCTCCACGCCCTCGCGCAGCCGCAGCTCAAGGAGGATCCGCTCGACCCGCCGGTCCTCGGCCGACAGCAGCTCCCGCCCGGCCCCCGGCGACCGCCCCTCCGCCAGCGCGGCCGCGTACGCCCCCGGGTGCTTCACGTTCCACCAGCGGACGCCGCCGACGTGGGAGTGGGCGCCGGGACCGGCGCCCCACCAGTCGGCGCCGCGCCAGTACAGCTCGTTGTGGAGGCAGCGCCCCGCTTCGGAGGTGGCCCAGTTGGACACCTCGTACCAGGAGAAGCCGGCCGCCTCGAAGGCCGCGTCGGCGATGAGGTAGCGGTCGGCGTGCACGTCGTCGTCGGTCATGGGGACCTCGCCGCGCCGGATGCGCCGGGCGAGCTGTGTGCCCTCCTCGACGATCAGGGCGTACGCGCTCACGTGGTCCGGCCCGGCGCCGATCGCCGCGTCAAGGGAGGCCCGCCAGTCGTCGTCGGTCTCGCCGGGGGTGCCGTAGATGAGGTCGAGGTTGACGTGGTCGAAGCCGGCGGCCCGCGCCTCGGCGACGCACGCCTCGGGGCGCCCGGGGGTGTGGGTACGGTCGAGGATCTTGAGGACGTGCTGCTTGGCGCTCTGCATGCCGAAGGAGATCCGGTTGAAACCGCCCTCCCGCAGCTCGGCCAGGTAGGCCGGGTTCACGGACTCGGGGTTGGCCTCCGTGGTGACCTCGGCGTCGTCCGCGAGCCCGAACTCGTCCCGGATGGCCCCCAGCATCCGGACGAGGTCCCCGGCGGCGAGCAGCGTCGGGGTGCCGCCGCCGACGAAGACGGTCCGCACCGGCCGCGGGTCGTCGCCGAGGACCTTGCGGGCGAGCCGGATCTCGTCGACGACCTGCTCGGCGTAGTTGTCGCGGGAGGCGAGCACGCCGCCGGTGCCGCGCAGCTCGCTCGCGGTGTACGTGTTGAAGTCGCAGTACCCGCAGCGCGTCGCGCAGTACGGCACGTGCAGGTAGAACCCGAGCGGCCGCTCCCCCGCCCCTTCGAGGGCGTGCGGGGGCAGCGCCCCGTCGTCGGGAACGGGCTCACCATCGGGCAGTACGGAAGGCATGAGCCCCATTGTCCCGTACTGCCCGGCGGAACGGTCCTGCCGGACCGTTCCGCCCGCGGGCGACGAGGCCCGCGCGCCGGGTCAGGACTCGCGGGAGCCCTCGTACATCTCCTCGATGAGTGCCTTGTACTCGCGCTCGACGACCGGCCGCTTCAGCTTCAGCGACGGGGTGAGCTCGCCGTGCTCGATGTCGAGGTCGCGGGGCAGGAGGCGGAACTTCTTGATCGTCTGCCAGCGCTGGAGGCCCTCGTTGAGCCGGTCCACGTAGCCCTGGATGAGCTTGACGGTCTCCGGGGCGGCGACGACGTCCGCGTACGACTTGCCGCCGAGGCCGTGCTCGGCGGCCCAGCCGAGGAGGGAGGGCTCGTCGAGGGCGATGAGCGCGGTGCAGAAGTTCCGGTCGGCGCCGTGGACGAGGATGTTGGAGACGAACGGGCAGACGGCCTTGAACTGGCCCTCGACCTCGGCCGGCGCGATGTACTTGCCGCCGGAGGTCTTGATGAGGTCCTTCTTGCGGTCGGTGATCCGCAGGTAGCCGTCGGCGGACAGCTCGCCGATGTCACCGGTGTGGAACCAGCCGTCGGACTCCAGAACCTCGGCGGTCTTCTCCGGCAGGCCGTGGTAGCCCTCCATGATGCCGGGGCCGCGCAGCAGGATCTCGCCGTCGTCGGCGATGCGGACCTCGGTGCCGGGGAGCGGCTTGCCGACGGTGCCGGTGCGGTAGGCCTCGCCGGGGTTGACGAAGGAGGCGGCGGAGGACTCGGTGAGGCCGTACCCCTCCAGGATGTGGATGCCGGCGCCGGCGAAGAAGTAGCCGATCTCGGGGGCGAGCGCGGCGGAGCCGGAGATGCAGGCGCGCAGGTTGCCGCCGAAGGCCTCGCGGATCTTGCCGTAGACGAGCGCGTCGGCGACCTTGTGCTTCGCGGAGAGGCCGAAGGGCGCGGAGGCGGTGCCGGTGCGGCGGAAGTTGTCCTGGGTGGTCTTGGCGTACTCGCGGGCGACCTCGGCCGCCCACTGGAAGATCTTGTACTTGGCGCCGCCGCCGGCGCGGGCCTTGGCGGCGACCCCGTTGTAGACCTTCTCGAAGATGCGGGGGACGGCGGCCATGTAGGTCGGCTGGACCACCGGCAGGTTCTCGATGATCTTGTCGACACGGCCGTCGACGGCCGTGACGTGGCCGACCTCGATCTGGCCGGAGGTGAGGACCTTGCCGAAGACGTGCGCGAGGGGCAGCCAGAGGTACTGGACGTCCTCCTGGGTCACGAGACCGGTGGCGGCGATGGCCTTGGCCATGTACGACCAGTTGTCGTGCGGGAGGCGGACGCCCTTGGGGCGGCCGGTGGTGCCCGAGGTGTAGATGAGGGTGGCGAGCTGGGTGGAGGTGATCGCGGCGACCCGCTCCTTCACCGCCTCGGGGTGCTTCTCCAGGTACGCCTTGCCGCGCGCCTCCAGGTCGGCGAGGGAGAGCACGAAGTCCCCGTCGCTCTCCACGCTCTCCACGCCGGTGGCGTCGACCACGACCACGTGGCGGAGGTTCGGCAGGTCCCCGCGGCGCTCGACCGCCTTGGCGAGCTGGGCGGCGTCCTCGGCGATGAGGACCTTCGACTCGGAGTCCGAGAGGATGAACGCCGACTCCTCGGCGTTGGTCTGCGGGTAGACCGTGGTGGTCGCGGCACCGGCGCACATCACGCCGAGGTCGGCGAGGATCCACTCGACGCGGGTGGAGGAGGCGAGGGCGACCCGCTCCTCGGCCTGTACGCCGAGGTCGACGAGCCCGGCGGCGATCGCGTAGACCCGCTCGGCGGCCTGCCCCCAGCTGAGCGACTTCCACTCGTCCGGACCGGCGCCGGAGGCGGCACGGACCGGATAGCGGTAGGCCTCCGCGTCCGGGGTCCGCTCGACGCGCGTAAGGAAGAGGGACGCCACGGAGGGCGGCCGGTTCTCGATCTGGGTCTGTGTGTCGCTCACGACGTCCTCCGGGCGGCGGCGGTGCCTTCTGGCGGTGCGTAACTAACTGGCGAGTAACCTGCGATTCGGGATCAGAGTAAAGGCCCGAGGACCGGCGCGTAAGGCCTTACCGGGCGTCGCTTCATAACGAACGGGCCCACGCGCGCGTGGCACGTGGACCCGTTGGTTGCACAGGGCAGCTACTTCCGCCCGCGCCGTTACTTCTTCTTGCCGGAGGACTCGTCGCTCGACAGGACGGCGATGAAGGCCTCCTGCGGCACCTCCACCGAGCCGACCATCTTCATGCGCTTCTTGCCTTCCTTCTGCTTCTCCAGCAGCTTCCGCTTACGGGAGATGTCACCGCCGTAGCACTTGGCGAGGACGTCCTTCCGGATGGCGCGGATGGTCTCGCGGGCGATCACCCGGGAGCCGATGGCGGCCTGGATCGGCACCTCGAAGGCCTGCCGCGGGATGAGCTCGCGCAGCTTGGCGACGAGCCGCACACCGTAGGCGTACGCCGCGTCCTTGTGGGTGACGGCGGAGAACGCGTCCACCTTGTCGCCGTGCAGCAGGATGTCGACCTTGACCAGGCTGGAGGCCTGCTCGCCGGTGGGCTCGTAGTCGAGCGAGGCGTAGCCGCGGGTCTTGGACTTCAGCTGGTCGAAGAAGTCGAAGACGATCTCGGCGAGGGGCAGGGTGTAGCGGATCTCCACCCGGTCCTCGGAGAGGTAGTCCATGCCGATCAGCGTGCCGCGACGGGTCTGGCAGAGCTCCATGATCGCGCCGATGAACTCGCTCGGGGCCAGGATCGTGGCGCGTACGACGGGCTCGTACACATCGTTGATCTTGCCCTCGGGGAACTCGCTCGGGTTGGTGACGGTGTGCTCGCTGCCGTCCTCCATGACCACGCGGTAGACCACGTTCGGCGCGGTGGCGATCAGGTCGAGCCCGAACTCGCGCTCCAGCCGCTCGCGGATCACGTCGAGGTGCAGCAGGCCGAGGAAGCCGACGCGGAAGCCGAAGCCGAGCGCGGCGGAGGTCTCCGGCTCGTAGACCAGCGCGGCGTCGTTCAGCTGCAGCTTGTCGAGCGCCTCGCGGAGGTCCGGGTACTCCGAGCCGTCCAGCGGGTACAGACCCGAGAACACCATCGGCTTGGGGTCCTTGTACCCGCCGAGCGCCTCGGTCGCGCCCTTGTTCAGGGAGGTGATCGTGTCACCGACCTTGGACTGGCGGACGTCCTTCACGCCGGTGATGAGGTAACCCACCTCACCGACACCGAGACCGTCGGACGCGGTCATCTCGGGCGACGAGACACCGATCTCCAGGAGCTCGTGCGTCGCGCCGGTCGACATCATCTTGATGCGCTCGCGCTTGTTGAGCTGGCCGTCGACCACACGGACGTACGTGACGACGCCCCGGTACGAGTCGTACACGGAGTCGAAGATCATCGCGCGCGCGGGCGCGTCGGCGACGCCGACGGGCGCCGGAACGTCCCGCACGACCCGGTCGAGCAGCGCCTCCACACCCATACCGGTCTTCGCCGAGACCTTCAGGACGTCCTCGGGCTGGCAGCCGATGAGGTTCGCGAGCTCCTCGGAGAACTTCTCCGGCTGGGCGGCCGGAAGGTCGATCTTGTTGAGCACGGGAACGATGGTGAGGTCGTTCTCCATGGCCAGGTACAGGTTGGCGAGCGTCTGCGCCTCGATGCCCTGCGCCGCGTCCACGAGCAGGATCGTGCCCTCACAGGCGGCGAGCGACCGCGACACCTCATAGGTGAAGTCGACGTGCCCGGGGGTGTCGATCATGTTCAGGATGTGGGTCTTCCCGTCACCCTGCCCGTCGGTGGGCGCCCAGGGCAGCCGGACCGCCTGGGACTTGATCGTGATGCCGCGCTCCCGCTCGATGTCCATCCGGTCGAGGTACTGAGCACGCATCTGCCGCTGGTCGACCACACCGGTGAGCTGGAGCATCCGGTCGGCGAGCGTGGACTTGCCGTGGTCGATGTGCGCGATGATGCAGAAGTTGCGGATCAGAGCCGGGTCGGTACGGCTCGGCTCGGGCACGTTGGTAGGAGTCGCGGGCACGCAGGGATCTCGTCTCGGGCGATGTTCAGAACGGATACGTAGACACCATGGTCCCATGCCCGTCGCCCGGCGCCCGGTTTGGGCGGCTCAGAGGGTGGCTGGTACTGTGGACAGCTGTGTCTCGCGTGCCCTCTCAGCCTGCGAGATCGCATCCAGAAGGAACACCGAACCTGTAAAGGCTCTTTTCGTGGCGAACATCAAGTCCCAGATCAAGCGGAACAAGACCAACGAGAAGGCGCGCCTGCGCAACAAGGCCGTCAAGTCGTCGCTCAAGACCGCGATCCGCAAGGCCCGTGAGGCTGTCGCCGCCGGCGACCTCGAGAAGGCCACCATCGCTTCTCGCGCCGCCTCGCGTCAGCTCGACAAGGCTGTCTCGAAGGGTGTCATCCACAAGAACGCCGCCGCCAACAAGAAGTCGGCGCTGGCCACCAAGGTTGCCTCCCTCCAGGGCTGAGCTCTGATCTAACCGGTCGTACGGGACCCAGCGGGCCCTCTCTCCCGCTCCCGCCGACCCCCCGGACTCGCACGCGGACGCGTTCGCCACGCGTGTGCGAGCCCACCCACTTCACGCCGAAGGCCCCCTGCCTCCTCCCCAGGAAGCCGGGGGCCTTCGTCGTATCGGGGGCGGGGCCTGAGGGGTATCCGAGGCGGGGGCCTAAGGGGCCGACGGCCAGACGGGTCGACGCCTGGACGCGCTGGGGGCTGGACGCGCTGGGGGCTGGGGGCCGGATGGCCGGCGCCTGGACGCGCCTGAGGGGGCTGGGGGCTGGGCGGGGCGGCGCCTGGACGCGCCTGGGGGGGGCGGGCGGCCAGACGGGTCGGCGCCTGGACAGGCTTGGGGGGGGCTGGGGGCCGGACGGTCGGCGCCTGGGGAGCCGGACGGTCGGCGCCTGGGGGCCCGGGCGGGCCGAGCGGGTCGGCGCCCGGACGCGCCCGAGGCGGCCGGACGGCCGGACAGGTCGGCGCCTGGACGCGCCTGGGGGCTGGGCCGGACGGTCGGCACCTGGGGGCCCAGGCGGGCCGAGCGGGTCGGCGCCCGGACGCGCCCGAGGCGGCCGGACGGCCGGACGGGCGACGCCTGGGGGGGACGGCCGGACAGGTCGGCGCCTGGGGGGCCGGACGGCCCGGACGGGTCGGCGTCCCGAGGGCGCCGGGCGGCCGGACGGGTCGACCCCTGGACGCGCCTGAGGCGGCCGGGCGGCCGGACGGGCGGCGCCCTGAGGGCGCCGGCGGTCAGCGCCCGCCGCAGGGCCGGCGGCCGGGCCGCGGGGCGGCCCGCACCCGGGACCGGCCCGCACCGGGGGCGGCGGCCCGCATCACGGCGGCCCGCACCCGGGACCGGCCCGCACCGGGACGGCCCGCGTGCCAGGCCCCGTCAGCCGCGCCGCATCCGCGCCGCGCGCGCCACCGCGACGACGGCCTTTTCGAGGGCGTACTCGGGGTCGTCGCCGCCGCCCTTGACGCCGGCGTCGGCGTCGGCGATGGCGCGGAGGGCGAGGGAGACGCCGTCGGGGGTCCAGCCGCGCATCTGCTGACGGACGCGGTCGATCTTCCAGGGGGGCATGCCGAGCTCGCGGGCGAGGTCGGCGGGGCGGCCGCCGCGGGCGGAGGAGAGCTTGCCGATGGCCCGTACGCCTTGGGCGAGCGCGCTGGTGATGAGGACGGGCGCGACACCGGTCGAGAGGGACCAGCGGAGGGCTTCGAGGGCTTCCGCGGCCCGCCCCTCGACGGCCCGGTCGGCGACGTTGAAGGAGGAGGCCTCGGCGCGGCCGGTGTAGTACCGCCCGACGACGGCCTCGTCGATCGTGCCGTCGACATCGGACGTGAGCTGCGCGACCGCGGACGCGAGCTCGCGCAGATCGCTGCCGATCGAGTCGACGAGCGCCTGGCAGGCCTCCGGTGTCGCCGAACGCCCCAGCGCCCGGAACTCCTGGCGTACGAACGTCAGCCGCTCCGCCGGCTTCGTCGTCTTGGGGCAGGCCACCTCCCGCGCACCGGCCTTGCGCGCGGCTTCGAGCAGGGCCTTGCCCTTGGCTCCGCCCGCGTGGAGCAGGACGAGGGAGATGTCCTCGACGGGGTCGCCGAGGTAGGCCTTGACGTCCTTGATCGCGTCGGCGGAGAGGTCCTGCGCGTTCCGCACGACCAGTACCTTGCGCTCGGCGAAGAGCGAGGGGCTGGTGAGCTCCACCAGCGCGCCGGGCTGGAGCTGGTCGGGGGTGAGGTCCCGCACGTCCGTGTCGGCGTCGGCGGCCCGGGCGGCCGCGACCACCTCCTGGACGACACGGTCGAGGAGCAGGTCCTCCTGGCCCACCGCGAGGGTCACGGGGCCGAGGAGGTCGTCGGGGGAAGTCTTTCTGGTGGCCATCGCGATCCAGCATCCCACGGGCCACTGACAGCCCGTCCCCGCCGCCGCGCGAGAATGGCGGGGTGAGCGAACGACACGTACTGGTGCTTCCCGACCGCGACGCCGCCGAGGAGGTGGCCGAGGAACTCCCCGACCGTTTCGGCGTGACCGAGGAGCCTCAGCTCGTACGGGACTCCCTCGCCGGCGAGGACGACGCCGAGGACGCGCAGTGGCTGGTGGTCGTGGAGGACCCGGACGGCCGCCTCGACCCAGCCGCCCTCGACGCCCTCGCGGCCGAACACGAGGGCTGGCTCGAAGCCCCGTGAGCCCGGGGCGCCCGGCCCCGGCCCTCGGCGCCCGGCCCTCGGCCCTCAGCCCTTCTTCGGCACGATCTGGATGTCGAGGTCGATGCTGATGCTGGACCCGACGGCCGCGATGCCGCGCGCGAGCAGCGTCTGCCAGGTGAGGGTGAAGTCCTCGCGGTGGAGTTCGGTGGAGGCGCGGCAGGCGCAGCGCGTCTCGCCTTCGAGGCCGTTGCCGAGGCCGAGGTACTGGGTGTCGAGCGTGATGGTGCGGCTCACGCCGTGAAGGGTGAGGGCGCCGGTGACGGCCCAGCGGGTGCCGCCCCGGTGGGTGAAGCGCTCGCTGAAGAACTCCAGCGTCGGGTAGGCGCCGACGTCGAGGAAGTCGCCGGAGCGCAGGTGGTCGTCGCGCATCTGGACCCCGGTGTCGATGGAGGCCGCGTCGATGACGACGTGCATCGCGGAGTTCTCCATGCGGTCGGCGATCCGCACGGCGCCCGCGAAGCTGTTGAACCGGCCGTGGATCCGGGCGAGCCCGATGTGGCGCGCGGTGAAGCCGATCTGCGAGTGCGCCGGGTCGATCTCCCAGTCGCCCGGCTCGGGCAGCTGGGGCTGCGGGGCGACCTGGAGGAGGACGTCGCCGAGGCCGGTGTGGCCGCCCTCGGCGACGACGGCGGTGCCGTGGTGCGGGGTGTACCCCTCGGCGGTGACGGCGAGCCGGTACTCCCCCGCGGGCACAGTCGCGAGGGCCGTGCCGTACGGGTCGGTCTCCCCCGCGAGCACCTTGCGGCCGGCCGCGTCGCTGACGACGAACTCGGCCTGGCGGACGGGCTCGTGCACGGGGTCGAGCACCCGGCAGCTCAGCACCCCGGCCGAGGAGGGTACGGCGACACCGGCGAACGGGCCGCCCCGTGCGGCACCCGCCGCGCGCTTCCCGAAGAGACGGTCGAACATTCTTCACGCACCCCCGTGCGACTCGTTCACACTGCAACGAATCCGCATTCGATCACCGTCGAGGGGTTCGAGGCAAACGCGGCAAGTGTTACCGAGGGTCCGAATTGGGGATTCCGCTTAAGACGTCCGGGTATCGGGTCAAGCGGTCCGCTTATCGGGATTTCCCCCTCGTACGACCGGCAGCGCGTCGAGCACGATGCCGAACAGGTCCCGGTACGCCTCCCGCACTTCCGCCTCGCCTTCGAGTTCCCGCTCGGTCCGCTCGCCGTGGGCCCGCGTGATCAGCTTGCGGTCGCTGAGCGTGATCCGGCCGTCCTCGGTCAGCCGGGAGCAGATGAGGGAGCGCGGGAAGTGCGAGTCGGGCGAGGTCTGGTGGTACCAGGCCCCGGCCGTGAAGTCCGCGAGCTCGCGCGGCCTGGTCTCCAGCCGGTACTGCGGCTTCCCGTCCCGCAGCACGTCCAGGTCACCGCCGTCGGCCTCCTCGATCCGGAAGACACCGCCCGGGTCCTCTTGGTCGCCGCGCTCGTCGAAGGCCAGCGGGAAGTGCCCGTGGTCGCCGAAGCCGACGTCGGCCAGCCACCGCTCCCCCTCGGCCGTCTCCACCAGCAACGCCATGTGGTCGTACGGGATGCCCGGCCTGCCCTCCGCCCCGATCACCCGCGCCTGGAGCAGCGCCACCTCGTACCCGAGACCGCGGAGCAGCACGGCGAAAGCGGTGTTGACCTCGTAGCAGAAGCCGCCCCTCCCCGCCCCGACCACCTTGTCGAGCAGCGCCTTCTCGTCGAGGACGACGGGCTCGCCGAGGTGGATCGACAGGTTCTCGAACGGCACCGTCCGCAGGTGCCGCAGATGCAGTTCGCGCAGCGCCTCCGCATCCGCCCGCACCGGCCGCTCCGCACCGATCCTCCGCAGATACGCGTCGACAGCGGCCGGCTCGGGCGGGGCGAGCGGGCCGGACGGGACAGGCAGACCGGACGGGACAGGTGAACCGGACGGCTTCGGCGGCGTCGGTGATGTAGTCATACCCGCAGTCTGCCGAAGACCTCCGAAGACCGCCGACAGAGGCCCGTCCTTATCCGACCGGCACGGACTCCTCCTCCCTCCTGGGCAGTTCGCGCATCCGCGGCAGCGGCGAGGGCAGCAGCCAGAGCACGGCGAGTACGGCTCCGGCGGTGGCGATCCACAGCGTCGGGCGCAGCCCGATCGCGGTGCCGAGGAAGCCGCCGACGAGCGCGCCGAGCGGGCGGAAGCCGTGGTTGAGCGTCCGGTACGCGCCCATGACGCGGGCCCGCATGGCGTCGGGTATCAGCGCCATCTGGAGCGACCCTCCGGCGGTGTCCGCGATCATCACCCCGACGCAGGAGAGGAACTCCGCCGTGAACATGACGGCCACCACCAGCGCGAGCGGCCCGTCGGCCAGGGGTATCAGCAGCAGGGGCAGCGTGAATCCGAGGAAGCCGGCGACGAGCGAGGGGCCGACGCCGATCCGCCGGACGACCGCTCCCGCGAACGCAGCGCCGATCAGACCGCCCACCGCTCCGGCACCGAGGATCAGACCGAGCAGCCCCGCGCCGACGCCGAGCTCGGTGGCGGCGTAGAGCACGAAGAGGGTGTGGAACATGTAGTTGAAGAACTGGAGGGTGCCGGAGCCGGCGAACAGCGCGCGCATCGAACGCTCGCGGATCACCCAGCGCAGCCCCTCGGTGAAGTGCCCCTTGGCCACGGGGGCCGGCGGGGGTTCGACGGGCCTGATCCGGGCCAGGTAACCGGCCGACACCAGGTAGGTGAGGGCGTCCGCGACGAGGGCGAACGGCGCCGTGAGCACCTGCACGAGGATGCCCCCGATCCCGGGTCCGGCGAGCCACGCCACCGAACGGCTGCCGTTGACCAGCGAGTTCGCCTGCACATAGCGCTCGGTGGGGACGAGCGCCACGAGGAGCGTGCTGTTGCAGACCTCGAAGAGCACGGTGAGCGCCCCGATCCCGAAGGCCACCGCGTAGAGCTGGCCGAGCGTCAGCGCGTCGAGGGCGTAGGCCACGGGGAGGGTCAGCACCAGCGCCGCCCGGCCGAGGTCGGCCGCGATCATGGCGCGCCTGCGGTGTGCCTGCCGGTCGGCCCAGGCTCCGAGCGGCAGGTTGAACAGGAGGGTGGGCAGGAGCTCGGCGGTCTTGAGCCAGCCCATCGCGGCGGCGTCGGCGCCGAGGATCAGGACGGCGGCCAGTGGGATGGCCATGAGCGATATCTGGTCGCCGGTGAGGGAGATGGTCTGGCCGGTCCAGTAGCGGCGGAAGGCACGCTCGCGCAGCAGTGCCGGTACTCGTTCCACGAGGGCCATCCCTCTCACTCCTCTTCGCTGTCGGTGGGGTCCTGGTCCAGGTAGGCGATCCGCAGGACGGTGACCCGCTTGGCGCCCTCGGGCCTGAGGGACGGGTCGGTCGCGCGCGCGTCGTACGGGGCGAGCAGCGCGTCGATCCGCTCGGCGAGGCCGACGAGCTCCTCGGGGGTCAGGTGGAGCACGGAGTCGCCGAAGCGCTCGGCCTCCCGCCACTCCTTCGGCAGCCGGTGCCGGTTCTCCATGGCCCGGGTGACCCGCTCGAAGTAGCGCTCGGCGACCGCGGCGGTCAGCGCCTCGGCGGCCTCCGCGACGGCGCCGTCCTCGCTGTGGTCGGGCCACTCCGTGTACCGCGCCGTGGCCCGCCAGGGCTTCTCCCGCCCCCGCCCGCCCGGCGCCTCCTCCACGAGCCCGTACTTGGCGAGTATCCGCAGGTGGTAAGAGCAGCTGGCCACGGACTCGCCGGTCAGCTCGGCCGCCCGCGTGGCGGTGAAGGGCCCGTGACTGCGCAGCAGTCCCACGAGGGTCATCCGCAGGGGATGGGCGTAGGCCCGCAGGGCGCGCGGGTCGGTCAGGCGGATGCTGCGGGGCTGCTCGTCCCCGGGGTGCGGCTCACTCGTCTCCGGCATGATGTAAAGCTAGCTTTAGAAAGACTTCTTTACAAGGACTTCTTTACAAGGATCCCCTGCGAGGACTCCTCACGGGCTCGTGGCCGCCATCAGCCCCCTCCCCTCCCCCACCACCGCGATCGCCCCGTCCACATCCGTCCGGAGCACCCGCGCCCCACCCGCCCTCAGCGCCTCCACCGTCCGCGGCGAGGGATGCCCGTACGGGTTGTCCCGCCCCGCCGACACCAGCGCCAGCCTCGGCCTCACCACCTCCATGAGCCCCGGGTCCTGATGCGCGGACCCGTGATGCGCGACCTTGAGCACGTCCACCGGCGCCAGCCCGGGATACGCCCGCACCAACTCCCGCTGCGCGGGCGGCTCCAGATCCCCCAGAAGCAGCACACTCACCCCACCCCGCGCACGCACCAGCAACGTGACGCTGGCGTCGTTGGCCCCGCCGACGCTCCCGACCCCCACCGCTCTCCCTGCCCCGGGGCCCAAGCCGGCCGGAGGCCAGAGCACCCGCCACTCCAGGCCCCCCACCCGTCGCACCTCCCCCGGGTTCGCCGGGATCAGCGGCACCCCCGCGGCCGCCGCGGTCCGCCGCACGAACGCCGCCTGCGCCGGGGGCTCTTCGAGCCCCGTGGTCTGGATCGCCCCCACCGAACGCCCGCGCAGCACACCCGGCAGACCCGCCACGTGGTCCGCGTGGAAGTGGGTGAGGACCAGCAACGGCACCCGGCTCACCCCGAGCTCCCGAAGGCACCTGTCCACCGGTACGGGGTCGGGGCCGGCGTCCACCACCACGGCGGCGTCCCCGCCCGCCGCGAGCACCGTCGCGTCCCCCTGCCCCACCTGGCACATCGCGAACACCCAATCCGGTGGCGGCCACCCGGTGACCCACCGGGCCAGCGGCGCCGGCCGCACCACCACGACCAGGAGCAGCGCGGCGAGGAGCACCGCGACGGGCCCCCGGTACGGCAGCTTCCGCACCCCGAGCACCACAAGCCCGGTGAGCAGCGCGAGGCCGAGACCGCCCCACCATCCCCCGGGCCAGGCCACTTCCGCCCCCGGCAGCGAAGCGCACCACCGGGCCACCCACGCGATCCACCCGGTCGGCCACCCGGCCACCCACGCCAGGCCTTCCGCCCCCGTCGCCCACATCGGCGCCAGAGCGAGCGTGGCGAATCCGAGCACCGTGGCGGGCGCGACCGCGAGTTCCGCGAACAGGTTCGCCGGAATCGCCACCAGGCTCACCCGCGCCGCGAACACGACCACGACCGGAGCGCAGACCGCCTGCGCGGCGAGCGCCGCGGCCAGCGCTTCCGCCAACCTGCCCGGCACCTTGCGCCGCCGCAGCGCGTCGCTCCACCGCGGGGCGACCGTGAGGAGCGACCCGGTGGCCAGCACCGAGAGCAGGAATCCGTAACTCCGCGCGAGCCGGGGGTCGTAGAGCACCAGGACGAGCACGGCGGCCGCAAGCGCCGGGATCAGCGATCTCCTGCGCCCGGTACCGATCGCGAGGAGGACGACGAATCCACAGGCCGCCGCGCGCAGAACACTGGGATCGGGCCGGCAGACGACCACGAAGGCCGATGTCAGCGCTCCCCCTGCCAGCGCGGTCACCCGCAGCGAAAGCCCGAGCCGTGGCGCGAGCCCGCTCCTCTCCACCTGGTGCGCCCGCCCCGGACGCCCGACGAGCAGCAGCAGGACGATCGACAGATTGCTTCCGGACACCGCCAGCAAGTGCGTGAGATCGGCGGCTTCGAACGCGTCCCGCAGATCGGGGCCGACCCTGGAGGTGTCCCCGACCACCAGCCCGGGCAGCAGGGCCCGCGCGTCCGGGTCGAGCCCCTCGCTCGCCTTCCTCAGCCCCGCCCGCAGCTCCCCCGCCGTCCGCTGCAACACGCTCGGCGGGCCCACGATCCGCGGCGGCCCGGCCCTGTCCGCCTTCAGCACCGCGGCGAACGGCTCGCCCGACCGCAGCGGTGGCACGAGCCGCCCGCCGACCCGCAGCCGCGTGGAAGGAAGGAGCCGCAGCCATTCGCCCCGCCCCTCCCCCGGCGGCACGATCACCAGCACCGGCGCGCGCGTCCGGTACACCGATCCGTCCGCCCGCTCGACCCGGACCACCTCCCCGTCCAGGACCACCGAGACCGGCGCCATCGCGTTCCCCCGCACCCGGGGCCTGGTGAGCCGTGGATCGGACGTCACCGTCACCTCCACCCGCACCCGCGCCTGCTCCCCCGCCAACCCCGGCACCGGCCCCCGCCGCAGGTCCGCCGCATGCAGCCCCGCCGACGCGGCCCCCGCCGCCGCACACAACAACACCCCCGCCCACACCGTCACCCCCAACCGCCACCGCCGAGCCATCGCCGGCCCCAGCAGGACCACGGCCCCGAGCACGCACACCGCGACCCCCGTCACCGCCCACCACCCCGAAACACCCCATCCGCAGGCGGCCGCCACCCACGCCGCCATCGCGAGCGGCACGAGCCGGAGATCCACCGGCCCCTCGGCCACCGAAGCCACAGAAGCCGGAAGGGGCGTCACCGCGGCCGTCTCGCCCCTCACGGCCGGACCAGTGGTTCCAGGTCGGCGAACCGACGCTCGCCGATGCCGTTGACCTCCCGGAGCTCCGCGACCGAGCGGAAGCCCCCGTGCGCGACACGGTGGTCCACGATGTGCTGCGCGAGAACCGGGCCGACACCGGGGAGGGTGTCGAGCTGCTCGACCGTCGCGGTGTTGAGGCTCAGCGGCGCCCCGGGCAACCCGCCGCCACCGCCCACGTCTCCGCTTCCGCCTCCACCGCCTCCACCGGCCGGGACCCCCGGCAGCCCCACGAGCACCTGCTCGCCGTCGAACAGGACCCGGGCCCGGTTGAGCCCGGTGAGATCGGCGCCCGGACGCACACCACCCGCCGCGTGCAGGGCGTCCGCCACCCGCGAGCCCGCCGGCAGGGTCAGCACCCCGGGCCTTCGCACCTTGCCGCCCACATCGACGACCACCTTCGCCCCGGCCGGCCCGGCCCCCTCCCCCGCCTTCGCACCGAGCCCGCCGCGCACCCCAGGCGCGGCAGGTACGGCAGGCGCGGCTGGCACGGCGGGCGCGGTCGCCGGACGGGCGGCGCGAACGAGCTCGGGGGCCCGCACCCGCTCCGGCCGCCCGGTCCAGAAGTAACCGCCCGCGAGCCCCGCGGCCACGACGAGGAGCACCGTCAGCGCGGCCAGCGTCCTCGGTTCGAGCCCGCACCTCGTCTGCACCCAGACCGGCATCCGCTCACGGACGGCCACCCCCAGCCGCCCCCGCAGCCCACCCGGCGAGCCCCGCTCCGGCGCCGCCGGTTCCTCCCGCACCTCCGGCGCCGCGGTCGACTCCTGCGATTCCCGCGGTTCCCGCCATTCCTGCGATTCCTGCCTTGCCTGCCCGCCCGGCAAGGCAGCCGGGAACATCGCCTCTCCCCGCCACCGAGCCCCGACACCAGGCGGCCCCGCGGCGACACGCCTCACCCGGGCGCGCCTCCGCGCCCGGCCGGGCCCCGTGCCGCGTCCGCCGCCTCCGCCGTGGCGGCTCCGGCCGTCCGAGCCGGGCGGCCGGCCGGGCCCACTCGTCGAAGGCCCCGTGGAGCCGTGGGTCACTGTGGAGCCCAGGGGCACTGCGGAGCCTTGGGTCACCGTGGGGCCTTGGGTCACCGTGGAGCCCGGGGTCCCTGGTGCGGTCGATGCGATGCGTGTACGAAGAGTCATGCTCGTGACGGTAGGAGTCACGGAGCGTCAGTGCGGCGCTCGTCACCGATCCGTGGACAGCGCGGCGGCTGTGGAAAACTCCGTCACTCTCCCGGGGGACGGACGGTCTCAGCGCGGGGAGACGACCACCGCGAGGAGTCCGGGTCCCGTGTGGGCGCCGATGACCGCGCCGACCTCGCTGACGTGCAGTTCTTGGACTCCGGATACGCGCTCCCTGAGGCGGTCCGCCAGGGCGGCGGCTCGTTCGGGCGCGGAGAGGTGGTGGACGGCGATGTCGACGGGGCCGGAGCCGGCGCGTTCGACGGCGATCTCCTCAAGGCGGGCGATGGCCTTGGAGGCCGTGCGCACCTTCTCCCGGAGTTCGATGCGTCCGCCGTCGAGTTCGAGGAGGGGCTTGACCGCGAGGGCGGAGCCGAGGAGCGCCTGGGCAGTGCCGATGCGGCCGCCTCGGCGGAGATAGTCGAGGGTGTCGACGTAGAAGTAGGCGGAGGTGCCCGCGGCGCGCTTCTCGGCCGCGGCGACGGCCTCGTCGAGGGAGCCGCCCGCTTCGGCGACCTCGGCCGCGGCCAGGGCGCAGAAGCCGACCGCCATACCCATCATGCGGGTGTCGACGACCCGTACGGGTACGGGCGCGTCCTTCGCCGCGAGGGCGGCGGCGTCATAGGTCCCGGATACCTCGGCGGAGAGGTGGAGCGAGACGATGCCCGTCGCCCCGGCCTCGGCGGCCTGCCGGTAGGCGGCGGCGAACACCTCGGGACTCGGGCGCGAGGTGGTGACGGGCCGCCGCTTCTGCAAGGCCTCGGCGAGGGCCACGGCCGAGATCTCGGTGCCCTCCTCAAGGGCGCGGTCGCCGATGACGACGGTCAGCGGGACCGTGGTGATCGCGTGCCGCTCCCTCGTCTGGCGTGGCAGATAGGCCGTGGAATCGGTGACGATCGCGACATGCCGGGACATGAGCGGGAGGTTACCCGCCGGGGCGGCCGCACGGCAGCCCGACCCCCCTCGTCGTCACCACGTCCCGGTGTCCCGGAGCGCCGTCCGTCAGGTGGTCGTCTCCGGCCGGGCGGCCTTCTCCCAGGGGTAGGCGGCCCGCCGGGGGTCCGGCGCCGTGATCGCGGACGGCTCTCCCCCGTGCGTCGCGCCCGCCGCCCCACCGGCCGCCGTACCGGAAGCGGAAGGCCCGGAAGCGGCCCCGTGCGCCGTACCGGAAGCAGAGGGCCCGGAAGCAGTCCCGTGGGCCGCGCCGGGAGCGGTCGAAGTCCCCTGGGCCGCGTCCGGCCCGGTCCAGTGGCGCAGGGCGCCCGCCTCGACGTCGATCTGGGCGCTGAGCGACGACAGGTCGTCCTCGGCGAACTTGAGGGCCCGGTCCCGGGCGGCGCGGCGCAGTGCGTCGGCCGAGCCGGTGATCCGCTCGGTCCGCGCGGCGAGTTCGGGGAGCTGACCGGAGACCCACGCCCGGTCGGGCTCGCGCTCCAGGCGCTTGAGGTCGCTGTCCAGTTCGAGCCCGTGGGCGCTGAGCCGCTGGAAGAGTTCGAGGGACTCCTTCAGCGAGGCGTCCTCGACGGCGCCCGCCTGCAGCGCCTCCTGGGTGGCGCGCATGGAGGTGCGCAGCGACAGCCGCAGCCTGGCCAGCTCGCTCGCGACGCCGGCCTGGCCGAAGCTCTTGGCCCGCAGCGTGGTGTCCTCGACGGTGCGCCGGGCCTGGTCGAGGGTGCGGTCGACGCCGCGCTTGGCCGCCTTGGCGACCTTCACGGTCACGAACACCCCGAGCGCCACGAAGGCGAAGAAGAGCAGCGCCATGATCGTGATAATCGTGGCTTCCATGTGCGCCCCTCCGGCGTCGGTCGAGTCCCCACGGCTGTGGTTCCTCCACGGTAAACGGAACGGGCAGGTTGGGGGTTCCCTTCGGAACCCCCAACCTGCCCGTAGGGGAAACCCCTATGCGCCCTAGCCTGCGACGATGTTGACCAGCTTCGGCGCGCGCACGATCACCTTGCGGATCTCCGCGCCGCCCAGCGCCGCGACGACGTGCGGGTCGGCCAGTGCCAGCGTCTCCAGCTCCGCGTCGGTGATCGACGGGGAGACCTCCAGGCGCGCCTTGACCTTGCCCTTGATCTGCACGACGCAGGTCACGGTCTCGTCGACGACGTACGCCGGGTCGGCGACCGGGAAGTCCTGGTGGACGACCGAGTCGGTGTGACCCAGCCGGCGCCACAGCTCCTCGGAGATGTGCGGGGCCAGCGGGGCGACCAGCAGCACCAGCTGCTCGGCGACCGGCCGGGAGATCGCGCCGCCGGCCTTCGTCAGGTGGTTGTTCAGCTCGGTGATCTTGGCGATGGCGGTGTTGAAGCGCATCGCCGCCATGTCCTGGGCGACGCCGTCGATCGCCTTGTGCAGGGCGCGCAGCGTGTCCTCGTCGGGCGCGTCGTCGACGACGGTGACCTCGCCGGTCGCCTCGTCGACGATGTTGCGCCACAGGCGCTGCAGCAGGCGGTACTGGCCGACCACCGCGCGCGTGTCCCACGGACGCGAGACGTCCAGCGGGCCCATGGCCATCTCGTACAGGCGCAGGGTGTCGGCGCCGTACTCGGAGCAGATCTCGTCCGGGGTGACCGCGTTCTTCAGGGACTTGCCCATCTTGCCCAGGACGCGGCTGACCTTCTCGCCCTGGTACCAGAAGCCGCCGTCGCGCTCCTCGACCTCGGCCGCCGGTACGGCGATCCCGCGCGCGTCCCGGTAGACGAAGGCCTGGATCATGCCCTGGTTGTAGAGCTTGTGGAACGGCTCGGCCGAGGAGATGTGGCCCAGGTCGAACAGCATCTTGGACCAGAAGCGCGCGTACAGCAGGTGCAGCACGGCGTGCTCGGCGCCGCCGACGTACAGGTCGACGCCACCGGTCGGCATGCCCTCGCGCGGGCCCATCCAGTACTGCTCGACGGCGGGGTCGACCAGCTTCTCGGAGTTGTGCGGGTCCAGGTAGCGCAGCTCGTACCAGCAGGAGCCGGCCCAGTTGGGCATGGTGTTGGTCTCGCGGCGGTACGGGCGCGGGCCGGCGCCGTCACCGAGGTCCAGGGTCACGTTGACCCAGTCCTCGTTGCGGGACAGCGGGGTCTCGGGCTGGGTGTCGGCGTCGTCCGGGTCGAAGGTGCGCGGCGAGTAGTCCTCGACCTCGGGCAGCTCCAGCGGCAGCATCGACTCGGGCAGCGAGTGGGCGACGCCGTCCTCGTCGTAGACGATCGGGAAGGGCTCGCCCCAGTACCGCTGGCGGCTGAACAGCCAGTCGCGCAGGCGGAAGTTGACGGTGCCCTCGCCGATGCCGCGGTCGGCCAGCCAGGCGGTGATCTTCGCCTTGGCGTCGACGACGCCCAGGCCGTCCAGGGAGATCTGGTCGTTGGTGGAGTTGACCAGCTTCGCCTCGTACGAGGCGAAGGCGTCGTCCCAGGTCGACGGGTCGGTGCCGCGGTCGTCGCTCGGCTCGACGACACAGCGCATCGGCAGCTCGAAGGCGCGCGCGAAGGCGAAGTCGCGGGTGTCGTGCGCGGGGACGGCCATGATGGCGCCGGTGCCGTAGCCCATCAGGACGTAGTCGGCGATGAAGACGGGGACCTGCTCGCCGCTGACCGGGTTGGTCGCGTACGCGCCGGTGAAGACGCCGGTCTTGTCCTTGGCCTCGGCCTGGCGCTCGACGTCGGACTTGGAGGCGGCCTGCTTGCGGTAGGCGTCGACGGCCTCGGACGGGGTGGCGTGTCCGCCGGTCCACACGTCGTGGGTGCCCTCGGGCCAGGCCGCCGGGACGATCTTCTCGACCAGGTCGTGCTCGGGCGCCAGGACCATGTAAGTGGCGCCGAACAGCGTGTCCTGGCGGGTGGTGAAGACCGTGATCGCGCCGGTGTCGCCGACCTGGAAGTCGACGCGGGCGCCCTCGGAGCGGCCGATCCAGTTCCGCTGCTGCAGCTTGATCGCCTCGGGCCAGTCCAGGCCGTCCAGGTCGTCCAGCAGGCGGTCCGCGTAGGCGGTGATCCGCATGTTCCACTGGCGCAGCTTGGACTTGAAGACGGGGAAGTTGCCGCGCTCGGAGCGACCGTCGGCGGTGACCTCCTCGTTGGCCAGAACCGTGCCCAGGCCGGGGCACCAGTTGACGGGGGCCTCGGAGGCGTACGCCAGGCGGTACTCGCCCAGGACGTCGGAGCGCTCGGCGGCGCTCAGCTCGCTCCACGCGCGCGTGGTGCCCGGGACCTCACGGGTGCCGTTCTCGAACTGCTCGATCAGCTCGGCGATCGGACGGGCCTTCTTGGCCTCGTCGTCGTACCAGGCGTTGAAGATCTGCAGGAAGATCCACTGGGTCCACTTGTAGTACTCCGGGTCGATCGTGGCGAACGACCGGCGCTTGTCGTGGCCCAGGCCCAGCCGGCGCAGCTGGACCTTCATGTTCTCCATGTTGGCCTCGGTGGACACGCGCGGGTGCGTGCCCGTCTGCACGGCGTACTGCTCGGCGGGCAGGCCGAAGGCGTCGAAGCCCAGGGTGTGCAGCACGTTGTGGCCGGTCATGCGCGCGTGGCGGGCGAAGACGTCCGTGGCGATGTAGCCGAGCGGGTGGCCGACGTGCAGGCCCGCACCCGAGGGGTACGGGAACATGTCCATGATGAACTTCTTGGGCCGGGCGGCGACCTCGGGGTCACCCGCCAGGTCACCGGTGGGGTTCGGCGCCTCGTAGGTGCCCTCGGCGTCCCAGAAGTCCTGCCAGCGTGCCTCGATGTCGGCGGCCATGGCTGCCGTGTAGCGATGCGGGGCCGCCGTCTCGGCGGCCGTATTGATCTCGGTCATGGTCCTTGAAGCTCCATCGATCGTCTCTGCCCTCGGCCGCTGGTCAGCCCGAAACGAAAAATCCCCTCGCACAGGAGGGGATGCCGCGCCGACTCCGACGGATTGTCTGTCGTCCGCCGGGACTGGTCAGCGCGGCTCGGTAAGCAGAAGGCGTACGGCACGCATGGCGCCAGGGTACCGCAGGGCCCGGAGGGGCCGCACCGGCGTCCGGGAGGGGGTGACGAAGAAGCGGGGGGCCCGACCCGGGTGGGCCGCTTCTTTTTTTTTTGGGTAAGGAAAAGTGGACGCCTTTTATCCTTCCCTCCCTCCCAATGCTCTCACCAACTGGGCGCCGGGGGGGCCCACCCCGGCCCCGGGGGGGGGGGGAAGAAGAAGCGGCCCACCCGATCCGGGTGCCCCGCTTCTTTTCTGTGGAGCTAAGGAGAATTGAACTCCTGACCTCCTGCATGCCATGCAGGCGCTCTACCAACTGAGCTATAGCCCCTTGCTGTTTTCCGTCTCCGTTTCGGTTTCCCTCGCGGCGACAGACAGAACATTAACCGGCTCCCGGGCAGAACTCCAAATCGGTTCTCGGGACCCCTCTGACCAGCCGGGTAGGGTCGCCGACTGTGTCCGTCTCCGTGCTCTCGAAAACCCGCGCCCGGCCGTCGCCCCTGGCCACCGCCGCGGCGGTCTGTCTGCTCTCGTTCGCGGCCTTCTGGGTGGCGCAACGCCTCGCCCACGTGAACATGCTCGACGTGATGGTCTACCGGGCCGAGGGCGAGACGGTCAGAGCCGGCGGCGATCTCTACGCGATGCGCGCCACCTCGGCGAACCTCGGCATGACCTACCCGCCCTTCGCCGCCCTGCTGTTCGTCCCGCTGACCTGGGTGAGCGTCCCGCTGATGCGGACGCTGAGCACCGCGGGCAACCTGCTCCTGGTCGTCGCCCTGGTCCAGCTCTCGCTCCAGCTGGTCCGCCCGTCCCTGTCCCGCGCGGATCTGTGGCGCAGGACGTTCTGGGTCGCCGCGGCCGTGGTGTGGTGCGAGCCGGTGTGGACGACGCTGCGGTACGGCCAGATCAACCTGCTGATAGCGGTGGCGGTGCTCTGGGACCTCACGCGCCGCGAGGGCAGCCGCTGGGCCGGTCTGGGCATCGGCCTCGCGACCGCGGTGAAGCTCACACCGGGGCTCTTCGTGGTCCTGCTGCTCGCCGCGGGCCTGCTGCTGTGGCGCCGGGACCGGGGGTGGAACCAGTGGCTGCGCACGGCCGTCACGGCGACCGGGGTGTTCCTGGGCACCACGCTCGCGGTGGCGCTGGCCCTGCCGGCGGACTCGAGCAAGTTCTGGACGCAGACCCTGTTCGAGACCGGCCGGGTCGGTTTCGCCGAGGAGACCGGCAACCAGTCCATCCGCGGCGTCCTGGCGCGCCTGATGCACACCGACGACCCGGGCATGTGGTGGGCGGTGACCGCGGCCGTCCTGGGCGGTCTGGCGATGGTCCTCGCGGTACGGGCCGCGGTGCGGGGCGACAAGGCGGTGGCCGTCCTCGTCTGCGCGTTCACGGCGCTGATGATCAGCCCGATCTCGTGGTCCCACCACTGGGTCTGGTGCGTGCCGCTGCTGATCCTGCTCGCGGACCGCGCCACGCGCGCGTGGCTGGTGACCGGGGCGGTCGCCCTGGTGTTCGCGTCGTTCGCGCTGTGGTGGGTTCCGCACGACCCGGGCCGCCCCGAACTGGACCAGAACGCGGGGCAGATGCTGCTCTCGGCGATCTACCCGCTGACGACGACGGCGCTGCTCGCCGGGTACGCGCTGACGCTGCGACGCCAGGAGACGCCGACACTGCCCACGCAGACGCGGACGCGGCAGCCGCGGAAGCAGGCCGTGACGAAGTAGGCCGCGGCGACGGGGACCGCGCCGGAGGAGGAGAACCGTCGCGACGGCGCCGCGTCAGGCCGTCGCGAAGGAGTAGAACCGCTTGAGGGTGCAGTGCTCGTCCAGGAGCCGGCCGTAGATCGGCTCACCCTCGAGCTCGCGGTACGTCTCGATCGGGTCGCCTTTTATGATCAGCGCCCGCGCGCACTCCTCGCACCAGTACTGGAACCCGGTGTTGACGGGGTCCATGTCGCGCACGATGGGCGTGCCGCTGCCGCACCAGTCGCATTTCCGCCTGTGTGCACCCATCGATCAGCTCCAGCCGTGGCCGCAGGCCGTACACCCATTGGACGCCCCGCCGTTGTCGCCGAGCACGTGGGTCACCCTCCCGTCCGGAGCCTCGTCCCCCTCCGGCCGTCCGATTCTGCCATGGCCCCGCAAGAGGGTCAGCGTGCTCGGCGCGGCAGCACCGCCGAGGCCGCGCCCATGACCGAGGCGGCGGCCAGGGCGAGGGTGGTCACCCAGAGCGCGTCGGCGGAACTCTGCGCTCCGGGACCGGCGAGCCGGCCGAGGAAGAGCGTGCCGAAGGTGGCGACGCCGATGAGCTGCCCGAGCTGGGTGACGGTGGCGAGCAGACCGCTGGCGTCGGCCGCGTCCTCGGGCCGTACGGTGGCCAGCGCGCCGGTCAGGGCCGGGCTGAAGGCCAGCGCGATGCCCGCTCCCAGCGCGCCCAGGGCCGGGTAGAGCCCCCAGCCGCCCGAGGTGCCGTCCGCGAGCACCCGGCCGAGGGCGAGGGCGGACACGGCCGCGAGCAGGAATCCGCCCGGGACCAGTGCGCGGTGCAGCGCGGCCGGCCAGCGCCGCCAGGTCAGCCCGACGGCACCGAAGACGACGGCGGCGGGACCGAAGGTGAGTCCGGCGCGCAGGGCGCTGTGTCCGAGCCCGCCCTGCAGGTGCAGGGTGAGGGTGAACAGGAACCCGGCGTTGACGCCCATCGCCACGGTGATCCACAGGGCGGCCCGTCCGATGCCGGGGACGCGCAGGACCCTCGGGGCGATGAGCGGTGCGCCGCCGCGGCGGGCGAGCCGCGACTCGTACGTGCCGAAGGCGGCGAGGAACACCGGCGAGCCGCCGAGCGAGAGCCAGGACCACAGCGGCCAGTCCTGCTCCTGGCCGAGGACCAGGGGGACGGTCAACAGGGACACGGCGGCGGCGAGCAGGAGCAGGCCGGGCACGTCGAGGGCACGCGCACGCGTGGGACCTGTGTGGGCGTCCCCGGGCAGGAACCTGGTGCCGAGGACGAGCAGGGCCAGCCCGATGGGGACGTTGACGAGGAAGACCGGCCGCCAGCCGGTGCCGAACAGGTCGGCGCTCACCAGGACGCCGCCGACGACCTGGCCGGCGGCGGCGCCGGTGGCCAGGACCGCGGAGTAGGCGCCGAGGGCGCGGACCCGGTGTTCGCCGGTGAAGTTGCGCTGGATGAGGCTGAGCACCTGAGGGATCATCAGGGCCGAGCCGGCGCCCTGGACCAGCCGGAAGGCGATCAACTGGCCTGTTCCGGCGGCGAGTCCGCAGGCGAGGGAGGCGGCGGTGAAGAGGGCCAGGCCGCCGAGGTACATGCGGCGGTGCCCGAGCAGGTCGCCGAGGCGGGCTCCGGTGATCAGCAACACCGCGTAGGCGATGGTGTATCCGGCGATGACGAGCTGGAGCGCGGACCCGGACGCGGCGAGTTCGGTGCGGATCGTGGGGGCGGCGACGTTGACGATGAAGACGTCGAGGAGCGCCATGAACTGGGCGGCGAGCACCACTCCGAGCAGTAGTCCGGGGCGGTTGTCGGTGCCACGGTCTTTACTGAGTGCGGGACGTGTCGTGGTCGGGGTCATGCGTCGAGCGTGACGGCGATCCGATACGGGTAACGAGAGCCCGCTGATGCTGGTACTGACAGCACCTGGCAGCGGCGGCACGGGGACTCGACCATGGGGGTGTGACGATTGTGGCAGCAGCACCGACACAGCGGCGCCGACGGCCGGAACTGGCCGCGTTCCTGCGCAGTCGCCGGGCCAGGGTGACACCGGAGGACGTCGGGATGCCACCGGGCCTCCGCCGTCGCACGCCCGGGCTGCGCCGCGAGGAGGTCGCCCATCTCTCCGGGGTCGGCGTGACCTGGTACACCTGGCTGGAACAGGGGCGGCCGATCAACGCCTCGGCGCAGGTGCTCGACGCGGTGGCCCGCACCCTCCGGCTGGACCGGCCCGAGCGCGAGCACCTCTACCACCTCGCCGAAGTGCCGTACGCGCCCGACCGGGCCGCCGAGGACCCCGAGGTGGTCAGCCCCGAGCTCCAGGGCATCCTCGACGCCCTGGTCCCCCACCCCGCGGTGCTCTACAACGCGCGGTACGACGTCCTCGCGACCAACGTCGTGTACGAGCGGCTGCTGATGCAGGACGAGCGGGTGATGGACACCGGCCCGTTCGGCGTGCGCAACGTGCTGTGGGCGCTCTTCAGCGTCCCGGACCCCCGATGTCCGGTGGTCGACCGGAAGCGGGAGCTGCCGCTGATGGTGGCCCAGCTGCGCGGCGCGTACGGACGCCACGTGGGCGAGCCCGCCTGGGAGGAGTTCGTACGGCTCCTCGCCGAGGCCAGTCCGGAGTTCGCCCGGCTCTGGCGGAGCGGCGACGTGGTCCCGCCGGGGACCCGGGTGAAGACCTTCCGTCACGAGCGGGTGGGCGAGGTCCGGTTGACCTCGGTCTCCCTCTCCGTGAACGGGATGCCGGAGTGCCGGATCGTCACCTACACGCCGAACGACGAGGAGAGCCGGCTCAGAATCGAGCGCCTGCGCGCGGAGTCCTGACGGTGGGCGGCGTCACAGCGAGCGGAGCCGTAACGGCAATCGGGGGCACAACGACGAATCCCGCCCCCTGGCGGGGACGGGATTCGGTGACTGTGGAGCTAAGGAGAATTGAACTCCTGACCTCCTGCATGCCATGCAGGCGCTCTACCAACTGAGCTATAGCCCCTCGTGTTCTTCCGTTCTTCGCGCTGCGCGCTCCGAACAAGAAGAACTCTAGCCTGTGACCTGCCGGAAAGTGAAATCCGGGTCCGGCAGGCCCGGCCACGGGTCTCAGTCGTCGTCGCCGAGGACCGGCTCGGGCAGCGTCCCGGCGTTGTGCTCCGTCAGTCGCCAGCCGCGGGCGCCCTCGCCGAGGACGGACCAGCAGCAGTTGGAGAGGCCACCCAGACTCTCCCAGTGCCGCGCCTCGAGGCCGAGGAGCCGGCCGATCGTGGTGCGGATGGTTCCGCCGTGGCTCACCACGACGAGGGTGCCGTCCTCGGGCAGCTTGTCCGCGTGGCCGAGAACCACCGGGGCGGCCCGGTCGGCCACCTCGGTCTCCAGCTCGCCGCCGCCCCGGCGCACGGGCTCGCCGCGCTTCCAGGCCGCGTACTGCTCGCCGTACCGCGCCACGATCTCGTCGTGGGTCAGCCCCTGCCACTCCCCCGCGTACGTCTCGCGCAGCGCGGGGTCGTGGACGACGGCGTGGCCGGTGAGCGTGGCGAGCTCGGCGGCGGTGGCCGCCGCCCGCTTCAGGTCGGAGGCCACGATGGCGTCCGGCTGCAGCGCGGCGAGCAGCCGGGCGGCCCGGCGGGCCTGGGCGACGCCCGCCTCCGTCAGCTCGATGTCGGTCGAGCCCTGGAAGCGGCGCTCCAGATTCCACGAGGTCTGGCCGTGACGCCAGAGGACGATGCGGCGGCCGCTGCCGCCCTTGGTGGTGCTCAGCTCAGCTCACCGTCCACCTCGTCGGGCAGGCCGGCGGCGTGCTGGGAGAGGTCGACACCGGTGAGGGCGGCGTGCTCGGCACCCTTGCCGCGGGTCTTCTCCGCGTCCTCGGGAAGCGGCAGCTCGGGGCAGTCCTTCCACAGCCGCTCCAGGGCGTAGAAGACACGCTCCTCGCTGTGCTGAACGTGGATGACGATGTCGACGTAGTCCAGGAGGATCCAGCGCGCGTCGCGGTCGCCCTCGCGGCGGACCGGCTTGGCGCCGAGGTCCTTGTTCAGGCGCTCCTCGATCTCGTCGACGATCGACTTGACCTGGCGGTCGTTGGGCGCGGAGGCGAGCAGGAAGGCGTCGGTGATCGACAGCACGTCGCTGACGTCGTACGCGATGATGTCGTGCGCGAGCCGGTCTGCGGCCGCCTGGGCGGCAGCGTTGACGAGCTCGATGGAACGGTCCGTGGCGGTCACAAGCAGGCTTTCGTCGGCGGTCCAGTACCCCTCCAGGGTCTCACGGACCGCCGACGCCCCCGCCAACGATTTCCGGAGCGCCGCTACGAGCCCCCGGGGATCTTGTAGTCCTGGCCGAGGATCACGGTGATCGCGGCCGCTCCCACCGGCTTGCCCTTGGTGACCGCGCCGGCCGGCAGGCCGAGGGTCTTGGCCACCTCGACCGCCGTCGCCTTCTGGGCCTCGTCACCGTAGACGACCTGCGACTTCGCCTGGGTTTCCCCGGTGCTGCCGCCCACGAAGGCGTAGCCGCCGTTGATCAGGACGACCCGGGCGGCCTCGGTGGCCTGCTTGCCGGAGCCGTCCCGCACCGAGACGCGGGGCACGTCGCCCGCCTCGGGAGCGGTGACCTTGCCGCCGAGGATGTCCTTCACCACACCCGCACTGGCGCTCTCGGTCAGCGTGCCGTCCTGGCCGACCGGGAGCAGGGCGGTCTTGTAGTCGCCGATCTTGGCGTGTTCGGCGAGCTTGGCGAGGGAGGCCGCGAGGTCCTTCTCGGGCAGCGAGGGGTCGAGGATCTGCTGGAGGGTCTCGACGGTGACCAGGGCGACCTCGGGGTCGGAGGAGATCTTGCGCAGCACGCCGTACAGGACCTGGCCGAAGCGCTGGAGCTGCTTGGCCTCGGCCTCGCCGGGTGCCCGGTAGGTGGCGTAGGCGACGGCGGCGCGGCCGTTCAGCGTCTGCTTCTCGCCCTTCCTGACGAGCGGCTCGGCGCCCTTCTTGGTGTCGGGGACGTCCGTGTCGGTGTCGGTCTCGATGCTGCTGACGGCCTCGACGAGGTTCTCGAGGAACGGGGTGTCCAGCCGCCAGGTGCCGGTGATCTTCGTCCCGAGGAGGTTGTCGATCGCCTCCCGGGTGCCGCCGGAGCCGTCCTCGTCGACCGACTTGCCGAGGGTGGTCGCGGTCCCCTCGTCGTCGGCGACGACGACGGAGTTGGGGAGCAGGATCGTGGTGCCCTGGCGGGTGGTCGTGTTGTCCACCAGGAGGGCGGTGGAGGTGCCGCCGCTCTTGAGGTCGTGGAGGTGGACGACGATCGTGTCCCGCTTCTGCGGACCGGTCGCCGTGTTCCCCTTCTGCTCCGGGGCGGACGTCCCGGGGAGCATGCCCTCGGACCAGAGGTAGCCGACGCCGCCGGCGACGGCGAGCGCGAGGACGACGACGAGCGCGATGACCCGGTTGCGGCCGCGCCGCCTGGCCTCCTCGCGCCGCTCGGAGCGGCTCTCGGTGAACTTGAGCCAGTCGATGACGTCCTCGGAGTCCTCGTCGGGCTCCTCGATGAAGGAGAACTGCTCGGTGCGGTACTCCCGGTCCTCGTCCCCCTGCCGTGCCGGGGCGGGCCGCTGCCCGGGAACGCCGGGCGGGGCCGCGACGGGCGCCGCCGGCTGGGCGGGGGCGACCGGAGCGGCCTGCGCCGGGGCCTGGGCCTGCGCCTGTGCCGGGTCGGCCTGCGCGGCCCACTGCTGCCCGGTGTCATAAGCCGTCGGAGCCATCGGGGCCGTCGGCGCCGCCGGGTAGGCGTAACCCTGCTGCCCGTACGGGTCGTACGACTGCTGCTGGGGCTGCTGAGGCGGCTGCTGTGCCTGCGGCTGCTGCTGATGCTGGGCCTGGGCGTAGGGGTCGTACCCGTACCCCTGCTGCTGCCCGGCGTACGGGTCGTACTGCTGCTGCGCGGGCTGCTGGTACACCGGCTGCCCGTACTCGTCGTAGCCGATGAGCTGCGGCTGCTGCGGATAGTACGGGTCGTACGGATGCTGCTGATCGTTCACCGGTGCCCCTCCCCGAAGCTCACTCGCCGCGGTACAGCTGGCGCTTGTCGATGTAGCGCACCACGCCGTCCGGAACCAGGTACCAGACGGGGTCCCCCTGCGCGACCCTCGCCCGGCAGTCGGTGGAGGAGATGGCGAGCGCGGGGACCTCGACCAGCGAGACCCCGCCCTTGGGCAGTCCGTCGTCGGTGAGGTCGTGACCCGGCCGGGTGACGCCGATGAAGTGGGCGAGCGAGAAGAGTTCCTCGGCGTCGCGCCAGGTGAGGATCTGCGACAGCGCGTCGGCCCCGGTGATGAAGAAGAGGTCCGAGTCGCTGTTGAGAGAGCGCAGGTCCCGCAGGGTGTCGATGGTGTACGTCGCGCCGCCGCGGTCGATGTCGATGCGGCTGACCGAGAACTGCGGGTTGGACGCCGTGGCGATGACGGTCATCAGATACCGGTCCTCGGCCGCCGAGACCACCTTGTGGCTCTTCTGCCACGGCTCCCCGGTCGGTACGAACACCACCTCGTCCAGGTGGAACAGGGCGGCCACCTCGCTCGCCGCCACCAGGTGTCCGTGGTGGATCGGGTCGAAGGTTCCGCCCATCACACCGACTCGGCGCTTCCCGCGCCCGCCAGTAGGCACTTCCTGCTCTCCCATGCGTGCAGAGCCTACTGGCACGGCAGCGGACGCCGGTTCGGTGGTCGCCGGATCAGCGGTCGCGGTTGAAGCGAGTGGTGATCCACAGCAGCAGGAGCAGGGCACCGAAGGCGCCGAAGCCGGTGAGGTAGGGGCTGAGGCTTTCGTGGTTGCCGCCGCCGTGCTCGGAGCCCTCGGCGAGGGTGACCAGGTGGGCGGCGGTGCTGTGGAGGCTCATCTTCGGCAGACCTATCGATCGGGGATGGGAGCGGAGACTTCGCGCACATCGTATGCGGGCCGTCCCGGCCCGCTCACGCCGACTCAGGCGTTGGCGTCACGGTCCGTGTCGCGGTCCGTCCCACCGGCGGGTCCGCCGGCCGTGTCGGCCGTGTCGGCGGTGTCCGTGTCCTCGCTCCGGTAGCCGCGCAGCAGGAACCAGGCGAGCAGGGCGCCGCCCACGAGCGAGACGAGCAGCACGACGCGCAGCGTGTCGCCGAGCCCCTGCGGGGCGGTGCTTGCGAGCAGGGAGGCGGCGGCGTCCACGGTGTCCGGCATGTCGGTCGTGCTCCTAGGTCGTCCTCGGTGCCCGAGTTATCCACAGGCCCCGGCACACGGTAACGCCAGCGCCTAGGCTGGGTTCAGTCAGGGGGACGAGCACCGACTCGTACGAACAGGGGGCATCCATGACCGAGAACGACCAGGGGAACGTGCCGAGCAGGCAGCGCAAGCGGTTCCCGGGCATCTCCTCGCGGGCCTACGAACATCCGGCGGACCGCTCGGCCCTGGTGGCCCTGCGGAAGCTCAGCGGCTTCGACACGGTCTTCAAGGCGCTCAGCGGCCTGCTGCCCGAGCGCAGCCTGCGACTCCTCTTCCTCTCGGACTCCGTCCGGGTGAGCGACGCGCAGTTCGGCCATCTCAACGACATGCTGCGGGACGCCTGTTACATCCTGGACCTGGAGAAGGTCCCGCCGATGTACGTGACGCAGGACCCGAAGCCCAACGCGATGTGCATCGGCCTCGACGAGCCGATCATCGTGCTCACCACCGGCCTGGTGGAGCTCCTCGACGAGGAGGAGATGCGGGCGGTCGTCGGCCACGAGGTCGGCCACGCCCTGTCCGGCCACGCCGTCTACCGCACCATCCTGCTCTTCCTCACGAGTCTCGCGCTCAAGGTCGCCTGGATCCCGCTGGGGAACGTCGCGATCATGGCGATCGTGACGGCGCTGCGCGAGTGGTTCCGCAAGTCGGAGCTCTCCGCGGACCGGGCCGGCCTGCTGGTCGGGCAGGACGTCCAGGCCTCGATGCGCGGCCTGATGAAGATCGCGGGCGGCAACCACCTGCACGAGATGAACGTGGACGCGTTCCTCGCCCAGGCCGACGAGTACGAGAAGTCCGGTGACCTGCGGGACTCGGTCCTGAAGATCCTCAACGTGCTGCCGCGTTCGCACCCCTTCACCACCGTCCGCGCGTCGGAGCTGAAGAAGTGGTCGGAGAGCCGCGACTTCCAGCGGATCATGGACGGGCACTTCCCGAAGCGCTCGGAGGACAAGGACACCTCGGTGACGGACTCCTTCCGCGAGTCGGCCGGGCACTACGCGGAGACCGTGCGGACGAGCAAGGATCCGTTGTTGAAGCTGGTCGGGGACATAGCCGGCGGCGCCGGTGACCTGGCGGGCGACCTGGGCGGCCGGCTGCGCAACCGCTTCGGTTCCGGTCAGGCTCCGAAGAAGCCGGACGCCGGGGACGACAGCGACCCGACCGGAACGCCGGACGGTCAGAGCGAGGGCTGAGCGCTCGGCGCGAGGGCCCCGCAGAGCGCGGGGGCGGCGGGCCGGCTCGTGGCGTACGGGTCGGTGACCGCCGGGCCGCCGCCCGTGGCGGGGACCCGCGCGCCTGCCAGGAGCGGTTTCAGCGAGCCGGTGGTGTCGGCGCCGCACGCCTGGGGGCCGGCCTCCACGGTGCTGGTCAGCAGCTCGGCCCGGTGCGTCCGCAGGTCGTCGCGGTCGAAGCGGAAGTGCACCTGCCGGTGGACGGTGAAGAGCGAGGCCGCGGCGACCGGACCCGCGCCCTGGACGGCCGGCCGGAGGGCGTAGGTGTACGTGTGGTCCGCGGTGACGTCCAGTGTGTCGGGGCCGGTCTCCTCGAAGCGGAGGGTGCCCTGCACGCGGGCGGTGGGATCGGCGAGGACGGCCTGCGTGGGGTCGAAGCGGACGAGCCAGCCGGCGAGGGCGTGACGGCCGTCGTCGGCGGGTGACTCGACGCTCCGGTCGAACTGCTCCAGCTGGTCCGGGTCGAGCAGCAGCCGGGCGGGCCGGACGGTGGCCCCGGACAGGACGTCCGGCTCCAGGGAGGAGGCCACCAGGTAGTCCTTGGCGATGCCGAGGGCGGTGACGACCTGGCTCTCGGCGAAGTGGGAGGTCCGTCCGGCGACGGGCAGGTTGATGCCGGCGGCACCGGAGCGGTACTCGGCGGCCGGGCTGTGGGCGAAGAGACGCGCCGGCTCGCCGCCCGGGACGACGCCCTGGGGGGCGAGCGGGACCACCGTGGTGCGCAGCGGTTCGGCGCGCTGGTCGATGGGGGGCTGGTAGGGGTTGCGGACGCCCAGGTAGATGGCGGTGCCGAAGGCGAGGAGGATCAGCAGGACCAGCAGGGCCGCCTGACGGGAGCCGCTGCGGCTCTCCCAGGCGGAGGGACGGCTCCGGACGGCCCGGGCGTGCTCGCCCATCCGCTCCTGGGCCGAGTACTCCTGGAGGCGGGCAGCACGGACGAACGCCTCGTCGAAGACGACGGCTCGGTACTCGTCCTCACCACCGCCGGGGAACCCCTCGGGCGTCCCCTCAGGCGGGTCGCCACGGCCTGCCATACCTTCAGGGTAGGTCGGCGGGGCCTTCGGTAAACGCCCAGGTACACGACAAGTTCGGAAGAATTCCGCCGTCGGGCCGTACGGGTGGGCGCGGCCTACCTGACCGGGGGCGCCTGGACCACGGGCGAGGGGGCGGCCGGAGCGGGGGCGACGGCCGCGGGGACGGCGGCCGCGGGCGGGGCCGGGAGCGGCTTGGGGGTGTCGACGCCGGTGGTGGCCGGCGGCGGGACCTGGTCCTCGCGGTTGGCGGCGGCGCCCCGGTAGACGGCGCTGAAGGCGAGGGCGACCATGCCGATGCCCATCACGAGGGCGAGGATCCAGGCCACCGGGCGGTGCCAGCGGGCGCTGCCCCGGTAGGGACGCAGGGCCCCGCCGTGGCGCCCGTAGGGGCTGGCGTCGTCGCCGACGTCGTCGGGTTCGTAGGTGAGGCCGACCGGGTCGTGGCCGTCCTCGTAGGGGTCGTCGTCGGCCGCTCCGATCCCGGCGCGGGCACGGGCCGCCTCGGCCTCCGCGCGGGCCTGGGCGGCGGCGAGGAGCCGCTCCACCGCCGTCGGCTCGTGGATCGTGGCGGCCCTGACGAAGTCCTCGTCGAACACCACGGCGGCGTAGACCTCGTCGGCGCCTCCGCGGTCGACACGGTCATCGGGGTCCTGGCCGTCCTGGAACGGCTTGCCCCCCACGTCGTCCGGCACGGATTCAGAGTAGACCCGCGAGGTGGTTTTGGGCAGGGAGAGTGCGAAGCCTCCCCGCCCGTCCCTCCCCGTACCGAAAGGAGGTGTTACCGGACGTGACCGTCACCGGTGACGATGTACTTGGTCGACGTCAGCTCCGGAAGGCCCATGGGGCCCCGGGCGTGCAGCTTCTGGGTGGAGATGCCGATCTCGGCGCCGAAGCCGAACTGTCCGCCGTCCGTGAACCGGGTGGAGGCGTTCACGGCGACCGTGGTCGAGTCGACCAGCTGGGTGAAACGGCGCGCCGCGGCCTGCGAGGTGGTGACGATCGCCTCGGTGTGACCGGAGGACCACATCCGGATGTGCTCGACGGCCTTGTCGAGGGAGTCGACGACGGCGGCGGCGATGTCGTACGAGAGGTACTCGGTCTCCCAGTCCTCGGCGGTGGCCGGGACGACGGTGGCCTTGGAGCCCTCGGAGAGGGCGAGGACGCGCTCGTCGGCGTGGACGGTGACGCCGGCCTCGGCGAGGGCGGCGAGCGCCTTGGGCAGGAAGGCGGCGGCGACGTCCTGGTGGACGAGGAGGGTCTCGGCGGAGTTGCAGACGCTGACCCGGGAGGCCTTGGAGTTGATCAGGATCTCGACGGCCATGTCGAGGTCGGTCTGGGCGTCGACGTAGACGTGGCAGTTGCCGGTGCCGGTCTCGATGACCGGGACGGTGGACTCCTCGACGACCGTCCGGATGAGGGAGGCGCCGCCGCGCGGGATGAGGACGTCGACGAGGCCGCGGGCGCGCATCAGCTCGCGGACCGACTCGCGGGACTCGCCGGGGACCAGCTGGATGGCGTCGGCGGGCAGGCCGGCGCCGCCGACGGCGTCGCGCAGCACGGTCACCAGGGCGGTGTTGGAGGCGTACGCGGAGGAGGAGCCGCGGAGCAGGACGGCGTTTCCGGACTTGAGGCAGAGGGCGGCGGCGTCGACCGTGACGTTGGGCCGGGCCTCGTAGATGATGCCGACGACGCCGAGCGGGACGCGGACCTGGCGCAGGTCGATGCCGTTGGGGAGGGTCGAGCCGCGGACGACCTCGCCGACGGGGTCGGGCAGCGCGGCGACGTCGCGGACGTCGGCGGCGATGGCCCTGACGCGCTCGGGGGTGAGGGTGAGCCGGTCGATGATGGCCTCGCTGGTCCCGGCTTCGCGGGCCTTGGCGATGTCCTCGGCGTTGGCCTCGACGATCTCGGCGGTGCGGACTTCGAGGGCGTCCGCGATCGCCAGCAGGGCGTCGTCCTTGGCCGAGCGCGGGAGTGGCGCGATTTCGGCGGCGGCGCCACGGGCCCGGTAGGCGGCCCGGGCGACCGGGGAGAGGTTGTCGAGGGGCGTGAGCGAGGTCATGCCCGCAGGGTACTGGCACCCCTGCGGACATCCCTCACGTATCCCGCACTCCGAGACGTGCCCCGGCGCGGTTCCGCGGCGGCGCTCCGGGCCCTCCCGGTGCCGCTCAGTAGGGGTGGACGCCGACCGGGGCGGCCGGCGGCGGGCCGTAGCCCTCCGCGATCCGCTGGTGGTAGGTCTCACGGTCGATGACCTCGAGGCCGACGATCTCCCAGGGCGGCAGCTTGGCGGTCTGGCGGTGCTCGCCCCAGAGGCGCAGGGCGACGGCCGCGGCGTCGTGCAGGTCGCGGGCCTCCTCCCAGTACCGGATCTCGGCGTGGTCGTTGGCGTAGCGGCTGGTCAGCAGGAAGGGGTGGTCGTGGGCGAGCTGTTCGAGCCCGCGTCGTACCTCCTTCAGCGGTGACTCCACGCCGGAGACGCTGAGGGTGATGTGCCAGAGCTTGGACTCGGGCTGTTCCTTGGCGCGTGCCTCACGCGTCTCGCGTGCCTCACGTGTCTCGGTGGTGGTCTCGGTCTTCCTGTCCGCTGACCTGTCCCGTACCTCGTCGAAGTCGGCTCCGGCCTCGACACTGGTCAGGGCGCGTTCGGCGGACCCGCGGGGCGGTGCCCCTGGGCGCGCTCGTCTCACCGGCGGCCTCCTGTGTGATGCGTGTGGTGCTGTACCCCGCCTTGTCTTACCCCCGAGACAAAGTTGACCAGCCCGAGGCGGCAGATGGGGCGGTTTTGGTAAACGTCCCTTCCGGATGGCCAGACTTTCAGCCGTTTCGGCGTGGGGCGGTCGACCGGGGGTGCGGCGGTCAGGCGATGACGACCAGGTCGTCGCGGTGCACGACCTCGCGTTCGTACTCGGGTCCGAGATCTCCGGCCAGTTCGCGGGTGGACCGGCCGAGCATCCGGGGGAGTTCCTTGGCGTCGAAGTTGACGAGGCCGCGGGCGACGGCGCGCCCCGCGGTGTCGCGCAGCTCGACGGGGTCGCCGGCCACGAAGTCGCCCTCGACGGCGGCGACACCGGCCGCGAGCAGGGACTTCTTGCCCTCGACCACGGCGCGCACGGCTCCGTCGTCGAGGGTGAGGGAGCCCTGCGGGGTGGAGGCGTGGGCGAGCCAGAGGAGCCGGTCGGCGGAGCGGCGTCCGGTGGCGTGGAAGTACGTGCCGGTGTCCCGGCCGGCGAGGGCGTCGGCGGCGCGGCTCGCGGAGGTGAGGACGACGGGGATGCCCGCGGCGGCGGCGATGCGGGCGGCCTCGACCTTGGTGACCATGCCGCCGGTGCCGACGCCGGCCTTGCCCGCGGAGCCGATCTCGACGTGGGCGATGTCGGCGGGTCCCGCGACCTGCGCGATCCGCGAGGTGCCGGGCTTGGCCGGGTCGCCGTCGTAGAGCCCGTCGACGTCGGAGAGGAGGACGAGCAGGTCGGCGCGGACGAGGTGGGCGACGAGGGCGGCGAGCCGGTCGTTGTCGCCGAAGCGGATCTCGTCGGTGGCGACGGTGTCGTTCTCGTTGACGACGGGCAGCGCGCCCATCGCGAGGAGCTGGTCGAGGGTCCGGTACGCGTTGCGGTAGTGCGCGCGGCGGCTGGTGTCGTCGGTGGTGAGGAGGACCTGGCCGACGCGGACGCCGTAGCGGGCGAAGGAGGCGGTGTAGCGGGCGACGAGCAGGCCCTGGCCGACGCTGGCGGCGGCCTGCTGGCGGGCGAGGTCCTTGGGGCGGCGGGTGAGGCCGAGGGGTGCGAGGCCGGCGGCGATGGCGCCGGAGGAGACCAGGACGATCTCCTTCTCGCCGCCGCTGCGGACCTTGGCGAGCACGTCGACGAGAGCGTCGACGCGGTCGGCGTCGAGGCCCCCGGACGCGGTGGTGAGCGAGGAGGAGCCGACCTTGACGACGATCCTGCGGGCCTCCGTCACGTACTGCCTCGTCACGTCCGTCTGTCCCGTCACCTGCGTTGCCACCTGCGTCGTCCTCACTCGGCCTCACGGCCTCACCCGGCTGTCCACGGCCGCGCGCTCCCCGCCGCGGCTGCCAGGCAATCTACGCGAGCCGGGAGGGCCGCCGCTCGTCCGTTTCGCTCTCCGGACCGGGCGCCGCGGGGGCCGGTCCGGTGCCGCGGGGCACCAGGATGCGCTGGGAGATGAGGTAGGTGAAGGGGATGGCGACGACGGCGGCGACGAGTGGCGCGATCCTGTCGTCCATTCCGGCCCAGGTGACCAGCGCGTACAGACCGACGCTCTGCACCAGGTAGTTGGTGAGGTTGGTGAGCGGGAAGAGGGCGAACTTCTTCCAGGTGGGCCGGGTGCGGTAGGTGAAGTAGGTGTTGAGGAAGAAGGAGCCGATCATGCTGAGGACGAAGGCGAGGGAGTACGCGGCGAAGTACGGCATCCACGGGTGCAGCAGCAGGTAGCAGCCGAAGAACGTGCCGGTGTTGACCCCGCCGACCAGCGCGAACCGGACTATCTGCGCGAGCCGCGCCCGCCCGGAAGACCGCGGAGCCCCCACCGGGTCCGGCTGCGGCCGCGCAGCCCCCGCCGGGTCCGGCCGGGTGCCGTTTCCGGACGCCGCCATCAGCGCTCCCGGTCGGCGGTGACGACGCGGATGCGCTCGGCGGCGGCGCGCTCGGCGGCCGCGCGGCCGAAGGAGCGGTGGGTCTCCTTGACGAGGAAGTGCGGCCGGCGCTTGGTCTCGTAGTAGATGCGCCCGATGTACTCGCCGATCAGTCCCAGCATCACCATCTGCACGCCCCCGAGTCCCACGATGATCGCGACCAGGGTGACGTAACCGGGGGCGGTGACGCCGTGGGTGAGGGCTGCGGCGGTGACCCAGACCGCGTAGAGCACGGCGAGGCCGCTGAGCGTCATCCCGAGCCAGAGGGCGATGCGCAGGGGACGGTTGTTGAAGGAGATCAGCCCGTCCATGCCGTAGTTGAGCAGGGAGCTGAACTTCCACTTCGTCTCGCCGCCCTCGCGCGCGGCGTTCTGGTAGTCGAAGCTGACGGTGTCGAAGCCGATCCAGGAGAACAGCCCCTTGGAGAAGCGGTTGTACTCGGGCAGCGACAGCAGGGCGTCGACGGCGGGCCGGGAGAGCAGCCGGAAGTCCCCCACGCCGTCGGCGAGTTCCACGTCGACCCAGCGGTTCACGGCCCGGTAGTAGACGCGACTGAGCGCCGAGCGGAGCTTCTTGTCGCCTTCCCGGCTCCGCCGCGCGATGACCTGGTCGTGGCCCTGGTGGTAGAGGTCGAGCATCCGGGCGAGCAGCTCGGGCGGGTGCTGGAGGTCGGCGTCCATGATGACGACGGCGTCGCCGGTGGACTTGCGGAGGCCGGCGAGCATGGCGGCCTCCTTGCCGAAGTTGCGGCTGAAGGAGGCGTACTGGGTGCGGTGCGGGTGCCGGGCGGCGATCTCGCGCAGTTTCCCCAGCGTTCCGTCGGAGCTGCCGTCGTCGACGTAACAGATCTCGTAGCCGACCGGGAGGGTGTCGAGCACCTGTCGCATGCGGGCGTCGAACCGCTCGACGACGTCCTCCTCGTTGAAGCAGGGGACGACGACGGAAAGCCTGGTCATGGAACGGTCACTCCAGAGGGATGGGCGAGAGTACGTCCTGAAGGACCGCCACCGAGCTTTCCTTCGAGCAGCTCGGCCACGGTACGGAGAGGCGGTGACGACCGGGCGTCGCCCGAGTGACCGCCCCCGGTCGGCATGTCGTCCATGCAGCAAAGCATGCGGGGAAGATATTGATATACGTGGCATTTTCACCCATTCGTCACCCATTAGGACGACGCGCCACGCATGGTGGCCGGCTGGAGCGATGACCGTTGAGCAGGACCATCTCGGAGCACGGTGACGCACGGACGCGGGAGGACGGCGAGGACACCGACGGCGACGGCGGCTCAGAAGGCGGCGCCCTGCGGCGGGCGGCCTCCGGGGTCGCGCTCCTCGTCGCGGCCGGCGCGGCGGCCCTGCTCGCGGTCGGAGCCTTCCTCGGCCTCTACGTGCGCCCCACCTCCGACGACTGGTGCGCCCTCTGGAAGACCCGCGACATGGGCGTCCTCGGCATCACCGCGGACTTCTACGGCACCCAGAACGGCCGCGTCACCAACGCCTTCCTGACCGGCCTGATCTACACCGACGGCATGCGCGGTCCGAAGCTGCTGCCCGCCGTCCTCGTCGTCGCGCTCGGCTGCGGGCTCTTCTTCCTCGGCCGCGCGGCCCTGCGCGCCCTGCGCCTCCCCCGGCCGCCCGCCGTGCTGCTCGCGGCCGCCTCCGCGCTGCTCTCCGCCCTGCTCTTCTTCGCCGGAACCCGCTCCTACCAGGTGCTGCTCTGGGCTCCGGCGACCATCTCCCACACCCTGCCGAGCGTGATCGCCCTCTGGGTCGTGCTCGCCGCCGTCGGGGCCGCGCGCGGCGGCCCCCGCTGGGCCAGGGGCGCGGCCGTGGGGTCCGCACTGGTGACCGGGGTGGCGCTCGGCATGCTCAGCGAACCGTTCACCCTGGTGGCCGGGCTGCTCGCGGCCACCGCCGGCATCGTCTGTCTGCCCCGGCTCGGCTGGGCCGCCGACCGGTACGTCTCCACCTGGTGCGCGGCCGCCTGCCTCGGCCTCACCGTCGGCCTCGCCCTCCTCTACACCTCCCCCGGCGCCCGCTGGCGGCGCGAGCAGCACCCCCAGGAGCCGCTGTCGATGGCCGGGCTCGGCGACACCTTCCACGACTGGTGGCGGGTCTGGCAGACGATCGGCGGCCAGGGCGCGTACGCCGGAGCCCTCGCCGTCGGCGCGCTCCTCGGCCTCGCCCTCGCCACCACGCACCGGCCCGGGCACAAGCCGGCCGACGCGCCCGGGCTCCCCCCGCGCACGCTCCTCCGGGTCGTGGTGCTCCTCCCGGTCCCGCTGGTCCTCCTGGCGAGCCTGGCCGTCGTGTACGGGCTCCGCACCGGCTACGGCGACACCGGCTGGACCTACGGCCGCACCTGGACGAACTTCCTGCTCCCCCTGCTGCTCGCCCTCTGCGCCTACGGAGCCTGGGGCGGGTACGCGCTCGGCCGGCGCCTCCTGGCCGCCCCGCGCCCCGCCGCACGCGCCGCCGCCCTGGTCGCGGCCGGCGCGGTCGCCCTCGGCAGCGCCGCCGCCCTGGTCCGGCCGGTGCACGAGCTGACCACCACCACGGTCGTGCGGAGCGTGGCCTGGGACCGCCAGAACGCCCGGATCAGGGCCGAGGTCGCGGCCGGCGCCCGCGACGTCGCCTACCGGCCGCTCCTCATCGGCGGCCTCAGCGAACCCCTCTTCGCCTCCACGTACGCGCGTGACTGGGCGGCGCAGTGCACGGCCACCTACTACGGCGTGGACCGGATCCACCGCCCCTGAGGACACGCGGGCACGCCGAAGCGGGGTGCCCCGGAAGGGGACACCCCGCTGGGCCGTCGGATCGGCCGGTGTACGACGCGTCAGCCGGCGGTGCGGGCCGCGCGGTTCGCGCCCCAGCCCTCCCAGGCGGAGGTGATCATGGAGCGGACGTCGTGCTGCGCCTTCCAGCCCAGCTCCGACTCGATGCGCTCGGCCGAGGCGACCACGCGCGCCGGGTCGCCCGGGCGGCGCGGGGTGACCAGGGGCTCGACGGTGTGACCGGTGACCTCGTTGATGAGGTTCACCATCTCGCGTACCGACACGCCCTCGCCGCGACCGATGTTCAGGGTCAGCGTGGCCGTCTCGCCGGCCTCGCCGGCGGCGACGAGCGCGCGGGCGGCGGCCAGGTGGGCGTCCGCGATGTCGGCGACGTGGATGTAGTCGCGGATGCAGGTGCCGTCCGGCGTCGGGTAGTCGTCACCGAAGATGCGCGGGGACTCGCCGGCGTCGAGGCGCTCGAAGACCATCGGCACCAGGTTGAAGACACCGGTGTCGGCGAGCTCGGGGGTGGCCGCGCCGGCCACGTTGAAGTACCGCAGGCAGGCCGTGGAGAGGCCGTGGGCCTGGCCGGTGGCGCGCGCCATCCACTCGCCGACGAGCTTGGTCTCGCCGTACGGGCTGAGCGGCAGGCACTCGGTCTCCTCGGTGACCAGGTCCACGTCGGGCATGCCGTAGACGGAGGCGGAGGAGGAGAAGAGGAAGCTCTTCACACCCGCGGCGACGGCCGCTTCGAGGATGATCTGGAGGCCCGTCACGTTCTCGTGGTAGTAGAACAGCGGCTTCTCGACGGACTCGCCGACCTGCTTCTTGCCGGCCAGGTGGACGATGCCGGTGACCTGGTGCTCGCGCAGCACCCGGTCGAGGAACGCGCGGTCGAGGACCGTGCCCTGCTCCAGGACGATGCCCTCGGGGACGCGCGCGGGGTTGCCGGTGCTGAGGTCGTCGACCACGACGACGCGCTCGCCGCCCTCGGTCATTGCTTTGACGACGTGGGAACCGATGTAACCGGCGCCGCCGGTGATGAGCCAGGTCATTCGGACAGTGTAGCCACAGCTCCGGAACCCCCCGGAGGCCCAGGATCCGGGCCCGGTGCGCCGGTGGACCGCGCGTCCGCACACGCGAAAGCCCCGCCCGGACACGCGGTCCGGGCGGGGCTTCGACGGTGCTTCCACGGGGTTCCCGCGGGCGTTCTAGCGGTCGATCTCGGCGAACGCCGCTTCCCACTGGTCGAGGACGTGCGGCAGGGCCAGGTGCGCGACGTGCTCACGGCCGGCGCTGCCGTACCGCTGCCGCAGCGCGTCGTCGTCCATCAGCTCGCCGAGCGCGGCGGCGAGGCCCGGCACGTCGGCCGGGGGCACCAGGGTGCCGGTGACGCCGTCCGCGACGAGCTCGCGGACACCGCCGGAGACGTCGAAGCTCACGCACGGCACACCGCAGGCGGCGGCCTCGGCCAGCGCCATCGGGCGGCCCTCGCGCTCACTGCTGATCGCGACGATCGACAGCTCGCGGTAGGCGGACGCCATGTCCTTGGCCGTGCCCCGGAAGACGACCTGGTCGGCGACGCCGAAGTCGGCGGCGGCCAGCCGCAGCTCGCCCTCCAGCGGACCCTCGCCGAAGAGGTGCAGCTCCCAGCCCTCGCGGCCCTTGTGGGCCTGCGCGAAGGCCTCGATCATCCGGTCGTACCGCTTGATCGGGTCGAGCCGGCCGACCGCGCCGATCTTGCGGGTGTCGAGCGGGGCCTTCTCGTCCGGGTAGAACGGCAGCGGGTTCGGCATCACCCGCACGTTGGGCACGCGCTGGTTGACGAACTCGACCGCGTCGCCCTCGGAGAGGACCAGCGTCTGCTCCAGCTCCGGGTAGTGACGCCGGATCAGCGACAGGTTGGCGCTGCGCTTGGCCTGCGCGAAGGACTCGTGGTACTGCCCGATGCCCTTCAGGTGGCGCCACTTCAGCGGCATCGTCCAGTCCACCGCCCACGGCGAGCCGAAGACGATGTAGCCGTCCTTCACCTGGGCGAGCTTCCGCTCCAGCTCCGCGCGCGCGTGGTCGCGCTCGGCCCGGGCCCGCCGGGTCTCGGCGCGGCGCGCGAGGCTGAGCCGGTCGCCGACGGTGCGCACCGGCGACTTGGGCTCGACGGGGGCCGGGTAGAGCGTGGTGTGCTCGTACGAACGCTCGGCGTTGTACGGGAAGGGCTCGGGGCTCGGACGGATGCCGATGAGCTCCACCCGGTGACCGCGCTCGCCCATGCCCTGGGCCAGGGTGTGCAGCACCCGCTGGGATCCGCCCATCGAGTCGACGTCGATACCGACGAAGAACACGTTCTTACGGGCAGGGGAGGCCTCAGTCATGGGTGCCGCCTTCGAAAAAAGCGTCGACCACCATCTTGCTGGCGTGGCCGGTCTCGTACGAGCAGAACATTTCCTGGAAGCGCGCGTACCGCTGCGCGTGCCGTTCCTGGACGCCCTCCAGGTCCCGCACGGCGGCCGCGAGGTCCTCGGTGGTCGTCAGCATCGGACCGGGCGCGATCTCTTCGAGGTCGTAGTAGGTGCCGCGGTCGCCGCCGCGGTAGGCCTCGTAGTCGTCCGTGTAGAGCAGGATCGGACGGCCGGTGTTGGCGTAGTCGAACATCAGCGACGAGTAGTCCGTGAGGACCGCGTCCGACAGCAGCATCAGGTCGTTGATGTCGGCGAACGTGGACCCGTCGCGCAGGAAGTGGCCGAGCTCCGGGGCGATCTTGAAGTTGTCGTACGGGTGGGTCCGCACGACGATGACCCACTCGTCGGAGAGGTACGGGGCCAGCGCCTCGAAGTCCACCCGGACCGACTGGCCGGTGCGGCGGGCCGCGTCGCGGAACGTCGGGGCGTACAGCAGCACCTTGCGGTCGTCCGGGATGTGCAGCGCCTCGCGGGCGGCGGCCACCCGGGCCTGCTGCTCGGGCTCGTCCCAGCGCACGAGGACGTCGTTGCGCGGGTAGCCGGAGCGGATCAGGTCGGCCGAGACCTCGAAGGCCGGCACGAAGGTGCGCTCGAACTCGGCGCTCGGGCAGACCAGCGCGTCCCAGCGGGCGACACCCGCGCGGAACTTCTCCTGCTCGGCGGCCGAGGCCTGGCGCAGCGACGGCACGTCGAAGCCCATCGCCTTGAACGTCTGGCCGTGCCAGGTCTGCAGGTACCGGGTGCCCTTCGGCTTCGGGTACAGGTACGGCAGGTTGTGGGAGTCCACCCAGTACGTGGCCCGGGCGAGCGCGCGGCCGTACGCGAAGCTGCCGCGCCTGACGACCGGGACGTCCTTCGGGAAGGAGGAACGGTTGCCGGAGTGCACCCAGACCACGTCGATCGGGAGGTTCCGGCGCTTGAGCTCCTCGTAGATGTAGCGGGGGTTGTCCGCGTAGCCGCGGCCCTCCATCGCCTCGAAGACGGCGAGGCTGCGCTTGCGCGGCAGCTTGGAGACGACGTCGTAGGCGGTGGCCTTGCCCTCGTTGCCGACGAGGATCTTCTTGACCTTGCCGACCTTGGCCTTCGCCTTGCGGGCGTAGGGGCCGAGCGGTTCGAGCGACTTGAGGACGCCGGACCGCTGCCAGGTCACCTCAAGACGCCCGGCACCCTTCTGCTCCGCCTTGACGCGCAGGTAGTGGATGCCGAACTTGTTGTACGTGACGGTGGCGCGGAAGTCCGGCTGGTCGTACTCGGCGAGCAGGACGTCCGTGCGGTGCGAGCCGTCGCGCTCCAGGGCGACGACCGGGTGCCGGCGGGTCGCCACGCCGACCTTGCCGACGGGCACCTTGCGCAGGTCGAGCTCGGCCGAGGACACGTACTGCCCCTCGCCGTCGGCGCGCAGGGTCAGCGGCACGGACAGCGGCTTCTTGTGGGCGGCCAGCTTGACCGTCGCCACGGTGCCTTCGGTGATCAGACCGGCGGGGTCGTACGTACGGATCTCCAGGCACAGGACCGGGCCGCGCATCTTCACGGAGGTCAGCTCGTGGCGGAGGCGGCCGCTGGTGAGGACCTGGCGGCGCATGTGCCACTCGCTGATGTCCAGCTCGGTGCGGCTCGCCTCGTCGGCGGGGGCGACGGCACCCCAGTAGGTGGCCTCGCCCTCCTCGGTCACGAAGCGGGGGGCGAGCTGCGGGCGGCCCAGCTGGCGGGCGGCGACCTGGAGCTCCGCCAGGCGGCCGGTGCGCAGCAGGTGGATGCAGACGCGCTCCTCGCGGGAGAGCCGGGCGAAGGTCTCGTCCGCGATCTCGTCGAGGTACGGGTTGACCACGTCGGCGAACTCGGCGATCCAGTCGAGGTCGCGGAAGACGAGGTCGCCCAGGTACAGGCGGAAGTCGTGGCGGAGGAACTTGTAGTCCTTCTCCGCGCGCAGTCCGGCGCGGCCGGTCTCCTCGAACCAGGCGTCGATGAGACGGGCGACGCCGATGCGGTCCACCACGTTCTGGATCTTGTGGCGGCTGGAGGAGATGGAGACGCTCTCCGGCGCGAGACGCCAGGTGTAGACCGACCACGGGACGACGGCGAAGGACTCCGCGAGCGAGAACGCCTGCGCGGAGAACAGCTGGTCCTCGTAGTGGATGCCCTCGGGGAAGGTGAGGGCGTTGTCCCGGATGAACGCGGTCCGGTAGAGCTTGTTCGTCGACAGGTGGTCGAAGAAGTACTCGGGGCGCTCGGCGATGCCGTTCACGACCCGCCGCTCGGTGAAGAGGTGCGGGTACCAGAGGCCGGTGGTGTTCGTCTCCTCGAAGAGACGGGTCACCTCACCGGTGACGAAGTCGACGCCGGTCTCCTCGGCGACCGCGAGCAGGCTCTTGCAGGCGTGACGGGGCAGCTCGTCGTCGCTGTCGAGGAACATGACGTGCGGGGCGCGCGCGACCTCGATGCCGCGGTTGCGGGGGGCGCTGCAGCCGCCGCTGTTCTGTTCCAGCCGTACGTAGCGCACGCGGGCGTCGGAGGCCTCGAGGGAACGCGCGACGCGCTCGGTGCCATCGGTCGAACAGTCGTCCGCGATGATCACTTCGAGGTTGTTCAGGGTCTGGTCGAGCACCGACCGGACCGCGCGGGGGAGCCGTTCCTCATCGTTGTAGACGATGATGACGACGCTCACATCAGGGACGTCGTTAGTCGGCATCCAAGTCCTCTCACAAGTGCGTGCGGCGAATCCGGCGCCCGGCCTCCTCGCCACGGCGCTGCCCGCGCCCCGGGTCTCGGCGCGTCTCGGCTTCAGGTGGTGTCGGGTGCCGCCCCATCGTGTCCGTACAGCGCCACCCAGCGACCGGCAAGACTACCGGCGGGATGAATTGTTCCATAATTGCTCCGCCGCACCTTCGGTGATGTTCACCGCATCGCAAGGAGCCTCTTGAACCGTCCCGACAGCACCTGGCGGGCACCCACGGCTCCCCCGGCGAGTCGCAGGACCAGCCCGCGCCGGGCCGAGGCCACCACCTGGACGAGCAGCGGCCGCCCGAGCCGTCCGACGACGACACCCCGCCGGCCGGTGAAACCCTGCGGGGCCCGCACCTCGGCCCGTCCGCCGGAACCGTCCTCGTAACGCAGCTCCACGGTCAGCGACCAGGCGGCGAGCCGGCCCGGCCGGAGCAGCTTCGCGGTCGGCACCCGCACGGTCGCGGTCCACCCCCCGGCGGCGGGCACCAGCGGCGCCTCCACCGGCAGCACCGCCGCCGACACCCGCTCGGTGAACTCCACCTTCACGGCGGCCGGCCGCAGCGCCCCGACCCTGCCGTACAGGTCGTGCACCGTCAGCGTCAGCCGGGTCGCCCCGCCGACGGCCACAGCACCGTCCACGGCGACCGGCAGCTCGGCGGGCGCCAGCTCCGCGAGACCGTCCAGGGGTACGTCGGCGGGCGCGGCGGCCAGTACCGGCGTGCCGTCCTCCGCACGCGGATACGGCGGTACGAGCCGGGGACTCGGGGAGGCCAGCTCGACCAGCCGGGACAGTTCCCGCCCCTCGGGCACGGCGGTCAGCGCGGTCAGCGCGGCGTGCAGCCAGCGGGACGGCGCCTGCGCCCGCGCGACCGCCTCCGCCTCGAATCCGCCCAGGTGGGAGCGGGTGGCCGTCCACCAGTCGGCCCGGTAGGCGGCGGTCCGCTGCGGCAGCTCGCGCAGGTACATGGGGAGGTCGTAGTCGAGGAACTTCGTCTGCGCGGCGCGCGCGAGCGCGGGCCGGTCCGCCGCGCGGAAGACGTCGACGACGGCGGCGTGCGCGGCGATCCGGTGCTCCCAGTTGGCGAGCGAGGCGCGGCGCAGCGAGATCGAGAGGGTCGCGGCCTGGCGCCGCACGTGCCACACGTACACCGGCACGTCCGTCACGGCCAGACGCGGGGCGGCGGCCTGGACACGGGCGCTGAAGACGAAGTCCTCGTAGTGGAAGGCGCCGTCGGGAAAGCGGATCGCGTGCGCGTCGAGGAACTCCCGGCGGTACAGCTTGTTCACGGACAGCGTGTCGAGCACGAACTCGGGGTGCTTCTCGATGCCCTCGAGGACGGTGCCCGGGAGCGTCGCCCCCTGGGACACGTCGTACAACGACGGCGCCCACACCGTCTCCCGCCCCTCCGGCAGCTCCCGCCGCACGCACACCCCGGCGACGACGTCCGCGCGCTGCTCGACCGCGACCGCGAGAAGCCCGTCGACGGCACCGGGCACCAGCAGGTCGTCGCTGTCCAGGAACAGCACGTAGGGGTGCACGGCGGCGGCGACCCCGTCGTTCCGGGGGGTTCCGCACCCCCCGCTGTTCTCCGTCCGGATCAGCGGCCGCACCCTCGCCTCACCCGAAAAACCCGCCAGCACCCCGGGCGTGTCGTCCCCCGACGCGTCATCCACCACGATGACCTCGCCGACCGCCTCCCCCTGCGCGAGCGCCGACCGAACCGCGTCACCGACGCGCCCCGCGTCGTTGTACGAGATCACCACGACACTGACCCTGTCCGCGACCTGCGGCGACCCACTCTCACTCACCCATGAATCCTACGGGAGCCCCTCCCCCACCCTCCCCACCCCAGGAAACGACTCGACCCGCCCCCGGCAACACCGGGAACGGGCCGGACCGGCACAGCGCACGGCCCGCCCCCGGAAAGACCGGGGACGGGCCGGGGCGGCGGCTGCTAGAACGCCTCGAACTCGTCGAACTCTCGCTGGGGGTCGTCGCGCTCGGCCTGGCGGTCGCGGCGGCGCTGGGCGGCGGGGCGGGGGGCTTCGAGGCGGTGGTCCTCGCCGCGGCGGCCGAGCATTTCGGCGCCGGCCATCATGGAGGGCTCCCAGTCGAAGACGACGGCGTTGTCTTCGGCGCCGATGGCGACGCCGTCACCGGCGCGGGCGCCGGCCTTGAGGAGCTGGTCCTCGACGCCGAGGCGGTTGAGGCGGTCGGCGAGGTAGCCGACGGCCTCGTCGTTGTTGAAGTCGGTCTGGCGGACCCAGCGCTCGGGCTTCTCGCCGCGCACCCGGTAGACCTCCTCCGCCTCGTCGTACGTGACGGTGAAGCCCGCCTCGTCGACGGCCTTCGGGCGGATGACGATGCGGGTCGCCTCCTCCACGGGCTTGGCCGCGCGCGCCTCGCCGACGATGCCGGCGAGGGCGAAGGAGAGCTCCTTGAGACCCGTGCGGGCCACGGCGGAGACCTCGAACACCTGGTAGCCGCGCTCTTCGAGCTCGGGGCGGATCATGTCCGCGAGGTCCTGGCCGTCGGGGATGTCGATCTTGTTGAGGACGACGATGCGGGGCCGGTCCTCCAGGCCGCCGTACTGCTTGAGCTCCTCCTCGATGATGTCGAGGTCGGTGACCGGGTCGCGGTCGGACTCCAGCGTGGCGGTGTCGAGGACGTGGACGAGGACGGAGCAGCGCTCGACGTGGCGCAGGAACTCCAGGCCGAGGCCGCGGCCCTGGCTGGCGCCGGGGATCAGGCCGGGGACGTCGGCGATCGTGTAGACGGTCGAGCCGGCGGTGACGACGCCCAGGTTCGGGACGAGGGTGGTGAAGGGGTAGTCGGCGATCTTCGGCTTGGCGGCCGAGAGCACGGAGATGAGCGAGGACTTGCCCGCGCTCGGGTAGCCGACGAGCGCGACGTCGGCGACGGTCTTGAGCTCCAGGACGACGTCGCCGGCCTCGCCGGGCTCGCCGAGGAGCGCGAAGCCGGGGGCCTTGCGGCGGGCGGAGGAGAGCGCCGCGTTGCCGAGGCCGCCGCGGCCGCCCTGGCCCGCGATGTAGGTGGTGCCCTGGCCGACCAGGTCGGCGAGGACGTTGCCCTGCTTGTCGAGGACGACGGTGCCGTCGGGCACCGGCAGGACGAGGTCCTGGCCGTCCTTGCCGGAGCGGTTGTCACCGGCGCCGGGCTGGCCGTTGGTGGCCTTGCGGTGCGGCGAGTGGTGGTAGTCGAGCAGCGTCGTGACCGCCTGGTCGACGACCAGGATCACATCGCCGCCACGGCCGCCGTTGCCGCCGTCGGGCCCGCCGAGGGGCTTGAACTTCTCCCGGTGAACGGAGGCGCAGCCGTGGCCTCCGTTACCCGCGGCGACGTGCAGCTCGACGCGGTCCACGAAGGTGGTCATGGGTGTGCCTCCAGAGAATTACGTGCGGAATGTCTATCTAGTAACACGCGAAAGGCGGACCCGCTTCCCGTACGGGAAGTGAGGTCCGCCTCCGCAAAGTGATCCGATCAGGCGACCGGAACGATGTTCACGACCTTGCGGCCACGGTGGGTGCCGAACTGCACCGCACCGGCCTGCAGGGCGAACAGCGTGTCGTCGCCGCCACGGCCGACGCCCGCGCCCGGGTGGAAGTGGGTGCCGCGCTGGCGGACCAGGATCTCACCCGCGTTGACGGCCTGACCGCCGAAGCGCTTCACGCCGAGCCGCTGGGCATTCGAGTCGCGCCCGTTCCGGGTGGACGATGCGCCCTTCTTGTGTGCCATGTCTCAGTCCCTCTTACTTCGCAGCCGCGGGGATACCGGTGACCTTGATCGCCGTGTACTGCTGACGGTGACCCTGGCGACGGCGGTAGCCGGTCTTGTTCTTGTAGCGCAGGATGTCGATCTTGGCGCCCTTGTGGTGGTCCACGACCTCGGCCGTGACCTTGATGCCGGCCAGGACCCACGGGTCGCTGGTCACAGCGTCGCCGTCGACAACGAGCAGGGTCGAGAGCTCGACCGTGTCGCCAACCTTGGCAGTGGAAATCTTGTCAACCTCAACGATGTCGCCGACAGCAACCTTGTGCTGGCGACCACCGCTGCGCACGATGGCGTACACGCGGATCTCTCTCTCACTCGGGATCGAAACCTCTGAAGCCAGCCGCTCACACGGGCCCGGGGGCCCGCGGCGTTCCGGAATCGGACGAGCGGCCTCTCCCGACGAGCGGGAGGGAGGTGCTCAGAGGCGCGGCATGTCGATGAGACACGCCGACGGTCTAGGTTACGGGCGGCTGCCACAAGGGGTCAAATTCGCCCGCACGGGTGCGGGCCGCCCCCGTGGGGACGGCCCGCACCGGGTGGATCAGTCCTGGGCCGGAGCCGCGGTCTTCTCCGCCGCCTTCTTGGCCGGGGCCTTCTTGGCGGTGGTCTTCTTGGCGGCGGTCTTCTTGGTCGCCGCCGTCTTCTTGGTGGCGGCCTTCTTGGCCGTGGCCTTCTTGGCGGTCTTGCGGGCCGCCGTCTTCTTGGCCGGGGCGGCCTCGGGCTCGGCGTCGGCGGGGGCCTCGGCGGTCTCGGCCGGAGCCGTGGTGACCACGACGACGGCCGCCTCGTCGGAGCCCGCGGGCGAACCGGCGGGAGCGGTGGCCTTACGGACCACCCGGCGACGGGCTCGCGGCGCGGCGGCCGCGGGGGCCTCCTCGGCGACGGGCTCGGCGACGGCCTCGACGACCGGCTCGGGCTCCGCGACGGGCGCGGGCTCGACGACCGGCTCGGCGACGACGACCGGCTCGGTGACGACCTCGGCGACCGGCTCCGTGGTGGAGACGACCGGGGAGGTCACCCGGCGGGTCGCGCGGCGACGGCCACGCGGGGCCGGGGCGGCCTCCACGACCGGCTCCGGCTCGACGACCGGCTCGGCGACGACGGCCGGCTCGGGCGCGGCGACGGGCGCCGGCTCGTACACGACGGCGTCGGTCTCGACGACCGGGGCCGGGGCGGCCGGCGCGGACACCCGGCGGGTGGCGCGGCGACGGCCACGACCGCGCGTGGCGGCGGCCTCGGCCTCGGCGGCGGAGCCGTACAGCTCCTCGTCCGCGGCGATCGGCTCCGGCAGGGCGACCGGGGCGGCGAGCTCGGCCGCCACCTCGGCCTCGGTCTCGACCTCGGTGTCGGCCTCCACGGCCTCCACCTGCTCGTGCTGCTCGTGCTCGTGGACGTGCTCGGCACCGCCGCGGCCGCGCTTCTTCGAGCGCTTGCCGCCGCCACCGCCACCGGAGGTGGACGGCTGCTCCATGTGCACGATGACACCGCGGCCGTTGCAGTGGACACAGGTCTCGGAGAAGGACTCCAGGAGACCCTGGCCGACCCGCTTGCGGGTCATCTGCACCAGGCCGAGCGAGGTGACCTCGGCCACCTGGTGCTTGGTCCGGTCACGGCCCAGGCACTCCAGGAGGCGGCGCAGCACCAGGTCGCGGTTGGACTCCAGGACCATGTCGATGAAGTCGATGACGACGATGCCGCCGAGGTCGCGCAGCCGCAGCTGGCGGACGATCTCCTCGGCCGCTTCGAGGTTGTTCCTCGTCACGGTCTCTTCGAGGTTGCCGCCCTGGCCGGTGAACTTGCCGGTGTTGACGTCGACGACGATCATCGCCTCGGTCTTGTCGATGACCAGCGAGCCGCCGGACGGCAGCCAGACCTTGCGGTCCAGCGCCTTCATCAGCTGCTCGTCGATCCGGTAGGTCGCGAAGACGTCGACCTCGCTCGTCCACTTGGACAGGCGGTCGGCCAGGTCGGGCGCGACGTGCGAGACGTACCCGTGGATGGTCTCCCACGCGTCGTCGCCGCTGACGATGACCTTCGAGAAGTCCTCGTTGAAGATGTCGCGGACGACGCGGACGGTCATGTCCGGCTCGCCGTAGAGCAGGCTCGGCGCGGACGTCGAGATCTGGGCGGCCTTCTTCTGGATGTCGGCCCACTGCGCCTGCAGGCGCTCGACGTCACGGCGCAGCTCGTCCTCGCTCGCGCCCTCGGCGGCGGTGCGCACGATGACGCCCGCGTCCTCGGGGACGATCTTCTTGAGGATGGTCTTCAGACGCGCGCGCTCGGTGTCCGGGAGCTTGCGGCTGATGCCGGTCATCGAGCCCTCGGGGACGTACACGAGGTAGCGGCCCGGGAGGGAGACCTGGCTGGTCAGACGGGCGCCCTTGTGACCGATCGGGTCCTTGGTGACCTGGACGAGGACCGACTGGCCGGACTTGAGGGCGGCCTCGATGCGGCGCGGGCCGTTGCCCATGCCGAGCGCCTCGAAGTTGACCTCGCCGGCGTACAGGACGGCGTTGCGGCCCTTGCCGATGTCGACGAAGGCGGCCTCCATGGACGGCAGGACGTTCTGGACCTTGCCCAGGTAGACGTTGCCGACGTACGAGGTGGCCTGCTCCTTGTTGACGTAGTGCTCGACGAGCACGTTGTCTTCCAGGACGCCGATCTGGGTGCGCTCGCCGTTCTGGCGGACGACCATCACGCGCTCGACGGCCTCGCGGCGGGCGAGGAACTCGGCCTCGGTGATGATCGGGACGCGGCGGCGGCCCTGCTCGCGGCCCTCGCGGCGGCGCTGCTTCTTGGCCTCGAGGCGGGTCGAGCCCTTGATGGACTGGACCTCGTCGGACGGCTCGGCCTTCTCGCGCGCCGGGCGGGGCTCGCGGACCTTGACGACCGTACGGACGCCCTCCTCGTCGGCGCCCTCGGTGTCGGCGGCGGCGTCACCGCTGCGGCGGCGACGACGGCGACGGCGACGGGAGCTGCTGGAACCGCCGGCGTAGCCCTCGGCCTCGTCCTGCTCGTCCTCGCGCTCCTCGTGCTCCTCGGCCTCGTCCTCGGCGTGCGGCTCCTCGCCCTCCTCGGCCTCCTCGACCTCGGTGAGCTCACCGCGACGGCGACGGCGGCCGCCACGGCGGCGACGGCGGGACGGGCGGTCCTCGTACTCGTCCGTCTCGTCGGCCTCCTCGGCCTCCTCGACCTCGTCGGCGACGGCCTCGACCTCGGGCTCGTCGGCGACGGTGGCTGGGACGGGCTCGACGGCGACGGGCTCGCCGCGGCGGCGACGGCGACGGCGGGAGCCGGCCTCGCGCTCGGCGGGCTCCGGAGCCTCCACGACCTCGGCCTCGGCCTCGACGACCTCGATCTCCTCGACCGTCTCGTCCTCCTCCGGCTCCGCCACGACGGCGGCGGCGGCCGCGGCGGCGGTCTCCGGGGTCTGGAACATCGGCTCGGTGAAGACCGGGGCCTGGAAAACGGCGACGGACGGGCGCGCGGCGCGGCGCGACTCACGGACCGGGGCCGGCTCGGAGGTGAACTGCGGGGAGGTCGCGCGACGACGGCCGCGGCCACGGGTGGCGGCGGTCTCGGCGGCCGCGACCTCGGCCTCCTCGGCGGCGATCTGCGCGACGGCGTCCGACGGCAGCGACTCGCCGGTGACGGCCTCGGTGGTCACCTCGGGCGAGGTGGCCTTGCGGGTGGCACGGCGACGGGTACGGGCCGGCGGGGCGGCCTCCTCGACGGCTTCGACGGTCTCGACGGCCTCGGCGACGGGCGCGGCGACCGGGGTCTCCTCCGCGACGGCCGGGGCACCGGCCGGTGCGGTGGCCTTACGGGTGGCGCGGCGGCGGGTGCGGGCCGGCGGGGCGGCCTCCTCCGCGGGCTCGGCCACGGGCTCGTCGGCGGCGGCCGGGACGGTCTCCTCGGCGGCGGCCGGGGAGGTCACCGGCGAGGTGGCCTTACGGGTGGCACGGCGACGCGCGGGCCGCGCCGGAGCGGCCTCGGCGGCCTCCTCGACGGCGGGCGCGGGGGCCTCGGCGGCCGGGGTCTCGACGACCGGGGCCGGCGTCTCGACGGCGGCGGTCTCCGCGGCCGGGGCGGTCGCCTTGCGGGTCGCGCGGCGGCGGGTACGGGCCGGCGGGGCGGCCTCGGCCTCGACCGGGGCGGCCTCCGCGGCGGGGGCCTCGGCGACGGCCGTGGTCTCGGTGGATTCGGCGGTGGCGCCCGTCACCGGCGGACCGGCGGGGCGGGAAGCGGCGCGGCGCCTGCGGCGCGGCGGCAGCTTGTCACCGGGGGCGTTGGTGTCTTCGTTGGACTCGAGCATGCGGGGTTCTCCCGTCACGCTCCCGGGCGCCGCGCCTGGTTCCGGTCCGGCGGCACGGTCGCGCCTGAGGCGCGGTGCCGCCGTCCGGGGCGCGGGCGCCGCACGGGAGCTGTATGTCTGGCTCGCCGGTTCCGTACGCCCTGTGCGGACGGCCTGGCGAAAGTCTCCTGGTCAGTGCGCTGCCCGACCCAGGTGGCTCCCGAGTACGAGGGCTGCGCTACAACGACCGCTCCCTACGCGGTACCCGCACCCGGCGCCGTCGCAGAGGCGGTCGCGGCGGCCGTGGTAGAAGCGGCCTTGACTGCCTCGCGGTCGGGCGCGAGCGGGTCGGTCACCGTGCCGGACTCCTCGTCGAAGAGCCCCTGCGCCAGCCTGGTCACCGCAGCGGGGACCGGCGGCGCCAGGTCGGCCACAGCTCGGAGACCGGACAGGACGTCGTCGGGTCGCACGGCAGGTGTCACGTGCCGAACAACCAGGCGCAGTATCGCACAGGCGCTGTCCAGCGGCCTATCACCCTGGGGATCGCCCTGGGGAGCGGCTGCCGTCAGCTCGGTGACCGCCGAGCGGGCGTCGAAGGTGCGGACGCCGTTCTTGGTCTTGCGCTGTACTTCCACCGTCTCGGCCGCGAGAAACGCGGTGACCGCCTTCTCGGCGTCCTCGACCGTGACGCCTTCGAGGCGCAGCTCCCACACGGAGGCGGTGAGCCGGTCGGCGAGACCGGAGGTCCTGGCCTCGACGGCGTCGGTGATGTCGAGCCCCGCCGGCAGGGACTCGTCGAGCAGGGCCCGCAGCGTCTCGGGGTCGCGCGACTGCGTCAGCGCGATCTCCAGGTACTCGGCCTCGGAGCCGGTACCCGTCGGGGCGGCGTTGGCGTACGACACCTTCGGGTGCGGGGTGAAGCCGGCCGAGTACGCCATGGGCACCTCGGCGCGGCGCAGCGCACGCTCGAACGCGCGCTGGAAGTCACGGTGGCTGGTGAACCGGAGGCGGCCGCGCTTGGTGTAGCGCAGTCGGATGCGCTGCACCGCCGGTGCGGGCGGCGGGCCTTCGGGCTGTCGCTTGCCCAGTGGTTCTTCTCCTCGGTGCGGGGCGGCGCGGGTGCGCGCCGTCCACGAGATGTACGGGTTGCCCTGGGGGTCCCGCCCGGTTCACCCCCGCTTCCGCAGGGAGATCTCGGGGGCGGGCGCCGCGCCGGGGACGTTCGTTGTACTACCCAGAGTACGCGCCCGGGCCACCTCCGGTTCCCCGGGCTCGGTCATCCGTGCTCCCCCGACCAGGGCGCGCCAGGCGTCCCGGCGGGCTTCCCGCACGGTCGCGCGGGCCGATCCGAGCGTGTCGCGGACGGCGGCGCGGGTGGCCACGAGCGCCTCCCGGACGGTGGCGCGGGCCGAGGCGAGTGCCTCCCGCGCCACCCGCCCGGTCGCGGCGGCGATCCGGCGGGCCGGGGCCCACACGTGGTCGCGCGCCCACCGCCCCGCGGGCCGGACGACGCGCGTCCAGGCCCAGGCGAAGGGCCGTCCGACCAGGTTCCACGCGACCCACTTGAGGGCCCGGCCGACCGCCCGCGACACGAATCCGGCGACCCGCCAGCACATCGCCAGCGCGTCCCGCACCTCCCGCCCGACGGGCACGAGGACCCGCGTCCAGAGCCACACGACGGGGACCACGATCCCGTACCGGACCAGCGGCACGACCACGTACCGCCACAGCCCCACCCACGGCCACACGAACACGGCCTTGCCGAGCCACAGCGCGGTCACCGCCAGGCCGTTGCCGACACGGGGGAAGAACCACCCGAGGCCCCGCCCGGCCTGCCGGAACGACCAGCCGATCCCCCGGCCCAGCGGGCTCAGCACGTACCGGTCGAGCCAGACGGCGGGTACGGCCACGCCGTACCGGAACAGCGGGACGAGGAGGTACCGGAAGAGCCCGGCGAGGGGGACGAGGACGAGCTTCTCCAGGAGGAACAGCAGCGCGGTGCCGAGCCGGGTGAGGAGCTCCCGGTACAGCCAGGCGGCGGGTACCGCGATCCCGTACCGGCAGACGGGCACGACCACGTACCGCCACAGCCCCACCCACGGCCACACGAACACGGCCTTCCCCAGCCAGACGCCCGTCGCGGACGCCCCGCGCCAGAGCCACCCGGCCCCGGTCGCGAGCCCCCGCCCCAAGGCGGCGAGCCCCCGTCCCACCCGGACGAAGAACCACGCCAGGCCCCGCCCGACCCCCGTGAACACCCACGTCAGGCCACGCCAGAGCCCCGTGAACACCCACGCGAGACCGCGTCCCACCCCTGTGAACACCCAGGCCAGGCCCCGCCAGAGCCCCGTGAACACCCAGGCGAGACCTCGTCCTACCGCCGTGAACACCAGGGCCAGGCCATGCCCCACTCCCGTGAACACCCACGCCAGGCCCCGCCCCGCCGGTGCCAGGAGGTGTCGGTGCAGCCAGCGGGCCGGCAGCGTCAGGGTGTGGTGGGAGAGCCAGGCCAGGCCGCGGCCCGTCGGGCGGAGGAGGGTGCGGTGGAGGAAGTGGGCCGCGGCCGTCAGGGCGTCCCAGGTCATGCGGACGGGGAGGACGATCACCAGGACGATGATCCGGACGGGGATGCGGATCAGCGCGGGCGGCGGCAACGGGTTCTCCATGCTCATGCCGGAAATGACGCGACGGCCCGGCGGAGGGTTTCCCCTCGCGCCGGGCCGTCGCCGGAGCGTTACCCGATCGGTCTACTTCACGACCGTCAGCGGCAGCAGTTTCTTGCCGGTGGGGCCGATCTGGATGTGGGTGTCCATCTGGGGGCAGACGCCGCAGTCGAAGCAGGGGGTCCAGCGGCAGTCCTCGACTTCGGTCTCGTCGAGGGAGTCCTGCCAGTCCTCCCAGAGCCAGTCCTTGTCGAGGCCGGAGTCGAGGTGGTCCCAGGGGAGGACTTCCTCGTAGGTGCGCTCGCGGGTGGTGTACCAGGCGACGTCGACGCCGAGGTCGGGGAGCGTCTTCTCGGCGCAGGACATCCAGCGGTCGTAGGAGAAGTGCTCGCGCCAGCCGTCGAAGCGGCCGCCGTCCTCGTACACGGCGCGGATGACGGCGCCGATGCGGCGGTCGCCGCGGGAGAGGAGGCCCTCGACGATGCCGGGCTTGCCGTCGTGGTAGCGGAAGCCGATGGAGCGGCCGTACTTCTTGTCGCCGCGGATCTTGTCGCGGAGCTTGCGCAGGCGCTCGTCGGTCTCCTCGGCGGAGAGCTGCGGGGCCCACTGGAAGGGGGTGTGCGGCTTGGGGACGAAGCCGCCGATGGAGACGGTGCAGCGGATGTCGTTCTGGCCGGAGACCTTGCGGCCCTCGGCGATCACGTTCATCGCCATGTCGGCGATCTGCAGGACGTCCTCGTCGGTCTCCGTCGGGAGGCCGCACATGAAGTACAGCTTCACCTGGCGCCAGCCGTTGCCGTACGCGGTGGAGACCGTACGGATCAGGTCCTCCTCCGAGACCATCTTGTTGATGACCTTGCGCATGCGCTCGGAGCCGCCCTCGGGGGCGAAGGTGAGACCGGAGCGGCGGCCGTTCCTGGTGAGCTCGTTCGCCAGGTCGACGTTGAACGCGTCGACGCGGGTCGAGGGCAGGGACAGGCCGACCTTGTCGTCCGTGTAGCGGTCCGCGAGGCCCTTCGCGATCTCACCGATCTCGGTGTGGTCGGCGGAGGAGAGGGAGAGGAGGCCGACCTCCTCGAAGCCCGTCGCCTTGAGGCCCTTCTCGACCATCTCGCCGATGCCGGTGATGCTTCGCTCCCGCACGGGGCGCGTGATCATGCCGGCCTGGCAGAAGCGGCAGCCGCGGGTGCAGCCGCGGAAGATCTCGACGGACATGCGCTCGTGGACGGTCTCCGCGAGCGGCACGAGGGGCTGCTTCGGGTACGGCCACTCGTCGAGGTCCATGACGGTGTGCTTGGAGACGCGCCACGGCACGCCGGACTTGTTCGGCACGACACGGCCGATGCGGCCGTCCGGCAGGTACTCGACGTCGTAGAAGCCCGGGATGTAGACCGAGCCGGTCTTCGCGAGGCGGAAGAGGACCTCCTCGCGTCCGCCCGGGCGGCCCTCCGCCTTCCACGCGCGGATGATCTCGGTCATGTCGAGGACGGCCTGCTCGCCGTCGCCGATGATGGCCGCGTCGATGAAGTCCGCGATCGGCTCGGGGTTGAAGGCGGCGTGGCCGCCGGCGAGCACGATCGGGTGGTCGACGGTCCGGTCCTTGGCCTCCAGCGGGATGCCGGCCAGGTCGAGGGCGGTGAGCATGTTCGTGTAGCCGAGCTCGGTGGAGAAGCTCAGGCCGAACACGTCGAAGGCGCTCACCGGGCGGTGCGAGTCGACCGTGAACTGCGGGACGCCGTGCTCGCGCATCAGCTCTTCGAGGTCCGGCCAGACGCTGTAGGTGCGCTCGGCGAGGACGCCCTCGCGCTCGTTGAGCACCTCGTACAGGATCATGACGCCCTGGTTGGGCAGGCCGACCTCGTACGCGTCCGGGTACATCAGCGCCCAGCGGACGTCGGCGGACTCCCAGGGCTTGACCGTGGAGTTCAGCTCTCCACCGACGTACTGAATCGGCTTCTGCACGTGCGGGAGCAGAGCTTCGAGCTGCGGGAAGACAGACTCGGCAGCAGACATCTCGAACCTTCGTGAGCTGGCAGGGGGGCGACTCTCAAGCGTACCCCGGTGCTCAGCGGCTCAGTGCCGACCGGAGTTCCGGGGCGGAGGCCCGGGCCCAGGCGTCGGGCAGTTTCCGTTCGGCCTCGGCGGCCGCGGCCTGTTCGTGGCCGTAGAGAAGTCCCCAGGTGAAGGCGGATTCGCCGACGCCGTGGGCCTGGACGGCGAGCTCGCGCAGGGTGGTGCGGGCGACGACGGCGTCGTGGTGTTCGCCGAGGAGGGTCTGGAGGTCCTTGACGCGGTGTGCGAGGCGTTTGGCGGGTTTGCCGAGGGTGGGGCGGGCGGCGTCGGCGGCGTAGCGGGCGCGTTTGGCGGCCTTGCGGGCCTCGTGGAGGGCGAGGTCGCGCTCGTGGCCGGGGTCCAGGGCGAGGGCGTGCTCGATCCGGGTACGGAGCCGGTCGTGGTCCTTGCGGACGGCGCGGGCGAGGACCTCGCGCGCGTCGCGGCCCGCGGCCTTGCGCAGCGGCGGGTCGGCGAGGAGCGCGTGGAGGGTGTCGAGCAGGGCGAGGTGGCGGGCGGAGTCGAGGGCGGCGAGGACCTGGCGCCTGGCGGCGGTCGCGCGGGCGGCGTCCCTGCGGCGCAGCCGGGCCCGGACCGGTCCGAGGACGAGGGTCCGCGGCAGCCCGGCGACGCGCTCGCGCAGCCGTGCGTCCAGGACTTCCTGGTCGCGGGCGACGCCGAGTTCTCCGGCGAGCCACTTCAGCTCCTCGCCGACGGGGTCGGTGGCCTTCCGGTCGAGGACGCGGCCGTACGTCTTGAGGGCGCTGCGCAGCCGGCGGCAGGCGACCCGGAGCTGGTGCACGGCGTCGGGCAGCTCGCGCCGTACGGCGGGGTCGAGGGCGACGATCGCGTCGGCCTGTTCCCGTGCGTAGGCGAGGACGGCGGCGGCCGCGGTGCCGGGCTCGGCGGGTGCGGCCCGCCGCTCGGGCGGCGCGCCGGTCTCGGCGAGGGCCCTGGCGAGTTTGGACTCGGACGCGGAGGGGTGGATGCCGGCCTTGCCGAGGCGCTTCCCGATGGCGTCGAGGATCGCCGGATCGGGGCCGTCGGAGCCGTCGGAACCGTCTGAGGGGGCGTCCGCGAGTTCGGCCTCGATCTCGGTCCAGGTGGCGCGGGGGCCGGCGGGGAGGCGTTCGGCGTGGACGGTGTCGACGGAGAGTTCGGCGAGGAGGGTGCCGTCAGCGGCGAGGAGGTGGCGGACGTCGCGGGAGGAGCGGAGGCGTACGACGGGGACGACCGTGGCGTTCCTGACCCGGGATCGGATGAGTTCGGCCAGCTCGCCCGGCAGGGTGTCGCGGAGCGGGGCCCCGATCTCGTCGCGGATTCCGGCGGAGACGGGGAACTTGACGTGCCAGCCGGCGTCGCGGCCGCCGGTGCGGCGGCGGAGGGTGACCGAGTCGGCGGCGAGGCGGAAGTCGGGCGTGTCGTAGTAGACGGCGTCGAGTTCCATGACGCCGCGGTCCACGACCCGGGAGACTCCGGGGACCTCGGTGAGGTCCGGCAGTGGAGTCTCCCCGGTGGCTTCGTACTTCTGCTCGATCTCGCGCTTCGTCTCGGCCATGCCTCGAATCTAGACCTGTCAGGCCGTCATCGGGCGTTGTACGCGGATCGACTGCAGCAGACCGATCGCGACCCAGACGGCGAACATCGAGGAGCCGCCGTAGGAGACGAAGGGCAGGGGCAGGCCGGCCACCGGCATGATGCCGAGGGTCATGCCGATGTTCTCGAAGGACTGGAAGGCGAACCAGGCGATGATGCCGGCGGCGACGATCGTGCCGTAGAGCTCGGTGGTCTCGCGGGCGATCCGGCAGGAGCGCCAGAGGATGACGCCGAGCAGGACGAGGATCAGTCCGGCGCCGACGAAGCCGAGTTCCTCGCCGGCGACCGTGAAGACGAAGTCGGTCTGCTGTTCGGGGACGAACTGGCCGGTGGTCTGGGAGCCCTTGAAGAGGCCGGCGCCGAGGAGGCCGCCGGAGCCGATGGCGATGCGGGCCTGGTTGGTGTTGTAGCCGACGCCGGAGGGGTCGAGGTCGGGGTTGGCGAAGGCGGCGAAGCGGTTGATCTGGTACTCGTCGAGCATGCCGAGGGCGGTGACGAGGACCGCGCCGAGGACGCCCGCGCCGATGAGTCCGAGGACCCAGCGGTTGGAGGCGCCGGAGGCGAGGAGGACGCCGAGCACGATCACGGCCATGACCATGACCGAGCCGAGGTCGGGCATCAGCATGACGATGCCCATGGGCAGCGCCGCCAGGGTGAGGGCCTTGGCGACGGTGCGGTGGTCGGGGTGGAGCTGGTCGCCCGCGTCGACCTTGGCGGCCAGCAGCATCGCCATGACCAGGATGATCGTGATCTTCACGAACTCGCTGGGCTGGAGGGAGAAGCCGCCGCCGACGACGATCCACGCGTGGGCGCCGTTGATGGTGGCGCCGAGCGGGGTGAGGACGGCGAGGATCAGCACGATCGAGAGCGTGTAGAGGATCGGCACGGCACCGCGCAGGGTGCGGTGGCCGAGCCAGATCGTGCCGACCATCAGGGCGAGGCCGATGCCGGTGTTGAGCAGGTGCCGGAAGAGGAAGTAGTACGGGTCGCCGTTGTTGAGCTCGGTGCGGCCGCGGGTGGCGGACCAGACGAGCAGGGACCCGATGCCGGAGAGGGCGAGCGCGGAGAGCAGGATCGGCCAGTCGAGCCGGCGCAGCACCGAGTCGCGGGCCGCCAGTTTGGCGAGGGTCCCGCGCTCGGGGGCGTACCGGGAGACGGAGAAGCCGTGGGGTGTGGTCATGGGTACGGTCCTCCTCAGTCCCGGTGCCAGGCGGCGGGCGGGCCCGCGAGCGCCTGGTCGTCGTCGTCCGGCTTCTTCGCCGGAGTGCCGTCAGGGGCCTTCGGGGCGTTCGGGTCGATCTTGCCGACCTCGGGGTCGTACGGCTTGATCTTCGGGGCGTCGATGGAGCCGTCGGCCTCGATCTTCGGCAGGGTCTTCTGCGGCTGCGGCAGCAGGGCCCGCTTGAGGTCCTGGTTGCCCGCGTCGTCGAGTCCGTAGAGCGCGTCGTAGATGTTGCGCACGGCGGGGCCCGAGGCGCCGGAGCCGGTGCCGCCCTGGGCGATCGTCATGATGATCGCGTAGTCCTTGGTGTACGTGGCGAACCAGGAGGTCGTCTGCTTGCCGTAGACCTCGGCGGTACCGGTCTTGGCGTGCATCGCGATCTTGTCCTGCGGCCAGCCGCCGAAGCGCCAGGCGGCGGTGCCGCGGGTGGCGACGCCCGCGAGGGCTTCCTCTATCAACGCCTGGGTCTTGGTGTCCATCGGGAGCTTGCCGTGGGACTTGGGCTTGATCTCGGTGACCTTCTTGCCGTCGGGGCTGACGATCGCCTTGCCGACGGTGGGGTTCCAGAGGGTGCCGCCGTTGGCGATGGCGGCGTAGATGGTGGCCATCTGGATGGGGGTGACGAGGGTGTCGCCCTGGCCGATGGAGTAGTTGACGGAGTCACCGGCGCGCATGAGGTTGCCTTCGAGGCAGTTCTCGTAGGAGAGCTGCTGGACGTAGGTGCCGCCGCGCTTGCCGATCTTGCACCAGTAGTCCTTGTTGGCCGCCCAGAAGTTCTGCTTCCACTTGCGGTCGGGGACGCGGCCGGTGACCTCGTTGGGGAGGTCGATGCCGGTCTCGGCGCCGAGGCCGAACTGGTGGGCCGTCTTGTAGAACCAGTCCTTGGCGTCCTTCTTCGGCTTCATGCCGCCGTCGTTGAGCCACTGCTGGTGGGAGAGGGCGTAGTAGACGGTGTCGCAGGAGACTTCGAGGGCCTGGCCGAGGGTGATGGAGCCGTGGCCCTGGGACTCGAAGTTCTTGAAGACCTGGCCGCCGATGGAGTACGAGGAGGGGCACGGGTAGCGCCCGTTGAACTCGTATCCGGCGTTGACGGCGGCGGTCGTCGGGATGACCTTGAAGATGGAGCCGGGGGCGGCCTGGCCCTGGATGGCCCGGTTGAGGAGCGGGAAGTTGGAGTCCTTGCCGGTGAGGGCCGCGTAGTCCTTGGCGGAGATGCCGCCGACCCAGGCGTTGGGGTCGTAGTCGGGCTGCGAGGCCATGGCGACGATCCGGCCGGTCCTCGTCTCCATGACGACGACGGCGCCGGCGTCGGCCTTGTAGTTCTCGTTGGTGTTCCGGTCGTGGACCTTGCGGGCCTCGACCATCGCGTTGTGCAGCTCCCATTCGGCGACCGCCTGGACGCGGGCGTCGATGGAGGTGACGACGTTGGCGCCGGGGACGGCGGGGTCGCTCTTGGCCTGGCCGATGACGCGGCCGAGGTTGTCGACCTCGTAGCGGGTGACGCCGGCCTTGCCGCGCAGCTCCTTGTCGTAGGTGCGCTCGAGTCCGGAGCGGCCGACCTGGTCGGAGCGGAGGAACGGCGAGTCGGTGTCCTTGGCCTTCTCGATCTCGGCGTCGGTGACGGGCGAGAGGTAGCCGAGGACCTGGGAGGTGCGGGCCTTGCCGGGGGCCGGGTAGCGGCGGACGGCGGTGGGCTCGGCGGTGATGCCGGGGAAGTCCTCGGCGCGCTCCCGGATCTGGAGGGCCTGCTGGGTGGTGGCCTCGTCGGTGACCGGGATCGGCTGGTAGGGGGAACCGTTCCAGCAGGGCTTGGGGGTCTTGGAGTCGCAGAGCCGGATCTTGTTGATGACCTCGTCGGGCTTCATGTCGAGGACGTCGGCGAGCCGGGTCAGGACGGTCCTGCCGCGGTCCTTCATCTTCATCAGCTCGGTGCGGGACGCGGAGACCACGAGCCGGGTCTCGTTGTCGGCGAGCGGGACGCCGCGGGCGTCGAGGAGCGAGCCGCGGACGGCGGGCTGGACGACCTGCTGGACGTGGTTGTTCTTCGCCTCGTCGGTGTACTCCTTGCCGTTGCGGATCTGGAGGTACCAGAGGCGGCCCCCCAGGGTCAGCAGCAGCGAGAAGACCAGGATCTGGATGACGACGAGCCGGATCTGGACCCGGGGGGTCCGTCCGGTCTCGGGGATGTTGCTCATACCGCGGTGGCCCCCTCGGTCACAGTCGCTTGACTCCCTTGATGCGTCCGGCCCGTGAGGCGCGGCCGCGGGCGGCCTTCACGCGCAGGCCGCCGCGCTGGTTGCCGATCCGCAGGCCGGTCCCGGAGGAGAGCCAGCCGGAGGCGACGTCGGCGCCGTTGCCCCCACCGGCGTCGGCGAGCGGATCGTTCTCGGCCCGGCGGGCCAGGGCCATGATGAGCGGCACGGTGAACGGGGCGAGGAGCAGGTCGTACACGGCCGCGGTGAACAGCAGGAACCCGAGGCCGACATGGCGGGCGGCGGTGTCGCCGACGAGGGCGCCGACGCCCGCGTAGAGCAGGGTGGAGCCGATGGCCGCGGCGACGACGACGGCCATGGGGCCGGTCGCGGAGGTGAGCCGGCCGTTGTCGGGGCGGGCGAGGCCGACCAGGTAGCCGATGACGCAGAGCACGAGGGCGTAGCGGCCGGCGGCGTGGTCGGCGGGCGGGGCCAGGTCGGAGAGGAGGCCCGCGGTGAAGCCGATGAGGGAGCCGCTGACCGGGCCGTAGACGAGGGCGAGGCCGACGACGGTGAGCAGGACGAGGTCGGGGACGGCGCCGGGGAGCTGGAGGCGGGCGAGGACCGAGACCTGGACGACGAGGGCGACCACGATCAGCGTGGCGGAGAGGAGGATCCGGTTGAACTTCACGGTGTCGCGTCCCCCTGGTCCTGCTGGTTCTGGTTCGGCTTCTCGCCCTGTCGCGTGCCGTCGGCCGGCTGCTGTCCGTCGGGTGGCGGCGGCGTGACCGTGACGGTGACGGTCGGGGCGGGCTTCGGCTTCTGCGGCAGCACCATGTCGCGGGGGTCGGAGCGCGGGGCCTGGACGACGACGCCGACGATGTCGAGCTTGGTGAAGCCGACGTACGGGCGGACGTAGATGTTGCGGGTGAGGCCGCCGCCCGCGGGGTCGACGCGGACGACCTCGCCGACGGGCACGCCGGGCACGAAGGGCTTGTCGGCGCGCGAGCCGAAGGTGACGAGCCGGTCGCCGGGCTTGACCTTGGCCTTGCCGTTGAGGAGCTGGACCAGGAGGGGGCTGTCGCCCTGCCCGGTGGCGAAGCCGAGTTCGTCGGACTTCTCCATGCGGGTGCCGACGGTGAAGTCGGGGTCGTTGGCGAGCAGGACCGTCGAGGTGGAGGGGCCGACGGTGGTGACGCGGCCGACGAGTCCCGAGCCGTTGAGCACGGTCATGTCCCGCTTGATGCCGTCGCGGGCGCCGACGTCGATGGTGACGGTCCAGGAGAAGCCCTGGGCCGCTCCTATGGCGATGACCTGGGCGCCCTTGATGCCGTACTGGCCGGCTCCGGCGGTCTTGAGCATGGTGTCGAGTTCGCGCAGCCGGTTGCGGTTGCGGTCGTCGCTGCCGAGCTCGGCCTTGAGCTCGGCGTTCTCCTTCTCCAGGGCGGCGATCCGGGTGTGCCGCTCTCCGGAGTCGCGGACCGCGCCTATGGCGTTGCCGATCGGATCGACGGCCGCCGCCACGCCGTTCTCGACGGGCCCGAAGACCGCGGCCGCGGCCTGTCGGGCACCGTCGACGGGTGACTCCTGGCCGCCGCGGATGTCCACCGTGATCAGTGCGAACGCGATGGCGATCAGCAGCACCAGGAGCAGCCGGCTCTCTCGTGTGTCCCTCACGTGCGGCGGCCGTGCCTTTCCTCGTGGTTCGTTGTGCAGATGTACGGGGTGGAGCGGGGTGCCTAGCGGCGCGGCTGGGCGTCCAGGACCTGCTGGAGCGCCTCGAACTCCTCGACGCACTTGCCGGAGCCCAGCGCCACCGAGTCCAGCGGGTCCTCGGCGATGTGGATCGGCATGCCGGTCTCGCGGCGGAGCCGCTCGTCGAGGCCGCGCAGCAGGGCGCCGCCACCGGTGAGAACGATGCCGCGGTCCATGACGTCACCGGAGAGCTCGGGCGGGCACTTGTCGAGGGTGGTCTTCACCGCGTCGACGATGGCGTTGACCGGCTCCTCGATGGCCTTGCGGACCTCGGCGGCGGAGATGACCACGGTCTTGGGCAGGCCGGAGACGAGGTCGCGGCCGCGAATCTCGGTGTGCTCGTCCTTGTCGAGGTCGTAGGCCGAACCGATGGTGATCTTGATCTGCTCGGCGGTGCGCTCACCGAGGAGGAGCGAGTACTCCTTCTTGATGTGCTGGATGATCGCGTTGTCGAGCTCGTCGCCGGCGACCCGGATGGACTGTGCCGTGACGATTCCGCCGAGGGAGATGACGGCGACCTCGGTGGTGCCGCCGCCGATGTCGACGACCATGTTGCCGGTGGCCTCGTGGACGGGGAGGCCGGAGCCGATGGCGGCGGCCATGGGCTCCTCGATGATGTGCACCTGGCGGGCGCCGGCCTGGGTCGAGGCCTCGATGACGGCGCGGCGCTCGACTCCGGTGATGCCGGAGGGCACGCAGACGACGACGCGGGGGCGGGCCAGGTAGCGGCGCTTGTGGATCTTGAGGATGAAGTAGCGGAGCATCCGCTCGGTGATCTCGAAGTCGGCGATGACGCCGTCCTTGAGCGGGCGGACGGCGACGATGTTGCCGGGCGTCCGGCCGATCATCTTCTTCGCCTCGGCGCCCACCGCGAGGATGCCGCCGGTGTTGGTGTTGATCGCGACGACGGACGGCTCGTTCAGAACGATGCCCCGACCCCTGACGTACACCAGCGTGTTGGCGGTCCCGAGGTCGACAGCCATGTCACGGCCGATGAACGACATTGAGTTCCCCTTGATTTCCCATGGCTGAGAATGGTGCGGCGATGGAGTTTTCCATCGTAGTGCCGCCCGCGCGGATGCCGCGCGTTGGTTCCATCTCTGTACCTGGTGACGGCAGGACGCGGCGATCCGTTCCCGGGATTGGCGTTCATATGCCTGGGGGCGACCGAAATTCCTTCGGTCGCCCCACAGGGTGCTTCGTTTGGCTGACTGCAAGTCAGATCGGAGCTGTCCGGATCAGACCAGGCCCGGGAAGAAGATCTTCAGCTCGCGGACCGCCGACTCCTCGGAGTCCGAGGCGTGGATCAGGTTCTCGCGGACGATGGTGCCGAAGTCGCCGCGGATGGAACCGGGGGCGGCGGCGATCGGGTCGGTCGGACCGGCGAGCTGGCGGACGCCCTCGATGACCCGCTCGCCCTCGACGACGAGCGCGACGACCGGGCCGGAGGACATGAAGCCCATCAGCGGCTCGTAGAACGGCTTGCCCTTGTGCTCGCCGTAGTGCAGCTCCAGGGTCTCCTGGTCCAGCTCGCGCAGCTCCAGGGCCGCCAGGGTCCAGCCGGCCTTGCGCTCGATACGGCCGATGATCTCGCCGATCAGGCCACGGCGGACGGCGTCGGGCTTCAGCAGGACGAGCGTGCGCTGGCTCACGGGGTGACTCCTTCGGAAAAGCGGTGTGCGGGACCTCCGAGGCTACAGGTCCCGCACGTGCTCCGATTACGCAGCGTCAGGCCCTGCCGAGCTCTGGGCGGCCTGGTGCGTGGCCCAGCTCGCCTTGATGCCGTCGATCCGTCGCCCGTAGTGAACGGAGGCCCACCACAGGCCGGCGAAGACCGCGCCGAGGAAGAACATGGTCGGCACGACGAAGCCGCTGAGGATCAGGCCGACCTGCAGGGCCCAGCCGAGCTGCACGCCGCCGGGGCGGGTGACCATGCCGCAGAGCAGCACCGAGAGGACCATCGCGACGCCGCAGACCCACCAGACGGTGGACAGGGCGAGGCTGTCGTCCTTCATGGCGACGAGCCCGGCGAAGCCGATGACGAAGAACTCGCCGATGAGGGTCGAGGAACAGAGCGTACGCATGGGATTCAGCGCCTCCGCAGCAGCAGCCGGGCGTCGCCGACCGTGAAGATCGAACCGGTGACGAGGACGCCCGCGCCGCCGTACTCCGCCTCTTCCTCCGCCAGGGTGATGGCGGCCTCGATGGCGTCGTCGAGGCGCGGCTCGACGACGACCCGGTCCTCGCCGAAGACCTCGACCGCGGTCGCGGCCAGCGCGTCCACGTCGGTGGCCCGCGGGTTGGAGTTCGCGGTGACCACGACCTCCGCGAAGATCGGCTCGAAGGCTTCGAGGAGCCCCCTGGCGTCCTTGTCGCCGCTGGTGGAGACCACGCCGATGAGCCGCGAGAAGCCGAAGGCCTCGCTGATGCCCTCCGCCGTGGCCAGGGCGCCGTGCGGGTTGTGCGCGGCGTCCAGGATGACCGTCGGGGAGGAGCGGACGACCTCGAGGCGGCCCGGCGATGCCACCTGGGCGAAGGCCCGGCGGACGGTGTCCACGTCGAGGGTCCTGGCGTGCTCGGCGCCGATCCCGAAGAAGGCCTCGACCGCGGCGAGCGCCACCACCGCGTTGTGCGCCTGGTAGGCGCCGTGCAGCGGCAGGAAGACGTTGTCGTACTCGCCGCCCAGGCCGCGCAGGGTGAGGAGCTGGCCGCCGACCGCGACCTCGCGGGAGACCAGGCCGAACTCCATGCCCTCGCGGGCCACCGTGGCGTCCGCCTCGACGGCCTTCTTGAGCAGGACCTGGGCCGCGTCCACCGGCTGCTGGGCCAGGATCACGGTCGCGCCCTGCTTGATGATCCCGGACTTCTCGCCGGCGATCTCGCCGGTCGTCCCGCCGAGCCGGTCGGTGTGGTCGAGGCCGATCGGGGTGACGACGGCGACGGAGCCGTCGATGACGTTCGTCGCGTCCCAGGTGCCGCCCATGCCGACCTCGACGACGGCCACGTCGACCGGGGCGTCCGCGAAGGCCGCGTACGCCATGCCGGTGAGGACCTCGAAGAAGGAGAGGCGGTACTCCTCGCGGGCGTCGACCAGCTCCACGTACGGCTTGACGTCCTGGTACGTCTCGATGAACCGCTCGGCGGAGATCGGGGCGCCGTCCAGGCTGATCCGCTCGGTGATGGTCTGCACGTGCGGCGAGGTGTACCGCCCGGTGCGCAGCTCGAAGGCGCCGAGCAGGGCCTCGATCATGCGGGCCGTGGACGTCTTGCCGTTGGTGCCGGTGATGTGGATCGAGGGGTACGCGCGCTGCGGCTCGCCCAGGACGTCCATCAGGGCCGCGATCCGGGCGACCGAGGGGTCGAGCTTGGTCTCGCCCCAGCGGGTGGACAGCTCGGTCTCGACCTCGCGGAGCGCCTTGTCGAGCTCCGGGTCCTCGGGACGGCTGGGCACGGGGTCGCCCTGCGGCGGGCCGCCCTGCGTCCGCAGCGTACGGCTGCCGGCCTCGATCACCGCGAGGTCGGGGTCTCTGTCTGTCTCGGCGTCGACGATGTCGTCGAACTGGTCATTCGGGTCGCTCGGCTCGCTCACGGGGCCCAGTCTACGGAGCGGCACCGACAGGACCATGGACCCACCCCTTTCGGGACTTTCGGCCCACCGTCCGCGGCAGCGGCCCGGCAAACTTGGCGATCATGGACATAGGGATCGACCTCGGCACGGCCAACACACTCCTCTACGCACGGGGCCAGGGCATCGTGCTCAACGAGCCGTCCGTGGTGGCGGTGCAGGAGGGCTCCCGGCAGGCGCTGGCGGTGGGCGCGGAGGCGAAGGAGACCATCGGCCGCACGCCGGGCTCGATCACCGCGATCCGCCCCCTGCGCGACGGCGTGATCAGCGACTACGAGGCGGCCGAGGAGATGATCCGGCACTTCGTCCGCAAGGCCGTGCCGGGCCGTCGGCGGCCCCGCACCCGGATGGTGGTCTGCGTGCCCAGCGGGGTCACCCAGGTCGAGCGGCGGGCGATCGTGCACGCCTCCCTCTCGGCGGGCGCCCGCGCGGTGCATCTGATCGAGGAGCCGATGGCGGCGGCGATCGGGGCCGGGCTGCCGGTCTCCGACCCGCGCGGCTCGATGGTGGTGGACATCGGCGGCGGTACGACCGAGGTGGCGGTGATCTCGCTCGGCGGGATCGTCACCGCCCAGTCGCTGCGCGTCGGCGGCGACCGGCTCGACACGGCCATCACCGACTTCGTGCGCAAGGAGCACTCGCTGCTGATCGGCGAGCGGACCGCCGAGGACGTCAAGGTCGCGATCGGCACGGCGTGGCCGGTGCCGGGCGGCGAGGAGCTGGAGCGCCGGACGTTCACCGTGCGCGGCCGGGAGAAGGTCAGCGGGCTGCCCCGGACGGTGGAACTGACGGTGCCCGAGATCAGGACGGCGCTCGACGAGCCGGTCGAGGCGATCATCGCGGCCGTCCGGGTGACCCTGGAGGAGTGCCCGCCGGAGCTCTCCGGCGACGTGATGGAGCACGGCATCGTGCTCACCGGCGGCGGGGCGCTGCTGCCCGGCCTCGACCTGCGGATGGCCTCCTCGACGGGCATCCCGGTCTTCGTCGCCGACCGCCCGCTGGACTGCGTGGCCCTCGGCTCGGGCCGGTGCGTGGAGGACTTCGACAGCCTCCAGCGCGTGATGGGGAAGGCGGAGACGGTCCGCTGAGCGGGGGTCTCGGGGGGGCCTCCGCCGCCGGGGGCCGAGGGGGCCCGCTACCGCCCGAGGCCCGTGGGGAGCAGGGCCGTCACCAGGTAGGAGCCGTCCTCGCGGCGGGCGTTCAGGGTGCCGCCCATGCTGGTGACGCGCTCCTCCATGGAGAGCAGGCCGGTGCCGGTGGAGACGGGGGCGGGGTCGGGCGGGGCGGTGGGCAGCGGGTTGCGGACCTCGATCCGCAGATCGGGGCCGGCCACGGTGATGGCGACGGCCACCGGGAGGCCGGGCGCGTGCTTGGCGGCGTTGGTGAGGCACTCCTGGACGACCCGGTGGACGGCGGCCTGGCGGAGCGGGGACAGCGCCTTGGCCTCCTCGGCGACCGTCAGCTCGACGGCGCCGCCCATCCGTTCGCTCTCCCGGGCGAGCGCGGCGAGCCCTTCGAGGCCGGGGGTGGCGGTGTCCCGGTCGGCGCGGCGCACGATGGTCTCGTTGAGCATGAGGTGGGCGCGCCGGGCGGTGTCCGCGAGTTCCTCGAAGTCCTTCTGGTGGGCCTCGCCCCTGGACCGTACGGCGAGCACCTCGGCCCGCACCGCGAGGACGGTGAGCTCGCGGCCGACGAGGTCGTGGACGTCGCGGCCGACGGAGATCCGCTCCTCCTGGACGGCCTCCCGGGCGACGGCGGCGCGGCGCTGGACCTCCAGGGCTCGGACGAGGTCCTGCCGGTAGGCGGCGATGCCGACGCCCGCCGCGAGGACGCCGATGGGGATGACGAGGCTGAGGAAGTCGCTGAGGGTCTCGCCGTGTTCGGCGGGCCAGCCGGGCGTCAGGAAGAGCCCGTACGCCACGGCGACGTACAGCAGGGTGGCGGCGACGGCGGCGCGGCGGCCGCGGAACCGGCCGATCGAGTACAGCGCGAACTGGATCATGGTGAGTTCGTGCAGCCAGCCCATCAGGCCGAGCGCCACCGCGTACGGCAGCCACGGCAGCCGTCGTCTGAGCACGAGGGTGGCCGCGCCGGCCGCGAGGACCAGGGTCGCGGTGACGCCGGTCAGGGAGTTGTCGGCGCGGGCGAGCCCCGGCACGTCGAGGACCATCAGGCCGAAGGCGCTGAGCGCGGCGACGACGTCGAGGGCGCGGGGCGAGACCGCCCACCGGTCCACGCAACGGCGGAGCGCGGGGACGGTGGGGAGGCGGAGCATGCCTTCCATCATCCAGGGTCTTTCGTCCCGGCGCCGTGGACCCGAAGTCCCATCTGGTGTGAGATCGGGCACTTCGCCCACATTGCTGTTTGACTCTGAAATGTGCACGAAGCATCCCAGGAGCAGCTGTCCTTCGCCGCCGCCCTCCTCGACTCCCTCCCGCAGGCGGCCCTCCTCCTCGACCGGGACCTGCGGGTCGTCCGCGTCAACCGGCGCCTCACCGCGCTCCTGCGGCTCGACGGCATCGACCTCTCCCCCGGGACGACCAGGGACGAGGTCGTGGACCGGCTCGCCGCGCTCCTCGACCGCCCGGAGGAGCGGGAGCGGCTCCTTGCGGAGAGCCGGACGTACGGGCCCGTCACCCACACGACCGACTACCACCTGCGGGACGGCCGGGTGCTGCGCCGCCGCCGCTCCCCCGTCCGCAAGGACGCCGACGACGAACACCACAGCCACCGGCACGGCGACGGCGGCCTCTACGGCCATCTGTGGCTGATCGAGGACGTCACCCGCCGGTGCGAGGCCGAGGACGGCCTGTACGAGCAGGTGCGGAAGCTCGCCGCGCTCGCCGACGAGCGGGCCGCCTTCGCCGGCCGGACCCTGCACGAGCTGCGGACCCCGCTCGCCACCGTCGAGAGCTTCGCCGAACTGCTCCTCGACCCGGTCGGCGGCCGGCTCGACCCGGAGCAGACCTCGTACGTGGACGCCATCCGCCGCAACGCGCTGCGCATGCGGTCGGTGACCGAGAACCTGCCCAAGGCGGCCGCAGGGGAGCCGCCCGCCGGGCCCCGGCTCGGCCGGGTCCACGTCCACGAACTCGTCGAGCGGGTGATCCTCGAAGCGCTCCAGCGGGCCGAGGGCCGGGGCCCGTACCTCGTCGCCGAGTGCCCGGCCGACGGCCCGGCGCTCGTCGCCGACGCCGGGCTGCTCACCGGCGCCCTGGAGGAGCTCCTCGGCAACGCGCTGCGCTTCACCCCGGAGGACGGCCGGGTCGAGCTGACCGCCATCCCGTTCGCCGACCACTGGACGATCCAGGTCAGGGACACCGGCATCGGCGTCCCCCTGGAGTACCACGAGGAGATCTTCACCCCGTTCGTCCGCGCGCCCAACGCCCGCCGCCAGGGCTTCCCCGGCACCGGCCTCGGCCTCGCGGGCGCCCTCGACGCCGTACGGCTCCACGGCGGGACCATCACCGTCCGCGACCGGCAGGGGCGGCCGGGCGCGGTCTTCACCGTGCGGCTGCCGACCGGCGGCCGCCGCCGCACCGGGGACGACGCGTGACCAGGCTGCTCGTCGTGGAGGACGACCCCGACCTCTGTCTGGCCCTGCGGATCCTGCTCGGCCGGCGCGGATACGAGGTGTCGGTGGCCGCCGACGGCCGCGAAGGGCTCCGGCTGCTCTTCGCCGAACGCCCGGCGCTGATGGTCCTCGACCTGCTGCTGCCCGAGCTCGACGGCTGGGAGGTCCTCGACCGCACCCGGGACATGTCCGACGTGCCGGTCCTCGTCCTGTCCGGGCTCGGCGCCGTCGACGACCGGGTGCGGGCGCTGCGCTCCGGCGCCGACGACTACCTCGTCAAGCCCTTCGCCAACCCTGAGCTCCTGGCCCGCGTCGAGGCCCTGCTCCGCAGGTCGGGGCCCCGGCGCTGGGCGGGCGAACCGGTCGAGGAGGACCTGCGGCTGGTCCCGGAGCGGCGGGCCGCGCTCTGGCAGGGCGGCGAGATCCGGCTCAGCGACATCGAGTACCGGCTGCTCCAGCTCCTGGTCCGCAACCGGGGCCGGGTCGTCACCACCGAGCAGCTCCTCGACCAGGTCTGGGACGACACCTCGGCCATCGGCCGCGACCGGGTGAAGTTCGCCGTGCTGCGCCTCCGCCGCAAGCTCCGGGCCGCCGGCGGCCCCTCCGCCCGCGACCCCCTGGAGGCCGTACGCGGCCTCGGCTACCGCTACGAGAGCACGGACCGTCCGGCCTCCCGCGGCGGCCCCCGCCGCGACCGGGCCTCCCGGTGACGGGCCTCACCCGGTAGTCGGGACGAAGGTCCCGGCCGGAGGTCCCGAGTGGGGTCCGGCGCGGCCACGGCTACCGTCGGGCAACCGTGCGCCACCGGAGCGCGCGACCGTGCCGGGTCACCGTCGACGGCATGAACACACTTCCGGCCCGCAGTGTCGCCGTCGTCCTCGGTACCCGCCCCGAACTGGTCAAGCTCGCCGAGCTGATCCGGGCCCTCGGCCCGGCCGCCCGGGTCGTCCACACCGGCCAGCACTACGACGACGCGCTCTCCGGCAGCTTCCTCGACGAGCTGGGGCTGCCCGAGCCCGAGTACCTCACCGGGGTCGGCGGGCAGCCCAGGGCCGTGCAGATCGCCGCCGCGCTCAGCGGCCTGGACGAGCGCTTCGCGGCCGAGCCGCCGCTCGCCGTCGTCGTCCAGGGCGACACCAACGCCGCCCTCTCCGGCGCCCTCGCCGCCAACGCCCGCTCGCTGCCGCTCGTCCACGTCGAGGCGGGCCTGCGCAGCCACGACCGGGCCATGCCCGAGGAGCACAACCGGGTGCTCATCGACCGGCTCGCCGACGTCCTGTGCGCCGCCACCCCCGACAACCGCGCGCTGCTGCTCGCCGAGGGGATCGCGGACGAGCGGATCGCCGTCACCGGCAACACCGTCGTCGAGGCCGTCCACGACCACCTCCCGCCGGCCGAGGAGCGGGCCCGGCTGCTCGCCGTCAGCGGCCTCGCCCCCGACGGTTACGTCCTGGCGACCGTGCACCGCCCGGAGAACACCGACGACCCGGCCCGCCTCGCCGCCGTCCTGGAGGAGCTGGCCGCGCTGGCCCGCGAACTCCCCGTCGTCCTCCCCCTCCACCCCCGCACCCGCGCCCGGATCGAGGCCGCCGGTCTGCTGCCGCTGCTGGACGGCCTGACCGTGCTGCCGCCGGCCGGCTACGGCACCTTCCTCGCCCTCGCCCGGCACGCGGCGCTGATCGTCTCCGACTCCGGCGGCATCCAGGAGGAGACGACGGTACTCGGCCGCCCCCTGGTGGTCGTCCGCCGTTCCACCGAACGCCCCGAGTCCCTCGCCGACTTCGCCGAGCTCGTCGAGCCGGGCCCGGCCATCGGCGAGGCGGCCCGCCGCCGGCTCGCGGAGGGCCCGCTCGGACTGCGCCGCCTGGCCGCGCTCCCCAGCCCGTACGGCGACGGCACCGCGTCCCACCGCATCGCGGAGCTCCTCGCGGACCTGGTAGCCGAGCGCGGCGCCCGCCCCTCGCCGCCGACCCCGCGCACCGCCGCGCCCGCCCCGGCGCACGCCACCGCGGCCTGAGCGCGCCCCACCTGCCCCACCCCGACTTCCGGAGACCCCGATGAGCTTCCTCCTCTACGTCTTCCCGTTCCTGCTGCTCGGCGGCTTCCTCGTCTACTGGGCGGGCGCACGGCACGCCTACGCCCGCCGCCGCCCGAACGAGCCCGGCGACCCGTCGGCGTACGACTGGCACTTCTTCGTCCCCTGCCGCGACGAGGAGGCCGTGATCGCGACGACGGTCACCCGGCTCCGCGCGGACTTCCCGGCCGCCCACGTCTGGGTCATCGACGACGCGAGCGACGACCTCACCGGCCCGATCGTCGCCTCGCTCGCCGGACGCGACCCGGCCGTCCACCTCGTCTCGCGCCACCGCCCCGACGCCCGCGTCGGCAAGGGCGCGGCCCTCAACGCCGCCTACGCGGCCCTGGACCGCCACCTCGACGAAGACGCCGACCGCTCGCGGGTGATCGTCTGTGTCGTCGACGCCGACGGCCAGGTCTCCCCCGACGCCCTGGCGCACGTCAGCGGCCCGGACGCGTTCGGCGACCCGGAGACGGGCGGCGTGCAGATAGGCGTGCGGATGCGGAACGTCGAGGACGAGCGCCCGCTCGCGCACCGGGGCCGGCCGGCGAACGCGTACGCCCGGCTCCTGATCCGCATGCAGGACGCCGAGTTCGCCGTCTCCAACACCGGCATGCAGCTGCTCCGCCGCCGGACCGGCTCGGTCGGCCTGGGCGGCAACGGCCAGTTCACCCGGCTCACCGCCCTGGACCGGATCGCGGCCGCCGAGCGCCGGCCGTGGCAGCGCGACGCGCTCCTCGAGGACTACGAGCTCGGCCTGCACATGCGCCTCGCCGGCTACCAGGTCACCCACGTCGCCGACACCTGGGTCAGCCAGGAGGCGCTGCCCTACACCCGCCGCTTCCTCACCCAGCGCACCCGCTGGGCCCAGGGCAACATCCAGTGCGTGCGCTACTCGGGCCGCATCGTCGGCTCCCGCCACTACAAGGCCGCCGGTGTCCTGGAATCGCTGTACACCTTCTTCCAGCCGATCGCCCATCTGGCGACGCTGGTCCTGACCGTGCTCATGCTGGCCGCCCTCGTCCTCGGCGGCACCACGGCCGACGTCCTGCTCTCCGCCTGGCCGCTGGCGCTCGCCCTGGGGATCGTCTCGGTCGTCCCCTTCCTCCTCTGGGGCCCCGTCTACCGCCGCGAGTTCGCCCCCGACCGCTCCCGCCTGACGGGCCTCCTGTGGGGCCTCGCGCTCTGGCTGTACGCGTACCACCTGTTCATCGTCTCGGCCCGCGGCTTCGTCCGGCTCCTCCGCGGCCGCACGGGCTGGGCGAAGACCCGCAGGAACGCCGAGACGGCGGGGGTGGGCCCGGTCGCCGTGGAGGCGTGAGAAGTACAGGGGCACGTACAGGGGTACGGGAAAGGGCCCGGAACCGTGATCGGTTCCGGGCCCTTCCGCGTACGGGCTACGCCGCCGGCAGGTTCGCCAACTGGCTCTGGATGCGGGCGATGTCCTCGTCCGCCTTGGCCAGACGGCCCTTGATCTTGTCCACGACGTTGTCCGGGGCCTTGGCGAGGAAGGCCTCGTTGCCGAGCTTGGCCTCGGCCTGCGCCTTCTCCTTCTCGGCGGCCGCGAGGTCCTTCGCGAGACGCTTCCGCTCGGCGGCCACGTCGATCGTGCCCGACAGGTCGAGCGCGACGGTCGCGCCGACGATCGGCAGCGAGGCGGTGGCCGAGAAGCCCTCGCCCTCCGGCTGGAGGCGCAGGATCTGGCGGATGGCCGCCTCGTGCGCGACGAGCGCGGTGCCGTCGAGCGTCAGACGGGCCGGGACCTTCTGGGCGTCCTGCAGGCCCTGCTCCTTGCGGAAGCGGCGGACCTCGGTGACGACCCGCTGGACCAGCTCGATCTCCTGCTCCGCGGCCTTGTCGCGGAAGCCCGAGTCCTTCGGCCAGTCGGCGATGACGAGGGACTCGCCGCCGGTGAGCGTCGTCCACAGGGTGTCGGTGACGAACGGGACGATCGGGTGCAGCAGGCGCAGCATGACGTCCAGGACCTCGCCGAGGACGCGGCCGGAGACCTTGGCGCCCTCGCCGCCCGCGAAGAACGTGGTCTTCGACAGCTCGACGTACCAGGCGAATACCTCGTCCCACGCGAAGTGGTAGAGCGACTCGCTCAGCTTCGCGAACTGGAAGTCCTCGTAGTACGCGTCGACCTGGGCGACCGTCTCGTTGAGGCGGGACAGGATCCAGCGGTCGGTCGCCGACATCTCGGAGGCGTCCGGCAGCGGGCCCTCGATCGTGGCGCCGTTCATCATCGCGAAGCGGGTCGCGTTCCAGATCTTGTTGGCGAAGTTCCGGGACGCCTGGACCCAGTCCTCGCCGATCGGGACGTCCGCGCCCGGGTTGGCGCCCTTGGCCAGGGTGAAGCGGACGGCGTCGGAGCCGTACGCGTCCATCCAGTCCAGCGGGTCGACCGCGTTCGGGTTGGACTTCGACATCTTCTTGCCGAACTCGTCGCGGACGAGACCGGTCAGGGCGACGGTCTTGAACGGGACCTCGCCGTCCATCGCGTACAGGCCGAACATCATCATCCGGGCGACCCAGAAGAAGATGATGTCGTGGCCGGTGAGCAGGACGTCGGTCGAGTAGAACTTCGCCAGGTCCGGGGTCTTCTCCGGCCAGCCGAGCGTGGAGAACGGCCACAGGCCGGAGGAAAACCAGGTGTCCAGGACGTCGGGGTCCTGGGTCCAGCCCTCGGCCTCGGTGCCCGGCGGCTCCTCGTCGGGTCCGACGCAGACGACCTGGCCCTCGGGGCCGTACCAGATCGGGATGCGGTGGCCCCACCACAGCTGGCGCGAGATGCACCAGTCGTGCATGTTGTCGACCCAGTCGAAGTAGCGCTTGGAGAGCTCCTTCGGGTGGATCTCGACGGAGCCGTCGCGGACGGCGTCGCCGGCGGCCTGCGCGAGCGGGCCGACCTTGACCCACCACTGCATCGACAGGCGCGGCTCGACGGTCGTCTTGCAGCGCGAGCAGTGGCCGACGGAGTGCATGTACGGGCGCTTCTCGGCGACGATCCGGCCCTGCTCCTTGAGCGCGCCGACGATCGCCGAGCGGGCCTCGAAGCGGTCAAGACCGAGGAAGGGGCCGTGGACGGTGATGACGCCGTGCTCGTCCATGACCGTCAGGGACGGCAGGTCGTGGCGGCGGCCGATCTCGAAGTCGTTCGGGTCGTGCGCCGGGGTCACCTTGACGGCGCCGGTGCCGAACTCCGGGTCGACGTGGGTGTCGGCGACGACCGGGATGGTGCGGTCGGTCAGCGGCAGCTTGATCTGCTTGCCGACCAGGTGCTTGTACCGCTCGTCGTCCGGGTGGACGGCGACGGCCGTGTCACCGAGCATCGTCTCGGCCCGGGTCGTGGCGACGACCAGGGAGTCGTCACCCTCGCCGTAGCGGATGGAGACGAGCTCGCCGGCGTCGTCCTGGTACTCGACCTCGATGTCGGAGATGGCCGTCAGACAGCGCGGGCACCAGTTGATGATGCGCTCGGCGCGGTAGATCAGCTCGTCCTCGTAGAGGTCCTTGAAGATCTTCTGGACGGCCTTGGAGAGGCCCTCGTCCATGGTGAAGCGCTCGCGGGACCAGTCGAGACCGGCGCCGAGGCGGCGCAGCTGGCCGAGGATCCGGCCGCCGTACTCGTCCTTCCACTGCCAGACGCGCTCGACGAACTCGTCACGGCCCAGGTCGTGGCGGGACTTGCCCTCCTCGGCGAGCTGCTGCTCGACCTTGTTCTGGGTCGCGATGCCGGCGTGGTCCATGCCCGGCAGCCAGAGCGTCTCGAAGCCCTGCATCCGCTTGCGGCGGGTCAGGGCGTCCATCAGCGTCACCTGGAAGGCGTGGCCCAGGTGGAGGGCGCCGGTGACGTTCGGCGGCGGGATGACGATGGTGTACGGAGGCTTCTCGCTCTTCGCGTCGGCCTCGAAGTAACCGCGCTCTACCCAGCGCTCGTACAGCTCCCCCTCTACCTCGGCCGGCGCGTAGGTCGTCGGCAGTTCGGTGGTGGGCGCTGTCTGATGCTGAGTGTTCTCGGTCACGGGGCCAGTTTAGGGGTGTACCGGCCATGTGCCGAAACGCTTTGGTTCGGTAACGGTGTGGCCCCCGCCGCACCCCACGGTGATCGCTTCCGCCAGGATGTTCGGCAGACATAAACATCCTGTGAGGGGAACCTGTCGATGAGCTACAACCAGCCCGGCCCCTACGGCGGCCAGCAGCCCCAGCAGCCCGGCCCTTACGGCCAGCCGGGCCCGTACGGCGGCCAGCCGCAGCAGCCGGGCCCGTACGGCCAGCCGCAGGCTCCCCAGCCCGGTTACGGGTACCCCCAGCAGGCCCCGCAGGGCGTCCCGCCCCAGCAGCCCCCCTACGGCTACCCCCAGCAGCCCCAGCAGCCGAACCCGTACGGCCAGCAGCCGCAGTACGGCGCCCCCCAGGGCCCCGGCGGCTACGTCCCCCACCCCCCGGCCCCCAAGAAGTCCAAGGCCGGCTGGATCATCGCCTCCGTCGCCGTCGTCGCCGCGATCGGCGTCGGCGCGTACTTCCTGCTCGGTGGCGGCGGCGCCTCCGTCGCGGACGACGGCCCGCACAAGCTGATCACGCCGGAGACGGTGCTGACCGAGTACAAGAAGGCCCCCGACAAGGGGAAGGCGAGCGGCGACGACTCCCTCAAGGAGGCCGAGAAGAACGGCGTCAAGAACGCCCAGCAGGTCAAGGCCGGCTACCAGGTGGAGAACAAGGCCAACCCGCTCGCGAGCAAGATGATCTCCTTCAACGGTCTCTACGGCGAGATCGAGGACCCGGAGAAGGTCGTCGACGCCATCTTCGCCAGCGCCAAGGCCGAGGCCGACAAGGACGCCGGCAAGGGTGACGCGCCCCAGCTGGAGGGCAGCCCCCAGTCGTACGAGCCGGCCGATCTCGACGGCGCGGTCCTGAAGTGCCAGCAGGCCAAGACGAAGGCGGACGCCTCCACCGGCGCGCCCTCGTTCACCATCCCGATGTGCGTGTGGGCCGACCACAGCACCGTGGGCTTCGTCGTCCCGGTCGACATGGCCTCGATGATGGCCGGCAAGGGCGGCTCCGCCGAGGAGGCCGCCGCCATCACCGCCAAGCTCCGCAAGGAAGTCCGCGTCAAGCTCTGACCCGCGGCCCGCACACGGAGAAGGGGCGCCCGGCCGGTCCGGCTGGGCGCCCCTTCTGTGTCCGATTCACGTCCCTGCGGCTCAGGCCGACTTCTCGTGCCTGCCGTCGTTCTTGACGATCCGCGGGACCAGCGTCGGGTTGACGTTGTTGCGGACGACGTCGGCGGTGATGACGACGCGGGCGACGTCCTTGCGGGACGGGACCTCGTACATCACCGACTGGAGGACTTCCTCCATGATGGCGCGCAGACCGCGCGCGCCGGTGCCGCGGAGGATCGCCTGGTCGGCGATGGCCTCAAGGGCGGGGCGGTCGAAGTCCAGCTCCACACCGTCGAGTTCGAAGAGGCGCTGGTACTGCTTGACCAGTGCGTTGCGCGGCTCGACGAGGATCTGGAGGAGCGCCTCGCGGTCCAGGTTGTGGACCGAGGTGAGGACGGGGAGGCGGCCGATGAACTCCGGGATCATCCCGAACTTCACCAGGTCCTCCGGCATGACCTCCTGGAACTGGTCGCTCGCCTCGATCTCGCGCTTGGAGCGGATGGTCGCCCCGAAGCCGATGCCCTTGGCGCCCGCCCGCGACTCGATGATCTTCTCGAGGCCGGCGAAGGCGCCGCCCACGATGAAGAGCACGTTCGTCGTGTCGATCTGGATGAACTCCTGGTGCGGGTGCTTCCGTCCGCCCTGCGGCGGTACGGAGGCGGTGGTGCCCTCCAGGATCTTCAGCAGGGCCTGCTGCACGCCCTCGCCGGAGACGTCTCGCGTGATCGACGGGTTTTCGCTCTTACGGGCGACCTTGTCGATCTCGTCGATGTAGATGATCCCGGTCTCGGCCTTCTTGACGTCGTAGTCGGCCGCCTGGATCAGCTTCAGCAGGATGTTCTCGACGTCCTCGCCGACATAGCCGGCCTCCGTCAGCGCCGTCGCGTCGGCGATGGCGAACGGGACGTTGAGCATGCGGGCCAGGGTCTGCGCGAGCAGCGTCTTCCCGGAGCCCGTGGGGCCGAGCAAAAGAATGTTGGACTTGGCCAGTTCGATGGCGTCGTCCCGGCCCTGCGCGCCGCCGTTCTCGCCGGCCTGGACGCGCTTGTAGTGGTTGTACACCGCGACCGAGAGGGCCTTCTTCGCGGGCTCCTGCCCGACGACGTACCCCTCGAGGAACTCGTAGATCTCGCGGGGCTTGGGGAGTTCCTCCCAGCGCACCTCGCTCGTCTCCGCGAGTTCTTCCTCGATGATCTCGTTGCAGAGGTCGATGCACTCGTCGCAGATGTACACACCGGGTCCCGCGATGAGCTTCTTCACCTGCTTCTGGCTCTTTCCGCAGAACGAGCACTTGAGCAGGTCGCCGCCATCACCGATGCGTGCCACGAGGTGCTTCCCCTTCGCCTGGGAGTGCTTGGTTCAGCGACTCCTGGTGCCTCATATTCGACGGTACCTTGCCGGGCCCCTCGTTCGGGCCCCCCTTGGCACGGTTCACATGGTCGCGATTCGGCCACGCGGACCGTGCCAGGGGAAGGTCGGGCGTCAGTGTGCCGCGGCGGCCGTGCTCTTGCGGGTCGAGACGATCTGGTCGACCAGGCCGTACGCGAGGGCGTCCTCGGCGGTCAGGATCTTGTCGCGCTCGATGTCGTCGCGGATCTTCTCGATCGGCGTGGAGGAGTGCTTGGCCAGCATCTCCTCGAGCTGGCTGCGCATGCGCAGGATCTCGTTGGCCGCGATCTCCAGGTCGGAGAGCTGCTCACGGCCGGTGCCGCCGGACGGCTGGTGGATCAGCACGCGGGCGTTCGGCAGGGCCATCCGCTTGCCGGGGGTACCGGCGGCGAGCAGCACGGCCGCGGCGGAGGCCGCCTGGCCCATGCAGACCGTCTGGATGTCCGGCTTCACGAACTGCATGGTGTCGTAGATCGCCGTCAGCGCGGTGAAGGAGCCACCGGGGCTGTTGATGTAGATCGAGATGTCGCGGTCCGGGTCCATCGACTCCAGGCACAGCAGCTGCGCCATGACGTCGTTGGCGGAGGCGTCGTCGATCTGCACGCCGAGGAAGATCACGCGCTCCTCGAAGAGCTTCGCGTACGGGTCGTACTCGCGCACGCCCTGCGAGGTGCGCTCGACGAAGCGGGGCACGACGTAGCGGTTGTCCATCGGCGCGCCGGTGTAGAGGCCGCTCGCGGAGAGGTTGTTAAGCATCGGGGTGTTCACCGTCCTGGTGGCGTTCGGCGGAGGTCTTGGGCTCTTCGGCGGCCGGCGCTCAGGCGCCCGTGCCGCCGCCGCCCGGAACACCCGCGGCGTGCGTGATGATGTCGTCGATGAGGCCGTACTCCTTGGCCTCCGCCGCGGTGAACCAGCGGTCGCGGTCGCCGTCGCGGATGATCGCCTCGACGGTCTGGCCGGAGTGCTGCGCGGTGATCTCGGCCATGCGCTTCTTCGTGCGAAGGAGGTACTCGGCCTGGATCTTGATGTCGGAGGCCGTACCGCCGATGCCGGCGGAGCCCTGGTGCATCAGGATGTCGGTGTTCGGCAGCGCGAAGCGCTTGCCGGGGGCGCCGGCGGTGAGCAGGAACTGGCCCATGGAGGCCGCCATGCCCATACCGATGGTGACGACGTCGTTCGGGATGAACTGCATGGTGTCGTAGACGGCCATGCCGGCCGTCACCGAGCCGCCGGGGCTGTTGATGTACAGGAAGATGTCCTTCTCCGGCTCGGCGGCCAGGAGGAGCATCTGGGCGGTGATCTTGTTGGCGATCTCGTCGTCGACCTGCTGGCCGAGGAAGACGATGCGCTCGCCGAGGAGCCGGTTGTAGACATGGTCGCCGAGGCCGCCACCGATGGACGGCTCACCCGCGGCGTAAGGCTTCAGATTCGTCACGTATCCACCTGCTCGTCTCCGACGGCCCGGGCCGTCTCAGCGTCTCGTTCAGAGGGCACTGCCCTCGTATTCATGGACCCTAACGCGCAGGTAGGACAACGCCATCCCGGTTCCCGAACTGTTCGCTGGGAGCGCAAGGTAGTTGGGGGCGTGTAACGGGTCCGCGTACGCCCACGGGCCCGTGCGCACAGCAGTGCGTACGGGCCCGTGGGACGGGGTGCCGCGCCGGGGCGCGGAGCCGCTTACTTGTCCTCGGAGACCTCGGCCTCGCCGGTGACGGCCTCGACGGCCTCGGCGGCGGTCTCGACCTCGTCCTCGTCGTCGGAGAGGTCGACGACCTCACCGTTGGTGTCGGTGACCTTGGCGGCCTCGACGACGACCGCGAGGGCCTTGCCGCGGGCGACCTCGCCGACGAGCATCGGCACCTGGCCGCCCTGGGCCACGGCCTGGGCGAACTGGTCGGGGCTCATGCCGGAGGAGGCGGCACGGCGGAACAGGTGCTCGGTGAGCTCCTCGCGGGAGACGTCGAGCTTCTCCTTGTTGACGAGCTCATCGAGGATGAACTGCGTCTTGATGCCCTTCTCGGCCTGCTCCTTGGTCTCGGCCAGGAACTCTTCCTCGGTCTTGCCCTGGATCTCCAGGTACTTCGCGAGGTCGAGGCCCATCTGGCCGAGCTGGTGGTGCTCCAGGTTGTGCTTGCGGGTGTTGATCTCGTCCTCGAGAAGCTTCTCGGGCATCGGGACCTCGACCAGCTTGAGGAGCTCGTCGAGGACGCGCTCCTGGGCCTGGGTGGCCTGGTCGAACTGCTTCATGTTCTCGAGGCGCTTGCGGCTGTCGGCCTTGAGCTCGTCGAGGGTGTCGAACTCCGAGGCCAGCTGCGCGAACTCGTCGTCCAGCGCGGGGAGCTCACGGGCGGCGACGGTGGTGACCTTGACGGTGACCTCCGCGTCCTTGCCCTCGGCGGAGCCGCCCTTCAGCTGCGAGGTGAAGGTGGCCTCGCCACCGGCCTCCAGGCCCTTGACGGCCTCGTCGATGCCGTCGAGCAGCTCGCCTGAGCCGATGGTGTACGAGACGTCCGAGGCGACGCCGTCGGGCAGCACCTCGCCGTCGACCTTGGCCTCCAGGTCGATGGTGACGACGTCGCCGTCCTGGGCGGCGCGCTCGACCGGGGAGGTCGACGCGAAGCGCTCGCGGAGCTGCTCCACGGACTTCTCGACGTCCTCGTCGGTGACCTCGACCGCGTCGACGGTGACCTCGATGCCGGAGTAGTCCGGGATCTCGAGGGCCGGGCGGATGTCGACCTCGGCGGTGAAGGCCAGCAGCTCGCCGTCCTTCAGCTCGGTGATGTCGACCTCGGGCTGGCCCAGCGGGTTGACCTCGGCCTCGTTGACGGCCTCGGTGTAGAACTTCGGGAGCGCGTCGTTGACGGCCTCCTCCAGCACGGCGCCGCGGCCGAACCGCTGGTCGATCACGCGAGCCGGGATCTTGCCCTTGCGGAAGCCCTTGACCGTGACCTGCTGGTTGATCTTCTTGTACGCCGCGTCGAGGCTGTCCTTGAGCTCCTCGAAGGGCACCTCGACAGTGAGCCGAACCCGGGTCGGGTTCAGGGTCTCCACGGCGCTCTTCACGGTTCGGTCTCCTTGTGGCTGATTCCTGGAATCCGCCGATACCGCGTCCAGCGGCTCCGGCGGCTCGGCCCGGTCAGAAAGACACACGGGCACGCAGCTTGCATAGTAACCGCAAGCGGGGAGGCGGCCACAACGTGATCAAGGACGCCGTTGGCCGGCGCGTGATCGTCATGGTCGGGGTGGCGGGATTTGAACCCACGGCCTTCCGCTCCCAAAGCGGACGCGCTACCAAGCTGCGCCACACCCCGTCGGTGCGACACGTAGGGTACATGGACGGGGACTGTGCGGCGCCCCCTGTTTTCGGGGTGTGCGAAGAAGGCCCCGGACCGGCTACCATGCTCCTCGTGCCGCGGTCCTCGTGACCTGCGGCGCGATGCTGTGCGGGTGTAGCTCAATGGTAGAGCACTAGTCTTCCAAACTAGCTACGCGGGTTCGATTCCCGTCACCCGCTCCACGTGGGTCAGGGCCGGTCCGGAGAAGCTTCTCCGGACCGGCCCTGACGCGTTTCCGGACGTGCTCAGAACTTGATGGACGCGACCGTCTGCGTTATCGAGTCGAGGAAGCGCTGGATGTCGTCGGCCATGCCGGTGGAGGCGAGGAAGAAGCCGAAGAGGACGGCGACGACGGCCGGACCGCCCTTGAGGTTCCCCCCGCGGATCAGCACCACCAGGATGATTGCCAAAAGCAACACCACAGACAGTGAAATGGCCACAACTGATCACACCCTCGGTCGGTCCCACGTTGCCCACCAGGGAGCCCGTGTCCCGGAACACCCCCCGCTGTCTCCATCGTGCCATCAACCCCCCTGCCCTCGCTGCCGGGTGACGAATCGTCGTGGAGAAGATCACTTCTCCGGGGGGTGGGCGGCGGGTCAGGCGGGGCGGGAGATCAGGAGGAGGGCGCGGTCGTCGTTGACGTCCTTGGCGACGGCTTCGATGAGGTGCCAGGCGACGCCCTCGAAGCCCTCGGTGACGCAGCGGTCGGCCTCGCCGGTGAGCCGGTCGATGCCCTCGGCGATGTCGCGGTCGGCGGCCTCGACGAGGCCGTCGGTGAAGAGCATCAGGACGTCGCCGGAGCGCAGCGAGCCCTTGACCGGGTGGAATTCGGCGCCGTCGTAGACGCCGAGGAGGGGCCCTTCGGCGGCCTTCTCCTCCCATCGGCCGCTGCCCGCGTGGAGTTGGAGGGCGGGCAGGTGGCCGGCGGAGTAGAGCTCGTAGTCGCCGGACTCCAGGTCGAGGACGAGGTGGATCGAGGTGGCGAAGCCCTCGTCCCAGTTCTGCCGGAGCAGGTAGCCGTTGGCGGCGGGGAGGAAGCCGTGCGGCGGGAGGGAGCCGAGGAGGCCGCCGAAGGCTCCGGAGAGGAGGAGGGAGCGGGAGGCGGCGTCCATGCCCTTGCCGGAGACGTCGGTGAGGACGACTTCCAGGGTGCGGCCGCCGTGGGTGCGGGCGGCGACGACGAAGTCGCCGGAGAAGGACTGGCCGCCGGCCGGGCGGAGTGCCATCTCCCGGTGCCAGCCCTTGGGGAGGCGGGGCAGGGCGCTCTGCACGCGGATCCGCTCGCGCAGGTCGAAGAGCATGGTGCCGCCGCGCCGCCAGGGCACCCCGACCCGGGCCCTGAACTGGGCGATGAGCAGTCCGAAGAGACCGCAGGCGGCGACGACCAGGACGGTGCCGGGGGTGACCCGGGCAGGGCCCTGGGTGTACGGGCCGAGGACGACGGACTCGACGATGAGGGCGCCGGCGGCCGCCGCGTACAGACCGAGCAGGCTGGCGGGGCGCAGCAGCAGTCCGCCGGCCACGATCGGCAGGACGAGGGCGGCGGGCGCGCACCAGACGGGGTCGAGGAGGGTGCCGCAGGCGATGGCGGGGATCATCAGCAGGAGTCCGGCGAAGGCGAGCCAGTCGGAGCCGTCCCCGCGGAAGTAGTCGACGCCCGACTTGCGCAGCGCGACGCGGGCCCGGAGGGCGCGCCTGCGCATCCGGGCCGCGTACGCGTTCACTCCGGCGCGGTGTCCCATTGGCCTGGACCCTATCCACACGGTCCGGCATCGCGCAGGGGTACCCCGGTGACAATGTGCGCGAAATCGGGTCGCCTCGGGCGGGCGCCGCTGATATCGATGGCATATGACTACTGAACTGCGGGTTCTCGACCCGTCCGACTGGGGCCGTTGGTTCGAGGTCCTCGACCTCGCGTTCGGGGGGCTGCACGAGCCGCCGGAGTCGCGGGCGCTGTGGCGGGACCTGACCGAGTGCGAGCGGTCGCTCGGCGCGTGGGACGGGGAGCTGTGCGTGGGGACGGCGGGCGCGTTCTCGTTCCGGCTCTCGGTGCCGGGCGGGGCGCTGGTGCCGGCGGCCGGCGTGACGATGGTGAGCGTGGCGGGCACGTACCGGCGGCGCGGGATCCTCACCTCGATGATGCGGCGGCAGCTCGACGACGTGCGGGCGGCGGGCGAGCCGCTGGCGGTGCTCACGGCCTCCGAGCCGGTGATCTACGGGCGGTTCGGCTACGGCGCCGGGACGTGGACCGAGCGGGCGGCGATCGACACGACCCGGGTGCGGCTCTCGGTGCCGGACGGCACGGACGCGGTGACCCTGAGGCAGGCCGATCCGGCGGAGGCCTCGGCGGCCTGCGAGGAGGTCTACGCCCGTCTGGTGCCGTTGCGGCCCGGCATGCTGGCCCGGCGGCCCGGCTGGGAGCGGCTGCCGCTGCTCGACCCCGAGTCGGAGCGCGGGGGTTCCTCGCCCCGGCTGTGCGTGCTGGCCGAGCGGGACGGGGAGGTGGTGGGCTTCACCCACTACGCGATCAAGCCGAACTGGTCGTTCGCCGGGGCGGACGGCTCGGTGGTGGTCCAGCAGGTGCTCGCGCTCGACCCGGTGGCGGAGGCGGCGCTGTGGCGGTTCCTGTGCTCGGTGGACCTGACGTCGACGGTGCGGATCCAGAGCAGTCCGGTGGACGGTGCCTGGCGGCACCTGGTGTCGGACGCGCGGCGGTGTGAGCCGACGGCCCGGGAGGCGCTGTTCGTCCGGCTCGTGGAGGTGGGCGCGGCGCTGGAGGCGCGGACCTATCAGACGCCGGTGGACGTGGTCCTCGATGTCGAGGACGCGTTCTGTCCCTGGAACGCGGGGCGGTGGCGGCTGACCGGGGACGCGAAGGGGGCGACGTGCGTGCGCACGTCCGACGCCCCTGATCTCGCCTTGTCCGTACGGGAGTTGGGCGCCGCCTATCTGGGCGGGACGTCGCTGGTCTCGCTGGCCTCGGCCGGCCGGGTGCGGGAGCTGCGGGAAGGGGCGCTGGTGGAGGCGTCGGTCGCCTTCGGGTCTCCGGTCGCGCCCTGGCTGCCGCACGGGTTCTAGGGGGTGTCTTGTCGATCAGGCCGGATCAGGGAGCGGCGTCTGGTGCCGTGCATCGCAAGGCGGAGGAGGGAGGCAACGCGGAGCGTTGTGGACCGACGACAACGCGGCGAGGCGCGGTGCCAGGCGTCGCGAGCCCGGCCTGATCGGCAAGACACCCCCCGGCCGGGGCTAGCGGGACTGGCAGGTGGGGCACCAGAAGAGGTTGCGGGCGGCGAGGTCGGCGGTGCGGATGCCGGTGGCGCAGATGTGGCAGGCCATGTTCGCGCGGCGGTAGACGTAGACCTCGCCGCCGTGGTCGTCGACGCGGGGCGGGCGGCCCATGGCCTCGGGGGTGTGCTCGGGGCGGACGGTGTCGATGCGGTTGAGGCGGACGCCTTCGCGCATGAGGGCGGCGAGGTCGTCCCAGATCGCGGTCCACTCCCGGGCGGTGAGGTCCTTGCCGGCACGGTAGGGGTCGATGCCGTGCCGGAAGAGGACTTCGGCGCGGTAGACGTTGCCGACGCCCGCGATGACCTTCTGGTCCATGAGGAGGGCGGCGATGGTGGTGCGGGACTTCGAGATCCGGCGCCAGGCGCGGTCCGGGTCGTCCTCGTTCCTGAGCGGGTCGGGGCCGAGGCGGTCGTGTATCGCCTGCTTCTCGGCGTCGGTGACGAGCGCGCAGGTGGTGGGGCCGCGGAGGTCGACGTAGCCCTCGGGGTTGGCGAGGCGGAGGCGGACGGTGTCCGTGGGCGGCGGGGCGGGGGTGTCGCCGAAGTTCACCTTGCCGAAGAGGCCGAGGTGGATGTGGATCCATTCCTCGCCGGGGAAGCCCAGGAAGAGGTGTTTGCCGTGGGCTTCGGCGGTCTCCAGGGTGGCGCCGTCGAGCAGGGCCGCCGAGTCGGCGAACTTGCCCTGGGGGCTGGAGACGCGCACGGGCCGGCCGCCGAACCGCTCGCGGTGGTCGGCGGCCAGCCGGTGGATGGTGTGCCCTTCGGGCATCAGGCGGTCGGCTCCTGCGGGTGGTGCGCGGGGATCGGCGGGAGCTCGCCGGTGGTCTCGTACTTCGAGAGCATGTCGATGCGGCGGGTGTGACGCTCGTCACCGGAGTACGGGGTGTTCAGGAAGATCTCGACGAACTTGGTCGCCTCTTCCTGGGTGTGCATCCGGCCGCCGACGGAGATCACGTTGGCGTTGTTGTGCTCGCGGCCGAGGGCGGCGGTCTGCTCGCTCCAGGCGAGGGCGGCGCGGACCCCCTTCACCTTGTTCGCGGCGATCTGCTCGCCGTTGCCGGAGCCGCCGATGACGACGCCCAGGCTGTCCGGGTCCGCGGCCGTCTTCTCGGCGGCGCGCAGGCAGAACGGCGGGTAGTCGTCGAGGGCGTCGTAGATGTGGGGGCCGCAGTCGACGGGCTCGTGGCCGTGGGCCTTGAGCCACTCGACGAGGTGGTTCTTTAGTTCAAAGCCGGCGTGGTCGGAACCGATATAGACGCGCATGATGCCGAGTGTGGCATGTCAGGGCCCGGGTAGCAGGCAGCGGGGTCGGGACCTTCACCCGACCTGGTACGGACCTTCGACTCTCGCGAGGTCGCCCGTACAACGATCCGGAATGAGGTCTTCCGATCATCCCTGCTCACGGGGTTCAATGCTCGGGCTCGCGACCCGAGCGCCCCCCACACACGAGGAAGCGTTGATGAACACGCAACCGACCCTGACGAAGGACGGCCAGGAGACCGGCACCACCGGGACCACGCCCTCCTCCGACGGCCTCAAGGCCGGACTCAAGAACCGTCACCTCTCGATGATCGCCATCGGCGGCGTCATCGGCGCCGGACTCTTCGTCGGCTCCGGCTCCGGCATCGCCGCGGCCGGCCCCGCGATCCTGCTCTCCTACGCACTCGTCGGCGCCATGGTCGTCTTCGTGATGCGGATGCTCGGCGAGATGGCCGCCGCCCGGCCGTCCTCCGGCTCCTTCTCGGCCTACGCGGACCGCGCGCTCGGCCGCTGGGCCGGCTTCAGCATCGGCTGGCTGTACTGGTTCTTCTGGGTCGTCGTCCTCGCCGTCGAGGCCACCGCGGGTGCCAAGATCCTGGAGAGCTGGGTCCCCGCCGTGCCGCAGTGGGGCTGGGCGCTCATCGTCATGGTGGTGCTGACCGCCACCAACCTCGGCTCGGTCGCCTCCTACGGCGAGTTCGAGTTCTGGTTCGCCGGGATCAAGGTCGTCGCCATCGGCGCCTTCGTGGTCATCGGCATGCTCGCGGTCTTCGGCGTGCTGCCGGGCTCGGACAACCCGGGCGCCGGATTCGCGCACCTCACCGACAGCGGCGGCTTCTTCCCGATGGGCGCGGGAGCCGTCCTCACCGGTGTCCTGATGGTCGTCTTCTCCTTCATGGGCAGCGAGATCGTCACCCTGGCCGCCGGCGAGTCCGAGGACCCGCAGAAGGCGGTCACCAAGGCCACCAACAGCGTGATCTGGCGGATCGGCGTCTTCTACCTGGGCTCGATCTTCATCGTGCTGACCCTGCTGCCGTGGAACGACAAGTCGATCGTCGAGAAGGGCTCGTACGTCGCCGCCCTCGACTCCATCGGCATCGCGAACGCCGGCCAGATCATGAACGTGATCGTCCTGACCGCCGTCCTGTCCTGCCTGAACTCGGGCCTCTACACGGCCTCCCGCATGGCCTTCTCGCTCGGGCAGCGCGGTGACGCGCCCAAGGCCTTCGCCAAGGTCAACAAGCGGGGCGTGCCGGTGGCGGCGATCCTCGGCTCGGTCGTCTTCGGCTTCGTCGCGGTCTTCTTCAACTACAAGTGGCCGGACACCGTCTTCGCCTTCCTGCTGAACTCCTCCGGCGCGGTCGCGCTCTTCGTCTGGCTGGTCATCTGCGTGACCCAACTGAAGATGCGCGGGATCATCCTGCGCGAGTCGCCGGAGAAGCTGGTCGTGCGGATGTGGCTCTTCCCGTACCTGACCTGGGCGACCATCGGCATGATCGTCTTCGTCCTCGGCTACATGCTGTACGACGGCGGCAGCGCCCGCGAGCAGGTCGTCCTCTCGCTCCTGGTGGCCGCGCTGGTGATCGCCGTCGCGGTGGTCCGGCAGAAGTTCGGCAAGCTCGCCGCGGTGCCGGAGACCGAGCCGGAGCGCGTGTGACCCGGTAGCCCGGACGCGTACGAGAAGGGCCCGCCGTTCCCCTGGGAGCGGCGGGCCCTTCTTCGTGCGCGTACGGGCTCAGCCCTTGCGGCCGACGAGCTTCCAGGCGGCCGGGAGGGCGCCCATGGCGAGGGCGGCCTTGAGGGCGTCGCCGATGAGGAAGGGGGTGAGGCCGGCGGCGACGGCCTGGCCGAGGGTCATGCCGGTGGCGAGGGCCAGGTAGGGCACGCCGACGGCGTAGATGATCGCGGAGCCGAGGACCATGGCGCCGGCGGTGCGGAGCACCGAGCGGTCGGCGCCGCGGCGGGCGAGGGCGCCCACGACGGTGGAGGCGAGGAGCATGCCGAGGATGTAGCCGAAGGACGGCATGCCGTAGCCCGAGGTGGCCTGCGCGAACCACGGGACGCCCGCCATGCCGGCGACGGCGTACAGCGCGAGGGCGAGGAAGCCGCGGCGGGCGCCGAGCGCGGTGCCGACGAGCAGGGCGGCGAAGGTCTGGCCGGAGACGGGGACCGGGGAGCCGGGGACCGGGACGGAGATCTGCGCGGCGAGACCGGTCAGGGCGGCACCGCCGACGACCAGGGCGATGTCGCGGGCGCGGCTCGCGGGGATGAGGTCGGCGAGGACGGAGCCCGCACGGAGGGTGCGGGCGGGGGCGGCGGCGGTGCTCATCGGTACTCCGCGGGGGTGAGGGTGGGAGGGACAGGTTGACGCTATGCCAGGAGTGAACGCTCGATCACCGTCAGCCGCCGACAAAGCGGCGGTCGCGGCCTTCGTGGAGATCGAACAAACCCCGTCGATCACGCCTCCCGCCACGTGACGCTTGTCACTGGGCACTCATCCAGAGAGGTCCCTTTTGCGCCAGAGGACCTTCACTGGAGAGACTGTGGAGTCTCCATAAACCACCAGAGAGCACGAGCCCCCCACATGCACGACTCCCTGTCCGAACCCGAGCCCCTCTCCCACGGCCTGAAGCAACGTCACCTGACGATGCTGGGGCTCGGCGGGGTGATCGGCGCCGGTCTCTTCGTCGGCTCGGGCGCGGGCATCGCGGTCGCCGGACCCGGCATCGTGGTCTCGTATCTGATCGCCGGCGCGCTGGCGATGCTGGTCATGCGGATGCTGGGCGAGATGTCGGCGGCGATGCCGGCCTCGGGGGCGTTCTCGGTGCACGCCGAGCGGGCGCTGGGGCGGTGGGCCGGCTTCTCGGTGGGCTGGCTGTACTGGTTCCTGCTGGTGGTGGTGCTCGCCGTGGAGGCGACGGGCGCGGCGCGGATCGCGCACGGCTGGGCGCCGGGGGTCCCGCAGTGGGGCTGGGTGCTGGTCTTCATGGTGGTGTTCACCGTGGCCAACCTGGCGGCGGTGAAGAACTTCGGCGAGTTCGAGTTCTGGTTCGCGGCCCTGAAGGTCGGGGCGATCGTCCTCTTCCTGGTCCTGGGCGTGCTGGCGATCGTGGGCTGGCTGCCCGACACGGACCCGGTCGGGATGGCGAATCTGACCGGGCAGGGCGGCTTCCTGCCGAACGGCTGGTCCGGGGTGGTCTCGGGGGTGCTCGCGGTCGTCTTCGCCTTCGGCGGTCTCGAGGTCGTGACGATCGCGGCGGCCGAGTCGGACGACCCGGCGCGGAACGTGGCGCGGGCGGTGCGCAGCGCCGTCTGGCGGATCCTGCTCTTCTACGTGGGTTCGATGCTGGTCATCGTGACGCTGCTGCCGTGGACGTCGATGAAGCCCGGGGAGTCGCCGTACGTGGCGGTCCTGGACGCGATCGGGGTGCCGGGGGCGGGCCAGATCATGAACGTGGTGGTGTTCGTTGCGCTGCTCTCGGCGTTGAACGCGAACCTGTACGGCTCGTCCCGGATGGTGTTCTCGCTCGCCGAGCGCGGGGAGGCGCCGAAGGAGCTCCTGAAGATCTCCGGCGGTGGGGTGCCGCGCCGGGCGGTGCTCGCCTCGGTGGCCTTCGGCTTCGTCTCCGTCCTGCTCAATCTGAAGTGGCCGGATTCCGTCTTCCTCTACATGCTCAACGCGGTGGGCGCGGTGCTGCTCTTCGTCTGGGCGCTGATCGCGGTCTCGGAGCTGCGGCTGCGGCGCCGGATCGAGCGGGAGGCGCCGGAGACGCTGACGCTGCGGATGTGGGGCTTCCCGTGGCTGACGTGGGTGGCGCTGGCCGCGATGGCGGCCGTACTGGTCCTGATGCTGCTGGACGAGGGGGCGCGGCCGCAGGTGCTGTGGTCGGCGGGGGCGACGGGCGTGGTGCTGCTCGTCGCGGGGGCGCGGGAGCTGCGCGCCGGGCGGGCATGACGAGCGGTCACGATTCTTCACTTTGTGTGAAGATCGTGACCGTATAGCGGACATGTGTTCCCTCTGAACGGTGCGCGTGCCCAGACTGTGGGCTCCTCCCGTCTCAGCTACTGAACAGGGCTCGCCCATGTCCCGGACCACCGCGCCCGCGCCGGCCGACCGCAAGGACGGCGCGACCGCACCCGCCGAGGGCCTCTCCCACGGCCTCAAGCAGCGCCATCTGTCGATGATCGCCCTCGGTGGCGTCATCGGCGCCGGACTCTTCGTGGGCTCCGGCGCCGGTATCGCCGCCGCGGGACCGTCGATCGTGATCGCCTACGCGATCTCCGGCGTCCTCGTGATGCTCGTGATGCGGATGCTCGGCGAGATGTCGGCCGCGAACCCGGCCTCCGGCTCCTTCTCCGTGCACGCCGAGCGGGCCTTCGGCTCCTGGGCGGGCTTCACCTCGGGCTGGGCCTTCTGGTTCCTGCTCTGCGTCGCCGTCGGCCTGGAGGGCATCGGCGCCGCGAAGATCATGACCGGCTGGTTCCCCGGCAGCCCCGAGTGGGCCTGGGTCGCGCTCTTCATGGTGGTCTTCACCGTCACCAACCTGGCGGCGGTGAAGAACTTCGGCGAGTTCGAGTTCTGGTTCGCGGCCCTGAAGGTCGGCGCGATCGTCCTCTTCCTCGGCATCGGCGTCCTCGCCATCGCCGGCGTCCTGCCCGGCACGGACGCTCCCGGCACCGCGAACCTCACCGGCGACGGCGGCTTCTTCCCGCACGGCTCCGAGGGCCTGATCGTGGGCCTGCTGGCCTCGGTCTTCGCCTACGGCGGCCTGGAGACGGTCACCATCGCCGCCGCCGAGTCCGAACACCCGGTGCAGGGCGTCGCCAAGGCCGTCCGTACGGCGATGTGGCGGATCGCGCTCTTCTACATCGGCTCGATGGCGGTCATCGTGACCCTCGTCCCGTGGGACGACAAGGCGGTCGTCGAGAAGGGCCCGTACGTCGCGACCCTGGACCACCTGGGCATCCCGGCGGCCGGCCAGATCATGAACGTGGTCGTCCTCGCCGCGCTGCTCTCCGCGATGAACGCCAACATCTACGGCGCCTCGCGCATGGCCGGCTCGCTGGTCGCCCGCGGCCAGGGCCCGAAGGCGCTCGGCCGGCTCTCCGGCGGTGTCCCCCGCGCGGCCGTACTCGTCTCCTCGGTCTTCGGCTTCGGCTGCGTGCTGCTGAGCTACTGGCGTCCGGACGACATCTTCGTCTGGCTGCTCAACACGATCGGCGCGATCATCCTGGTCGTCTGGTTCTTCATCGCCGCCTCGCAGCTCGTGCTGCGCCGCCGCACCGAGCGCGAGGCGCCCGAGAAGCTGGTCGTGCGCATGTGGGCCTTCCCGGTCCTGACCTGGGTGGCGCTGGCCGGCATGGCCGCGATCTTCGTCCTGATGGCCCGCGAGGAGGGCACCCGCGTGCAGCTGTACTGGACGGGCGGCCTGACGCTGCTGCTCGCCGCCGTCGGCTTCGTACGGCAGAAGGCGGCGGTGCGGGCGTCCTGACGCCTCCCTCCGCACCCTTCGTACGAGACCCCCGGACCGTCCCACGGTCCGGGGGTCTCTTCATGCCCCCTTCACGCCCATAGAGATCAACTACTGCTAGCCTGCACTTGCACATTGATTGCAATAAGCCATCGGAGGGCTCGGTCACATGGCGATCTACACGCTCCCGGAGCTGCCGTACGACTACGCGGCGCTGGAGCCGGTGATCAATCCGCAGATCATCGAGCTGCACCACGACAAGCACCACGCCGCTTACGTGAAGGGCGCGAACGACACCCTGGAGCAGCTGGAAGAGGCGCGCGACAAGGACCAGTGGGGCGCGATCAACGGCCTGGAGAAGAACCTGGCGTTCCACCTCTCCGGCCACATCCTGCACTCCATCTACTGGAACAACATGGACAGCCCGAAGAACGGCGGCGGCGGCGAGCCGCTGGCCGCCGACGGCGTCGGTGACCTCGCGGACGCGATCACCGAGTCCTTCGGCTCCTTCGCGAAGTTCAAGGCCCAGCTGACCAAGGCCTCCGCTACCACCCAGGGCTCCGGCTGGGGCGTCCTCGCCTACGAGCCGGTCAGCGGCCGGCTCGTCGTCGAGCAGGTCTACGACCACCAGGGCAACGTCGGCGTGGGCTCGGTCCCCGTCCTGGTCTTCGACGCCTGGGAGCACGCCTTCTACCTGCAGTACAAGAACCAGAAGGTCGACTTCATCGAGGCCATGTGGCAGGTCGTCAACTGGCAGGACGTGAGCCGGCGCTACCTCGCCGCCAAGGCCTCGGTGCCGCTGATCTCCTTCTGACGGCCGACGGCCCCGACTCCTGCTCGTGATCGTCTTCTCAACCTTCACCGGGCAGGCGGATGAAAGAAGAACCCCCGCGATGAAAGGAATCGCGGGGGTTCTTCCGTACCAGGGGACTTCTACTCGAAGCTGGGGCCCGCCGTGCGGGTGCGCTTGATCTCGTAGAAGCCCGGGGTCGACGCCACGAGGAGGGTGCCATCCCAGAGGCGGGCCGCCGCGTCGCCGCGCGGGGTCGGGGTGACGACGGGGCCGAAGAAGGCGACCTCGTCGCCCGTCGGGCCCGGTACGGCGATGACGGGGGTGCCGACGTCCTGGCCGACCTTGCCGATGCCCTCCTGGTGGGAGGCGCGGAGCTCGGTGTCGTAGGTGTCCTTGTCGGCGTACTCGACCAGGTCCTCGGGGAGGCCGGCGTCGACGAGGGCGCCGGTGATCGCCTCGCGGGTCGGGCCCTCGCCGTTGTTGTGGAAGCGGGTGCCGAGGGCGGTGTAGAGCTTGCCGACGACCTCGTCGCCGTGCAGCTGCTGGGCGGCTATGACGACCCGGACCGGGCCCCAGGCCTGGGTCTCCAGCATCTCGCGGTACTCGGCCGGGACCTCGTCGAGCCGGTCCTCGTTGAGCACGGCCAGGCTCATGACCTTCCAGCGCACGTCGACCGGCCGGACCTGCTCGACCTCCAGCATCCAGCGCGAGGTCATCCAGGCCCACGGGCACAGCGGGTCGAAGTAGAAGTCGGCGGTGGTCCTGCTCTCGGACATGTCACTCCTCGGTACGGCCGTGGGAAGTAGGCGGTGCGCCGAAAGGAGGCAACACCGCCGCCGCGCGGCGGCATTCCCCGGCCCGGCGTTCCCGGGTGCCGTGATTCCCGTGCCGTGTCCCCGGTGACAGCAGCACATGGGAGGATTGCGGCTGTTTCAGACGCGCCACGAAGGAGTGACCGTGCCCGGTGAGAATCTGTCCCGCGACGAGGCCCAGGGGCGGGCCGAGCTGCTGTCCGTCGACGGGTACGAGGTCGTCCTCGACCTCCGCTCGGCGGTCGGCGACTCCGCCGAGGCGGTCCGGACCTTCCGTTCGGAGACGACGATCCGTTTCCGCCGTACCGGCACGGGCGACTCCACCTTCGTCGACCTGATCGCGCCCGCCGTGAACGCGGTCACCCTGAACGGCCGCGCGCTCGACCCGGCGGTCGTCTTCGACGGCTCGCGGATCGCGATCGACGGTCTCGCCGACGAGAACGTGCTGGTCGTGGACGCGCAGTGCGCCTACAGCCGGACCGGCGAGGGCATGCACCGCTTCGTCGACCCGGAGGACGGCGAGGTCTACCTCTACACGCAGTACGAGCCCTCCGACGCCCGCCGGGTGTACGCCAACTTCGAGCAGCCCGACCTCAAGGCCCCGTACCGCTTCGCGGTGACCGCGCCCGAGGGCTGGACGGTCTGGTCGAACGGCGCCGGCGAGCAGGACGCCGACGGCGTGTGGCGGTTCGCCGAGACGGAGCCCATCTCCACGTACATCACCTGCGTCGTGGCGGGCCCGTACCACTACGTGACGGACAGCTACTCGCGCGGCGACCTCGAGATCCCGCTCGGCGCGATGTGCCGCAAGTCTCTCGCGAAGTACTTCGACGCGGACGACGTCTTCCTGATCACCAAGCAGGGCTTCGACTTCTTCCACGACAACTTCGACTACCCGTACCCCTTCGGGAAGTACGACCAGGCCTTCGTCCCCGAGTACAACCTCGGCGCGATGGAGAACCCGGGCATGGTGACCTTCCGCGAGGAGTACATCTACCGGGGCAAGGTCACCCAGGCCCAGTACGAGGCCCGGTCGAACGTCATCCTCCACGAGATGGCGCACATGTGGTTCGGCGACCTGGTCACCATGGTGTGGTGGGACGACCTGTGGCTGAAGGAGTCCTTCGCGGACTTCATGGGCTCCTTCGTGAACGCCGAGGCCACCCGCTTCACCAACAGCTGGGTGACCTTCGCCAACAACCGCAAGTCCTGGGCGTACCGCGCCGACCAGCTGCCGTCCACCCACCCGATCACGGCCGACATCCGTGACCTGGAGGACGCCAAGCTCAACTTCGACGGCATCACCTACGCCAAGGGCGCCTCGGTCCTCAAGCAGCTCGTCGCGTACGCGGGCCGGGACGCGTTCCTGGAGGGCGCGCGCCGCTACTTCAAGCGCCACGCCTACGGGAACACCCGGCTCGCCGACCTCCTCGCCATCCTGGAGGAGACCTCCGGCCGCGACATGAAGGCCTGGGCGAAGTCCTGGCTCCAGACCTCCGGCGTGAACACCCTGACGCCCGCCGTCACCTGCGACGCGGAGGGCCGGATCACCGAGCTCGCCGTCGTCCAGGAGGGCGGCGAGCCGCGCCCGCACCGCGCGGCCGTCGGCCTCTACCGGCTCACCGACGGGGCCCTCACCCGGTACGCGCGGGCCGAGGCCGACATCACCGGCGCCCGGACCGTCGTCACCGAGCTCGCGGGCGAGGAGAAGCCCGACCTGGTGCTCGTCAACGACGACGACCTGACCTACTGCAAGATCCGCTTCGACGAGGCCTCGCTCGCCACCGTGCGCGCGCACCTCGGCGCCGTCACCGACCCGCTGGCGCGCGCCCTGTGCTGGTCCGCGCTGTGGAACCTGACCCGCGACGGCCTGATGCCCGCCCGGGACTTCGTCTCCGTGGCGCTCGCCTTCACCGGCAGCGAGACCGACATCGGCGTCCTCCAGATGGTGCACGCCTGGACGCGGTCGGCCGTCACCCACTACGCGACCCCGGCGTGGCGCGAGGAGGGCGGGCGGCTGCTCGCCGAGGGCGGCCTGCGCGAGCTCCGGCTCGCCGAGCCGGGCAGCGAGCACCAGCTGACCTGGGCGCGGTTCTTCGCGGCGACGGCCTCCTCCGACGCCGACTACCAGCTCCTCACCGGGCTGCTCGACGGCACGGCGAAGATCGACGGCCTCGACGTCGACCAGGAGCTGCGCTGGGCGCTGCTCACCCCGCTCGTCGTGCACGGCCTCGCGGACGAGGCCCGGATCGACGCCGAGCTGGCCCGCGACGACACGGCGACCGGCAAGCGCCACCAGGTCCGCCTGCTCGCCTCGCGGCCCGCGCCCGAGGTCAAGGCGCAGGCCTGGGCCCAGGTCGTCGAGTCGGACACGCTGTCGAACGCGCTGGTCGAGGCGACCATCAACGGCTTCGTCCAGCCCTCGCAGCGCGAACTGATCGCGCCCTACGCGGAGAAGTACTTCGCCGCGATCGAGCGGCTGTGGGCCGACCGGTCGATCCAGATCGGCATGGACGTCGTCCGCGGCCTGTTCCCGGGGCTCCAGGACGACGAGTCGACGCTGGCCTCGACGGACGCCTGGCTCTCGGAGCACGCGGCGGCCGCCCCGGCCCTGCGCCGCCTCGTCCTGGAGGCCCGCGACGACCTGGCGCGCGCCCTGCGGGCGCAGGAGTGCGATGGGCGCGCGGCGGTCTAGGCGGTGACGCGGTGGGGGCGGCTCCCGTGAAGGGACGCCGCCCCCTTCGGCTGTCGAACGCGCGTACTTTAGGGCGAGGTTGTCCCTAAATGTCGACGGGCGTGTAACAGGGGTTAGGGCGGCCTTCGGGAGCGGAAGACCCCCGGCATGAACCACAACACCCCCATCACCCCCCGCCCCCTCCCCCTCTCCTCCCGCACCGGCCGGCCCCAACGCCTCGCGACCGCCGACCAGTTGAGGACCCAGGGAATGTCCGCCGCCGAGGTCGTCGCGCAGTGCGGGCCGGGCGGCTGGCAGCAGCTGCTGCCCGGCGTGTTCCTCCTCCACCCGGGACAGCCGACCAGCGAGGACCGCCTGAAGGCCGCGCTCCTCTACGCCCGCAGGACCGGGGCCGTACCCCGGCAGGGGCCCGACCCGATGATCACCGGGCTCGCCGCCCTCGCCCTGCACCGCTTCTCGTCCGCTCCCCCGCTGACCGCCCTGGACCGCATCGACGTCCTCGTCCCGCGCACCCGGCGGCTGCGGTCGACCGGCTGGGTGCGGGTCGCGCGCGCGCCGGAGGCGCCGGAGCCGGTCGAGCTCACCGGCGTCCCCGTCGCGCCGGTCGCCCGCGCCGTCGCCGACGCGGTGTCCGGCCTCACGGACGCGGAGACCGTACGCCGGCTGCTCACCGAGGCCGTCCGCGGCGGCCACTGCGAACCGGGCGCGGTGGTAAGGGAGTTGAACCGGGCCCGGCTGCTCACCCGGCCGCACGTGGTGGACGCCGTGGACGCGCTGCTCGCCGAGGGCAGGTCGCTGTCCGAGGAGCGGCTGTACGAGATGGTGCGGGAGTTCGGCCTGCCGGACCCGCTGTGGAACGTGGACCTGCGGCTGCCGGGCGGCCCCCACCTGGGCGGCGTCGACGCCTACTGGCCCGACCAGGCGGTCGCCGTCGAACTGGACACCCGGGCGCCCCGGCAGGACGACGACGCGCTCTGGTCCGAGTACACCCGCAAGCGGGAGCACCTGGAGCGGCTCGGCATCACGGTCGTCCACCTCACCCCGCGCAAGCTCCGCGAGGCGCTGGACCAGCAGGCCACCGTGGTCCGCACGGCCCTGATGGCCGCGCCGGACCGGCAGCCCGCCGCGTACGTCGTCGTCCTGCCGCGGTGACGGCTACCGCCGGGGGGCGGCGGCCTTCGGAGCGGCGCTGGTCGGGGCGGCGGCCTTCGGGGTGGTGCCGGTCGGGGTGGTGCCGCAGAACTCGGCTTCGAGGACGCGCAGGCTGTCGCCGGTCCAGTCGGCGTTGAAGTTCATGGCGAGGGAGTGCTCGCCGTCGCGGGTGGCCTGGGCCTCCGAGCTGGAGCCGTGGATGCCGCCGCCGTGCCCCCAGATCTCCTTGCCGCAGCTGAGCTTCTGCTTCATGAGGCCGAGCCCGTAGCCGTACTGGGGCAGGTCGGGCGCGAGCTGGACCGTGGTGGTCATCTCCTTGAGCTCGGCCTTCGGGAGCAGCTTCCCCTTGAGCAGGGCGCGGTAGAAGGTCTGCAGGTCACGGGAGTCGGAGATCACCTCGCCGGCGGCGCCCGCGATGCTCGGGTTGAGCCGGCCGACCTCGTGGACGGTCGCGTTCGGGTCGCGGGAGAGCTTGGAGTAGGCCGGGGAGCTGGGCTTCGGCATGGCGACCCGGGTGCCGGGGACGCTGGTGGCGCGCAGCTTGAGCGGCTTGATGATCCGGTTCTCGACCGCCCGGCCGTACGAGCGGCCGGTGACCTTCTCGATGATCATGCCGGCGAGGATGTAGTTGGTGTTGGAGTAGCTCCAGGCGGTGCCGGGCTCGAACTCCGCGGGGTGGGTCATCGCGAGGGCGACGAGCCGCTCGGCGGGCCAGGTGTCGTAGCGGTGCTCCAGGAAGCCGGCGCCGAAGACGGTCTGCTGGAAGCCGGGGTCCTCGGTGTAGCTGTAGATGCCGCTGGTGTGGTTGAGCAGCTGGCGGACGGTGATCTTCCGGCCGTCGTGGCCGTTGCCGCGGACGACGCCGGGCAGCCACTTCTCGACCGGGTCGTCGAGGTCGAGGCGGCCCTCGGCCTGGAGCTGGAGGAGGACGGTGGCGGTGAAGGTCTTGGTGATGGAGCCGACCCGGTAGCGGTCGTTGCCCTTCCGCTCGCCGGCGGTGCCGGTCCACTGGTCGCGGCCGTCGCGGGTCTGGGCGACGACACCGGGCACACCGGCGTCGACGGCCGCCTGGAGCGCCCGCTGGGTGGCCGCGTGGCCGTGCGCGCCCTCCGTGGGGACCGGCGCCGCGAGGGCGGGCGCGGCGAGGGCGGTGGCGGCGAGGCCGGCCACCAGGGCGGCGGCGACGACGGTGCGGGCGGTGCGTACGGCTGACATGCGGGCTCCCCTGGGACTTCCGTGCGGGTACTGCGGTCGCCGGGAAGGACCACGGGGCTGCCGGGACGGTTGAGCGGGATGGTGATGGTTGAGCGGTTTTCAGCCGTTTGCCGGGTCGGCGAGCCGGGAGCGGCCCACGGGGGGCCGTTCGCGCCACAGGTCGAGGCCGATGTCGACGAGTTCGACGCGGGGCAGGGCGGTCACGGTGTCGAGCGGATGCCAGGCGGCGAGGTCCGTCGAACCGCCGGTCTCGTTGCGCAGGGAGCCGCCGGTGACCCGCGCTTCGTAGATGATCCGCAGCCCCTGGAAGTCGCCGGGGCCCGCGAAGCGGTTGATCCAGCCGCGGCGGATGGAGTCGATGCCGAGGAGGACGGTGGGTTCGGTGAGATAGCCGGTCTCCTCCTCCACCTCGCGGACGACCGCCTGCACCGGCTCCTCGCCGTGGTCCATCCCGCCGCCGGGCAGCGTCCACTTCTTCGTGCCGTCCTTCGCGACCCAGCGGGCCAGGAGGATCTCGTCACCCCGGACACACACGGCGTAGGCCGCCACCCTCAACTCTTGCCGCATGGAAAGAGGTTAGATCCAGTACGTGGGATACGTCCGCCCCGTGGCACGGCCCGCTCCCACGCCGACCGCGACCAGGAGCAGCGAGGCGAGCGCGAGAAGGCCGAGAAACGTCCAGAACGGCGGGGCCTGGAGCGCCACGATGACGGCCGTCGCCGCGGCGGGCGAGTGCGGGGTCCGCGCCGCCGTCATCACTCCGAGCGCCAGGCCGCCCGCGACCGCCGCGCCCCACAGTCCCGGGCCGGCCACCGCGAGCACCGCGAACCCGGTGAGCGCGGAGAGGAGTTGGCCGCCCACCACCGAACGCGGCTGGCTCAGCGGCAGACCGGGCGCGCCCGCCACCAGCGCCATGCTCGCCGCGAGCGGCGGGATCAGCAGCGGCTCGCGCAGCACGGTCCCGAGGGCGACCAGGAGGAGGAGGGCGGTGACGCTCGCGGCGGTGGAGGCGAGGAGGACGGCGGGGCGGGGGCGGGCGGGGGGCCGGGGGCGGGCGGGGGCTTCGGCGGCGGGGGCTTCGGGGGCCGAGGCTTCGAGGGCGGGCGCGGTGGTCACGGGAGGTCCTCGCTCAGGGAGTGGGTGGGTGGGCCGGGGAGTACTCGGGGGCGGACCAGCGGAGGGACGTGGCGGAGGGGGTTTCGAGGGTGTGGGTGGGGCGGAAGCGGGTGACCCGGCCTTCGGGGGTGTAGTCGGTGTGGGCGTGGCCGCTGAGCTGGAGGGTCGTGCCGGTCTCCCAGTCGAGGAAGAGCAGGCCGGCGCGGCCGTCGGACTCCAGGTTGCCCAGGGTCAGGAACATCGAGTTGCCCGCGTAGTCGCGCCAGCTGAGCTCCCCGGACTCGTCGACCCTGACGAACCCGGGCCTGCCGCCGCGGTGGCTCGCGTCGACCCCGTCGGGCGCGGTGGTGGCGATGAAGAAGGTGTCGGCGGTACGGACGAAGCGCACCTGGTCCGGGGTGAGCGCCTCTCCGCGGTGTACGGCTCCGGGCTCGCGACCCGCGGGATCGGAGCCGTACAACTCCCTTTTCTGGAGGTACTTCGGGCAGTTCGAGAACACCTGCTGGGCCTCGATCGTGAGGCCGCGCGCGCTGGGCCGCGCGAGGCCGTTGAGGCGCATCCGGCGGCGGGTGCGGGGGTCGAGGGCGATCGTCCCCACGGGGGTGCCGTCGGCGGTGACGGCACCCGCCAGGGGGTCGTGGGCGGGGATGCCGCCCGCGACGGAGACCGTGTGGGGGCCGGTGGCCCGGGTGAAGCCGGGCGTGCCGGTGAGGAGGCCGGCCCAGACGTGGCCCTCGGGGTCGGCGGCGGCGATCACCAGCATGGGCTGGGCTTCCAGGAAGGCCGCGGCGATGGGGCGGATGCCGGGGGTGATGGAGCGGCCCACGTGGTCCGCGAGGTCGCGGACGCCTTCGCGGGCCTGAACGGCCAGGGAGCCGGGGTGGTAGGCGGTGGTCATCGGGGTCTCCGGTGGGTGCGGCTCGGGGGAGGTGCGGGTCAAGGCCCTGGCGCGGGGGCGCGTTCGGGGGTGTGCCCACCCGTTCCGCCCTGCGGAACGATTGCCCACACCTGCGCGACGGCTAGAAGAACCCGCAGGTCGGGGCGGTGGTCGAGGGGGCGGGGAGGTCTTCGGCGCCCTGGGGGACGGAGATCTCGAGGCGGGTGCCGTCGGGGTCGTGGAAGAAGATGCCGCCGGAGGCGGCGCCTTCGCGGTGGGCGACGAGGCCGTCGTGGGCGAACGTGGCGCCGCGGGCGGCGAGGGCGGCTTCGGCGGCGCGGATGTGGTCGAGGGACTCGGCCTCGAAGGCGAGGTGGTGGAGGCCGGCGCGGGCGGGGGCGTAGTCGCCTTCGGCCTGCTGCCAGAGGGTGAGGACCAGGCTGCCGTCCTGGCCGAGGAAGGCGAAGCGGCTGTCGCCCTCCTTGCCCTCGCCGAGGACGTCGAAGCCGAGGACGTCGCCGTAGAAGGCGAGGGAGCGGTCGATGTCGGTGACGTTGAGGCCGACGTGGTGGGTGGCGAGCTTGCCGATCGCGGACATGGGGGTCCCCCTTTTCCCGGTGCGGTCACCCTTGGCGGGCTAACCTCTTAATTCGACTTTAGGGGTTAGTCGCGAACGGCGTCAACCGTTCACGTACTCTTGAGGGGTTAGCTCACCGAGGAGGGTGTCCGCCATGACCGTCGTCGACCCGCGGCCGCTCGTCGGCGAGCCGCTCTCGCTCGACCTGCTCAACACCCGGTGGAACGTGGAAGGGGTGCGGCAGGACCTGCTCGACGGGGTCGAGGGGCTCGCGGTCTGGCTCGCCACCAACAGGCTCCAGGGGCGGTTCGCCGCGGACGCCACCACCCTGCGCCACACACTCGCCGCGCGGGACGCGCTCGGCGCGCTCGTCGACCGGCCCGGCGACCCCGCCGCCACCGCCCGGGTCGACGCGGTCCTCGGCCACGGCCGCATCCGGGCCACGCTCACCACCGCCGGCCCCGGCGAGGAGGCCGAGTTCGAGGACCCGTCCTGGGGGCCCGGCTGGAGCGCCGCCCGCGACTACCTCGACCTGCTGCGCACCGCGCCCGACCGGATCCGGGCCTGCGCCCACGAGGCGTGCATCCTGCACTTCTTCGACACCTCGCGGAACGGCACCCGCCGCTGGTGCTCGATGGCGGTCTGCGGCAACCGCGCCAAGGCCTCCCGGCACTACGCCCGCACGAAGGAGAGCTGACGCGCGGGGCGCTCAACTCGCCCCGGTCGGGGCGGTTTCGTCCCCGCTGGCACATCCCGCGCACTGGCGGGTTCCCGCCTCGGCGGCAACCAGCCCCCCACGAACTCTCCACAAACCCCGGTCATTTACGAAAGGCTGAGCGGTCATCCGGCACCGAATTCCGGACCCTCTCCTTTCACCAACAGGGATGTAGATGACCACCCCCGAAACTCGGAGCTCCATACCCGGACGCTCGACGCCCGGGCACAGGCGCGTGGCGCGCATCGCCGCCGCTGCCGGGCTCGTCGCCGCGCTCGTCGCGACCGGCGCCGCGCCCGTGCTCGCCGTCGACGCCCCGGACTCCACTCCCCCGGTCAAGGCCTCCGACCCCGCCGACAAGCTCGGCGCGATCGACGCCCAGCGCCTCACCGAGGCCCAGGTCAGCGGCGAGAAGAACGTCACCGTCCTCGTCGCCACCGCCCCCGGCGCCACCGAGCAGGTCGCCGGCCAGCTCGACGCGGTCCCCGGCGCCTCCGTCGGCAAGCAGCAGGACGCGCTCGGCTACGTCCGCGCCACCCTGCCGACCGCGAAGGCCGCCGCCGCGATCAAGGCCGCCACGCAGCTCTCCTCCGTCCAGTCGATCGACCTCCAGGCCGAGATCCAGCTGGACGACCCGACCCCGGGCGCGGACGCCGTGAAGGGTGCCGTCGAAGGCACCACGGTCACCACGACGTACCCGGCCCCGAGCGCCAAGACCCCGGCGAAGAACCCGTACAACCCGTCCCACGAGACGGGCGCGGTCGAGTTCGTCGAGGACCACCCGAAGGCCGACGGCCGCGGCGTGACCATCGGCATCCTGGACTCCGGCGTGGACCTCGGTCACCCGGCCCTCCAGAAGACCACCACCGGCGAGCGCAAGATCGTCGACTGGGTCACCGCCACCGACCCGCTGACCGAGAGCGACGGCACCTGGCGCGCCCAGGTCACCCCGGTCACCGGCCCGGTCTTCACCGCCGCCACCCAGAGCTGGACCGCCCCGGCGGGCTCGTACCAGTTCAGCCGCTTCACCGAGGCGGTCACCGCGGGCGGCGACCCGGCGGGCGACATCAACCGTGACGGCGACACCACCGACGTCTTCGGCATGCTGTACGACCCGGCCGCCGGCACCGTCCGCGTGGACACCGACCAGGACAACGACTTCACGGACAACGAGCCGATGAAGCCGTACAAGGACGGGTACCAGGTCGGCTACTTCGGTACCGACAACCCCGCCACCGAGGTCGCCGAGCGCACCCCGTTCGTCGTGGAGATCCGCAAGGACGTCCCGATGGACCCGCTGGGCGGCAGCTGGGTCGGCCAGAAGCGCGACTTCGTCAACATCGGCGTCGTCGAGTCCTCGCACGGCACCCACGTCGCCGGCATCACCGCCGCCAAGGGCCTCTTCGGCGGCAAGATGAACGGCGCCGCGCCCGGCGCGAAGATCGTCTCCTCGCGCGCGTGCACCTGGACCGGCGGCTGCACCAACACCGCCCTCACCGAGGGCATGGTCGACCTCGTCGTCAACCGCGGCGTCGACATCGTCAACATGTCGATCGGCGGCCTGCCCGCGCTGAACGACGGCGACAACGTCCGCTCCCGCCTCTACACCCGTCTCATCGACGAGTACGGCGTGCAGCTGGTGATCTCGGCCGGCAACTCCGGCCCGGGCACCAACACGATCGGCGACCCCGGCCTGGCCGACAAGGTCCTCTCGGTCGGCGCCGCGGTCTCCCAGTCGACCTGGGCCGCCAACTACGGCTCGGCCGTCGAGAAGAAGTACGCCATGTTCCCGTTCTCCTCGCGCGGTCCGCGTGAGGACGGCGGCGCGGCCCCGCTGGTCACCGGCCCGGGTTCGGCCGTGAACACCATCCCGACCTGGCAGGCCGGCGCCGGCGTCGCCGAGTCCGGCTACGCGCTCCCGGCCGGCTACGGCATGCTCAACGGCACCTCGATGTCGTCCCCGCAGGTCGCGGGCGTCGGCGCGCTGCTGCTGTCCGCCGCCAAGCAGCGCGGCATCGAGCTGTCCCCGCTGACCCTCCGTACCGCCCTCACCTCGACCGCCAAGCGGATCCCCGGTGTCGCGGCCCACGAGCAGGGCGCCGGCCTCGTCGACGTCAACGAGGCCTGGGAGTCGATCAAGGACGGGGCCACCGCCCACTCCTACAAGGTCGAGGCCCCGGTCGACACCGTGATCTTCCCGGCCCCGCACACCGGCACCGGTGTGTACGACCGCGAGGGCGGCCTCAAGGTCGGCCAGAAGAAGGTCTACGACGTCACCATCACCCGTACCAGCGGCCCGGACCGTGCCATCGAGCACGAGCTGGACCTCAAGTACGACGACGGCACCTTCCGGATCCTCGGCGACGACGAGATCGACCTGCCGCTGAACAAGCCGGTCACCGTCAAGCTGGAGGCCCGCCCCCGCACGGCCGGCGTGCACAGCGTGCTCCTGGAGGCCGACGACGAGCGCACCGAGGGCGTCGACAAGCAGATCCTCGCCACCTCGGTGGTCGCGAGCGACCTGGTCGCCCCCGGCTACACCTTCTCCGCCTCGGGCTCGGTCCAGCGCAACAGCACCAAGTCGTACTTCGTGAAGGTGCCCGCGGGCGCCACCTCCCTCGAGGTCGCCATCGGCGGTCTGAAGGAGAAGAGCCAGACCCGGTTCATCGCGATCCACCCGTACGGCGTGCCGGTCGACCCGACCGCGACGACCGGCTGCTACCCGCACTACAACCCGGCGAACACCTGCCGTCCGGACCTGCGCTCCTACCCGAACCCGCAGGCGGGCGTCTGGGAGATCGAGGTCGAGGCGCGCCGCACCTCGCCCGACCTGGACAACCCGTACACGCTGAACGTGGCCGCGCTCGGCGCCTCCTTCGACCCGGCCGTCCAGACGGTCGCCGAGGCGAAGGCCGGCGTCCCGTCCGCCGTCGAGTGGACCGTCACCAACAAGTTCGCCGCCCTCGACGGCAAGCTGAAGGGCGGCTCGCTGGGCTCGGCCAAGGTCGAGACCCCGACGATCCAGCACCACGAGAAGCACACGAAGACCGTCACCATCGGTGAGGGCGTCGAGCGGCTCGACATCGCGATCGGCAACACCTCCGACAAGGCCGCCGACCTCGACCTGACCGTCCTCCTCAACGGCAAGCAGGTCGGCCAGTCGGCCGACGGCGACTCCGAGGAGAGCGTCTCCCTGGTCAAGCCCGCCGCGGGCACCTACACCGTGGTGGTCGACGGCTACTCGGTCCAGGCCGCGGGCGGCACGACCTACGACTACAAGGACGTGTACTACTCCCCGGCGCTCGGCACCGTCCAGGTGGACGGCGCCAAGACCTACCCGCTGGCCAACGGCGCCGGCGCCAAGGTCACGGCCGACGTCGTCGTCGGCGGCCCGGCCCCCGAGGGACGCCAGTTCTTCGGCCAGGTCCAGCTGCTCAACGCGCGCGGCACCGTCGCGGGCACCGGCAGCGTCCTGATCGGCTCGGTCACCCCGTAGCACCGTACGAGTGAGGGGGCGGGCGCCGGAACCGGTGCCCGCCCCTTTCGCGTCCCTTCCGGTTCCCGCGTGTGACGTGTCCGGCACCCGTCCCGATCCCTGGACAATGGATTGGACAAGGCGCCCCGGGACGTACGCATCATGGACCGGCAGCACCCTGCACATACGTACGGAGGAGTCCCCGTGAAGGTCGGAATCGTCGGAGCCACCGGTCAGGTCGGCACAGTCATGCGGAAGATCCTGGCCGAGCGCAACTTCCCGGTCGACGAGCTGCGGCTCTTCGCCTCGGCCCGCTCCGCCGGCACCGTCGTCGACGGCGTCACGGTCGAGGACGCCTCCACCGCCGACTACGCCGGCCTGGACATCGTGCTCTTCTCCGCCGGTGGCGCCACCTCCAAGGCCCTCGCCGAGAAGGTCGCCTCCCAGGGCGCCGTCGTGATCGACAACTCCTCCGCCTGGCGCCGCGACCCCGAGGTCCCCCTCGTCGTCTCCGAGGTCAACCCGCACGCGATCAAGGACCGCCCCAAGGGCATCATCGCCAACCCGAACTGCACCACGATGGCCGCCATGCCGGTCCTCAAGCCGCTCCACCAGGAGGCCGGCCTCACCGCGCTGATCGCCACCACCTACCAGGCCGTCTCCGGCTCGGGCGTGGCCGGCGTCGCCGAGCTGCGCACCCAGGCGTGCGCCGTGGCCGAGACCGCCGACCAGCTGGCCTTCGACGGCGAGGCCGTCGAGTTCCCCGAGCCCGCCGTCTACAAGCGCCCGATCGCGTTCAACGTGGTCCCGCTGGCCGGCTCGATCGTCGACGACGGCTCCTTCGAGACCGACGAGGAGCAGAAGCTCCGCCACGAGTCCCGCAAGATCCTGGAGATCCCGGAGCTCAAGGTCTCCGGCACCTGCGTGCGCGTCCCGGTCTTCTCCGGCCACTCGCTCCAGGTCAACGTCCGCTTCGACCGCCCGATCAGCGTCGAGCGGGCCTACGAGCTCCTCAAGGACGCCGAGGGCGTCGAGCTCTCCGAGATCCCGACCCCGCTCCAGGCGGCCGGCAAGGACGCCTCGTACGTGGGCCGCATCCGCGTCGACGAGACCGTCGACAACGGCCTCGCGCTGTTCCTCTCCAACGACAACCTGCGCAAGGGCGCGGCGCTGAACGCCGTGCAGATCGCGGAGCTCGTCGCGGCCGAGCTCAAGGGCTGATCCCGGCACCCTCCCGAGGGGCGGTTTCCCGTTGCGGGGAGCCGCCCCTCCGGCGTTCGAGGGGCCTCGTGACCTGCCGTGGAAATGTCCGGTGCGCCGCCGCGCCGGCCCATGGAAGGATGGCCCAAACGTCACGAAACCTAGGAGTTGACCGGGTGCCTGGCACAAACCTGACCCGTGAAGAGGCTCGGCAGCGGGCGGCGCTGCTGACCGTGGACGCGTACGAGGTCGAACTCGACCTCTCCGGTGCGCAGGAGGGCGGCACCTACCGGTCCGTCACCACAGTCCGCTTCGATTCCGCCGAGGCCGGCGCCTCGACCTTCATCGACCTCGTCGCGCCCGCCGTGCACGAGGCCGTGCTGAACGGCAAGTCGCTCGACGTCGCCGCCGTCTTCCGCGACTCGCGGATCGCCCTCGACCACCTGGTCGCGGGGCGCAACGAGCTGAAGGTCGTCGCCGACTGCGCGTACACGAACACCGGTGAGGGTCTGCACCGCTTCGTCGACCCGGTCGACGACCAGGCCTATCTGTACACCCAGTTCGAGGTTCCGGACGCGCGGCGGGTCTTCGCCTCCTTCGAGCAGCCCGATCTGAAGGCGACGTTCCAGTTCACCGTGAAGGCCCCGGCCGGCTGGAAGGTCATCTCCAACTCCCCGACGCCGGAGACGCCGAAGGACGACGTCTGGGTCTTCGAGCCGACCCCGCGCATCTCGACGTACATCACGGCGCTCATCGTCGGCCCGTACCACTCGGTGCACTCCTCGTACGAGAAGGACGGCCAGACCGTCCCGCTGGGCATCTACTGCCGTCCGTCGCTGGCCGAGTTCCTGGACGCGGAGCACATCTTCGACGTCACCCGCCAGGGCTTCGACTGGTTCCAGGAGAAGTTCGCCTACGACTACCCGTTCGCCAAGTACGACCAGCTCTTCGTGCCGGAGTTCAACGCGGGCGCGATGGAGAACGCGGGCGCGGTCACCATCCGCGACCAGTACGTCTTCCGCTCGAAGGTGACGGACGCGGCATACGAGCGGCGTGCCGAGACGATCCTGCACGAGCTCGCCCACATGTGGTTCGGCGACCTCGTGACCATGGAGTGGTGGAACGACCTGTGGCTGAACGAGTCGTTCGCCACCTACACCTCGGTCGCCTGCCAGGCCTCGGTGACCGGCACCCGCTGGCCCAACGCCTGGACGACCTTCGCCAACGCGGAGAAGACCTGGGCCTACCGCCAGGACCAGCTGCCGTCGACGCACCCGATCATGGCCGAGATCAACGACCTGGAGGACGTGCTCGTCAACTTCGACGGGATCACGTACGCCAAGGGTGCCTCGGTCCTGAAGCAGCTCGTCGCCTACGTCGGCCAGGACGAGTTCTTCAAGGGCGTCCAGGCGTACTTCCAGGCGCACGCCTTCGGCAACACCCGCCTCTCCGACCTGCTCGGCGCCCTGGAGGAGACCTCCGGCCGCGACCTGAAGACCTGGTCGAAGGCGTGGCTGGAGACGGCCGGCATCAACATCCTGCGCCCGGAGATCGAGACCGACGAGAACGGTTTCATCACCTCCTTCGCGGTCCGCCAGGAGGCCCCCGCGCTGCCCGCCGGCGCCAAGGGCGAGGCCGTCCTGCGCCCGCACCGCATCGCGATCGGCTTCTACGACCTGGACGCGACCGGCAAGCTGGTCCGCACCGACCGTCTTGAGCTGGACATCGAGGCGGCCGGCCTGACCGCCGTCCCGCAGCTGGCCGGCAAGGCCCGCCCGGCGGTCGTCCTGCTCAACGACGACGACCTGTCGTACGCGAAGGTCCGCCTCGACGAGGTGTCCCTCACCAACGTCACCGCGCACCTCGGCGACTTCGCCGAGTCCCTGCCGCGCGCCCTGTGCTGGGCGTCCGCCTGGGACATGACCCGCGACGGCGAGCTGGCCACCCGCGACTACCTGGAGCTCGTGCTCTCCGGCGTCGCCAAGGAGTCCGACATCGGCGTCGTCCAGTCGCTCCAGGGCCAGGTCAAGGCCGCCCTCGAGATGTACGCGGCGCCGGAGTGGCGGGCCGAGGGCCTGGCGCGCTGGGGCGCCTTCGCCCAGGAGCAGCTGCGCGCCGCCGAGGGCGGCGGCGACCACCAGCTGGCGTGGGCGCGGGCCTTCGCGGCGACCGCCCGCACGGACGCCGAGCTCGACCTGCTCGCCGGCCTGCTCGACGGCTCCGAGGTCATCGAGGGCCTGGCCGTCGACACCGAGCTGCGCTGGGCGTTCGTGCAGCGCCTGGCCGCCACCGGCCGCATCGACGAGCCGGAGATCGCCGCCGAGCTGGAGCGCGACCGCACCGCGGCCGGCGAGCGCCACGCGGCGACCGCGCGGGCGGCCCGCCCGACGGAGGCCGCGAAGGCCGAGGCCTGGGCCTCGGTCGTCGAGGACGACAAGCTGGCGAACGCCGTGCAGGAGGCCGTCATCGGCGGCTTCGTCCAGGCCGACCAGCGCGAGCTGCTCGCCCCGTACGCGGCGAAGTACTTCGCCGCGATCAAGGGCGTCTCGGAGACCCGCAGCCACGAGATGATCCAGCAGATCGTCGTCGGCCTGTACCCGTCGCTCCAGGTCTCGCAGGAGACGCTGGACGCCACGGACGCCTGGATCGCCGAGCACAACCCGGTCCCGGCCCTGCGCCGCATGGTCACCGAGTGCCGCGCCGGCATCGAGCGCGCCCTCAAGGCCCGGGCCGCGGACGCGGCGGCCGCGAAGTAGTCGGTACGGACCGGGTCCGTACCGCGTGAACGACGAAGGGGCGCCCTCCCCCACGGAGGCGCCCCTTCGCCGTGCTTGGAGTCCGCCCGGCGGGCGGGCGTCGGCGCGCGGCCGCGCCGCCGGGCGGAAGCGGGTCAGCCGCCGAGGCGGGCGTACCGGGCGCGGAGGTCGGCGGCGCCCTGGTCCGTGAGGGTGCCGTGGAGGCGCATCCGGGCGACGCCGCCGTCGGGGAAGGCGTCGAGGCGGACGTGGGTGACGACGGCCTGGGCGGGGAGCTTGAAGCGGTGCAGGGTGTCGGGCTGGAGGCGGGTGCGCGGGATGATCTCGAACCACTCGGCGCTTCCGGAGGGATCGCCGTTGCAGCCCTGGAGGGCGATCCAGCCGGCCGAGTTGCCCTTGAGGTAGGCGGTGTCGATCTCGACGGCGCGGACGGCGCCCTGGGCGGCGAGCCGGAAGCGGACCCAGTCGTTGGTGTCGCGGACCCGGCGGCGGCGGTTCTCCCAGCCGTCGTCCATCTTGCGGGAGGTGCCGGGCAGGATGATCTGGGTGGGCGAGGAGTAGAACTTGTCCGAGGCGTCCTCGTACGAGCCGCCGTTGAGCACGGCGATCAGGTCGAGGGTGCCGAGGAGTTCGAGCCACTCGGGGTCGGGCACGACCTCGCCGTGGACGCGGAGGCGGGCGATGCCGCCGTCGGGGTGCTGGCAGACCCGGACGTGGGTCCAGCGGCGCTCGGCGTCGATCGCGAAGCCGTTGGCGGCGTGGCCGCGGACGGGGGTGGGCGGTACGAGCTCCTCCCACTTCGCGTCGAGCAGCTCGGCGGGGCTGGGCGAGCCCTCCACTGCGGTGGCCTGGACGCTGACCTTCTGCGGGTAGTTGCCGCGGAAGTGGGCGGTGTCGACGACGATGCCGCGGATGACGCCGGGGGCGCCGAGGCGGACGATCGCCCAGTCGTGGTCCTCGGGGGCGGGGAAGACGTTCTCGGCGTCGGTGCCGCGGCGGCGGCGGGTCTCCCAGCCGTCCATGATCTTGCCCTTGTGGCCGAAGTGCTCGGGGTCGAAGACGGCCCGCTCGCGGACGAGGAGGTTCTCCCGCTCGGCGAAGAACTCGTCGTTGGCGGCCACGACGCCGGCGCCGAGACGGCGGTCGGCCAGGTCGACGAGCTCGGTGAAGGGGAAGTCGCCGGAGCGGTAGTCGGCGTACGGGTCGCCGCCGGAGTAGGGGGCGGCGTCGTTGGCGTGCGGGTCCTGGTGGGTGTCGTGGCTGCTCATGGCTCCGACTCTGCCCGCGCCGGGCCCCACGGTCCATCGAATGTTTCCGAGGGTGCTTTTCAGTTCTGCTGAACGGTTTCCCGGGCGGCCGCCGCCTGCCGGAGCGCGGCGAGCACCCGGGACACGGCCGGGCCCTCCTCCGCGCCGCGCCGGACCGCCGCGACGACATGACGGCGCGGCTGGTCGGCGGAGAGGACCCGCATGACGACACCGGCGCCGCCCCGGCGCTCGGCCGAGGCCATCCGGGGCACCAGGGCGATCCCCATCCCGGCCTCGACCATGGCGAGGATCGCGGTCCAGCCGGAGGCGCTGTGGGCCTGCTCCGGCACGAAGCCGGCGGCCTCGCAGGCGGCGGTGGTGATCTCGGACCAGGGCCCCGAGCCGCCGAAGATCCAGGGCTCGGCGGCGAGGTCGGCGAGCCGCAGCCCGGGGGCGTCGGCCAGCGGGTGGCCGGCCGGCAGGGCCACGTCCAGCGGGTCGGCGAGCAGCGGCACCCGGCTGAACTTGGGGTCGCGCACCGAGGGCGCGTGGGCGGCCAGCGACAGCGCCAGATCGGCCTGGTCGGCCACGAGCAGCTCGTACGCCTCCGCCGCCTCGGCCTCCCTGACGTGGACGTCGAGCCCCGGGTGCGCGGTGCGCAGCTGCCGTACGGCGGGGACGACCAGCGCGGGCACGGACGTGGAGAACGCCGCCACCCGCACCTGTCCCGCCTCGCCGCGCAGATAGCCGTCGAGCTCGGCGTCGGCGCGCTCCAGCTGCGCGAAGACCACTTCCGCGTGCCGCAGCACGAGATGGGCGGCGTCGGTGAGCCGGACGCGGCGCCCCTGCGCTTCGAGGAGCCGCACGCCGAGCTGCTTGGAGAGGTTGGTGAGCTGCTGCGACACGGCCGAGGGGGTCATGAGCAGGGCCTCCGCGGTCGCGGTGACGGTGCCGCGGTCGCGGAGGGTACGGAGGATCCGGAGCTTCTTGATGTCCCACTCGGTCATGGGGCGCAACCTACCTGGGGGTCCTCTCCGGGGAGGAACTCAGCGCCACGCCGCCGAGGATGAGCGCCATGCACGCGATCCCGAGGGCGCCGAGCCGTTCGCCGAGCAGGGCGTAGGACAGGAGGGCGACGCAGACGGGCTGGAGGTAGTAGACGACGCCGGCGCGCGCCGCGCCGATGAGGGCGACCGCCTTGTTCCAGGCGAAGAAGGCGACGGCGGAGGAGAGCACCCCGACGTACAGGAGGGGTCCGGCGGTGCCGGCGCCGAGGGTGAACCCGCCCTGGAGCGCGAGGGAGACGGCGTACGCGGGGGCGAGCATCAGGGCGCCGAGCAGGAAGGTGGTGAAGAGGAACGCGAGCCCGTCGATCTCGGCGGGCTTGCGCTTGAGCAGGGCGCTGTACGAGGCGAAGGACAGGGCCGCGGCGAACATCCACAGGTCCCCGGCGGCGAGGTCGACGGCGAGCGAGCCCTGTCCGACGAGCAGGAGCACCCCCAGCGCGGCGATCAGCATCCCGAGGAGGCGGCGGGCGCCGAGGCGTTCGCCGCCGAGCCGGGCGTAGACCGCCATGATCACCGGCGAGGCGGCCATGATCATGCCCATGTTGGCGGCGGAGGTGGTCAGGCCGGCCTGGTGGACCAGGGTGTTGTAGAGGGTGACGCCGAAGAGCGAGGCGAGGGCGACGAAGCCGAGGTGACGGCGGATCGTCCGCCACTGCCGCAGGAACGGGCGGGCGGCGAAGGGCGCGACGGCGAGCAGCGCGATGATCCAGCGCCAGAAGACGGCCTGGACGGGCGGGACGCTGTCGGCCATGTCCCGGGTCGCGACGAAGCTGCCCGACCAGACGACGGTGGCGAGCAGGGCCAGGAGCACGCCGAGGCCGGCGCCCCGTGCGAGCTTCCTCGCGGGCGCCGGCCTCTCGGTGGTGGCGGTGGTGCGGGTGTCCGTGGTGGTCGTGGTGGTGTCGGGGGCGGTGGTCGGGTGGCGTGCGGTGATCAGCTTCATGCGCCTACCGTCGCACTCCGGAAACCTCCAGGTCCATCGAAACTTCCTGAGCCTTCTTTTCAGTCGAGCTGAACGATCCGGCCTGCGAGACCTGCGCGGCCTCGGGCGCCTTCTTGGCGCGGGGGCTCAACTGGCCGGCCAGGGTGGCGCCGAAGGCGATCACCATGCCGAGGACCTGCACCGGGCCGAGGGCCTGGCCGAGCGCCGCCCAGCCGATGATCGCGGCGGTGATCGGGGAGAGCGGGCCGAGGAAGGTGACCGAGGAGGCGCTCAGCCGCTCGATGCCGCGGAACCAGAGGAAGTAGGAGATCGCGGTGTTGCCGAAGGCGAGGTAGGCGTAGCCGGCCAGGTTGGTGCCGGTCAGGGCCGGCGGGGCGCCCTCGATCAGGAAGGCGACGGGCAGGATGATCAGGCCGCCCGCGGTGAGCTGCCAGCCGGTGAGCGCGAGGGCGCCGACGCCCTCGGGGCGGCCCCAGCGCTTGGTGAAGACGACGCCGGCCGACATGGAGAGGGCCGAGAGGAGTCCGGCGATCACGCCGACCGCGTCGAGCGCGGCCCCGGCCTTGAGGACCACCAGGCTGACGCCGAAGGCGGCGACGATCGCGGTGATCAGGGACTTCGCGGTGGGCTTGTCGCCCAGGAAGAGGGCGGCGAGGCCGACGACGAACAGCGGGCCGACGGAGCCGACGACGGCGGCGACACCGCCGGGGAGCCGGTAGGCGGCGAGGAAGAGGAGCGGGAAGAAGGCGCCGATGTTCAGGGCCCCGAGGGCCGCCGCCTTGCCCCACCAGGCGCCCTTGGGGAGCTTGCGGGTGAGGGCGAGGAGCAGGAGGCCGGCGGGCAGGGCGCGCATCAGGCCGGTGAAGAGCGGCCGGTCGGGCGGCAGGAACTCCGTGGTGACGAAGTAGGTGGAGCCCCAGGAGATCGGGGCGAGTGCGGTGAGTGCGACGACGGCGGCCTTGCGCGACATGACGGTTCCCCCTTGCTGCGGATTCCGGTCCGAGCGGCCCGGACTGGCTTGGCAGTAATTAACTTACCACTAAGCTACTTACTTGCAAGTGGCTTTCTTGCCATCGACCGGAGAGGAAGAGGAGACTGAGCCCATGAAGACGCAGCCCCCCGCCCACGACGCCGTCGACGCCATCGCCGACCAGTGGGCGGCCGTACGCCCCGACCTGGACACCGTGCCGATGGCCGTCTTCGGCCGCATCTACCGGCTGGCCAACGCCATGCGCGGCAAGGTGGACAAGGCGTACGCGCCCTACGGCATGGCCCTCGGGGAGTTCGACGTGCTCGCGACCCTGCGCAGGTCCGGGGAGCCGTACACGCTGTCGCCGCGCGAGCTGACCGCGACGCTGATGATCACCACCGGCGGCATGACGGGCCGTCTGGACAAGCTGGAGAAGGCCGGACTGCTCACCCGCAGCCCGGACCCGAACGACCGCCGCTCGCTGCGGGTCACCCTCAGCGAGCACGGCAAGGAGCTGGTCGACCAGGCCGTCGAGGCCGGTCTCGCCCAGCAGCGGGCCGCCCTGGAGGCCGCGCTCACCCCCGACGAGGCGGCCCAGCTCACCGGCCTGCTCCGCAAGCTGCTCGCGACGACGGTCTGAGACGGCTCGCCCCTCCGGGAGGGGGGGCTCAACGCACGCGAGGGCGCCGCACGGTACGAAACCGTGCGGCGCCCTCGGCGGAGATCAGGAGGCGGTTACGCCTTCTTGGACTTGTCGAGCACCATCACCAGGCCCGCGATGACCAGGAACAGCACCAGCGGGGCCGCCACGAACAGGCCGAGGGTCTCGATGACCTCCAGCTTGGGGGCCGGGTCGTCACCGTCGTCGCGGGTGAGCGCGAGCGCGGGGGACGACATGAGCAGCATCATCAGCGTCGTACCGGCCGCGACAGCACCGGCGCGCAGGGCGTTCTTCTTGTCCACGGCCCCAAAGTAGCGAACACCTAAACGGGCCGCGCGCCCGGGGGTGCCGAACGGGCGTTCTCCGGCTCCGCGCCCCGGTCCGTGCGGACGCGCAGCTCGCGCAGCAGGGCGTGGGCGCGGGGCGAGGCGGCGAGCTGTTCGAGGGTGAGCGGCTGGCCGTCGGGGCCCGCGAGCGGCAGCCGCCAGTTGGGGTACTCGTCCCAGGTGCCCGGCAGGTTCTGCGGCCTGCGGTCCCCCACCGCGTCCGGCAGCCACAGCCCCACCATCCGGGCGGGGGTGGCGAGCAGGAACCGGTGGACGGCCCGGATGCCCGCCTCCTCGTCGCCCGGCCCCTCGGAGAGCAGCCCGAGGCGCTGGAAGAGGCCGAGCCACTCGGCGGTCTCGGCCGCGTCCGCCGCCCGGTCGTGCTCCGGGTCGCCGTCGGTCAGGCCCAGCCGGTGGCGCAGGGCGACGTGGTCGCCGGAGAGCCGGGCGGCGGTGGGGGGCAGGTCGTGGGTGGTGGCGGTGGCGACGCACTCGGGGCGCCAGTCCGCCGGGGCCAGCGGGCGGCCGGTGCCCGCCCAGTCCCGCTCGAACCAGAGCACGGAGGTGCCGAACACCCCGCGCCGGGCCAGCTCCTCCCGTACGCCCGGCTCGACCGTGCCGAGGTCCTCGCCGATGACGAGCGCGCCGGCCCGGTGCGCTTCGAGGACGAGGACGGCGAGCATCGCGTCGGCGTCGTAGCGGACGTAGGTCCCGTCGGTGGGCTCGTGGCCCTCGGGCACCCACCAGAGCCGGAACAGGCCCATGACGTGGTCGATGCGCAGCGCGCCCGCGTGGCGCAGGAGTTCGCGCAGGAGACCTCGGTACGGGGCGTAGCCGGCGGCGGCGAGGGCGTCGGGGCGCCAGGGCGGCAGGCCCCAGTCCTGGCCCCGGGAGTTGAAGGCGTCGGGCGGGGCGCCGACCGACATGCCGGCCGCGAAGGCGTCCTGCTGGGCCCAGGCGTCCGATCCCTCCGGGTGGACGCCGACGGCCAGGTCGTGCACGATCCCGACCGCCATCCCCGCCTCGCGGGCGGCCGCGGCGGCGTCGGCCAGCTGCCGGTCCGTCAGCCAGGCGAGCCGGCAGTGGAAGTCGACCCGGGCGGCGAGCTCCGGGTCGGCGCGCACGGCGGCCTCGGCGGTGCGCGGCCCGCGCAGCTCCTCGGGCCAGGCGCGCCAGTGGTGGCCGTGCCGCTCGGCGATGGCCTGGTAGGTGGCGTGGTCCTCCAGGGCGCGGCCCCGGTCGGCGAGGAAGTCGTGGAAGTCGGCGCGCCGGCCCGGGCCGAGGTCGACGCTCCCGACGACGAGCTCCAGGGCCCGCCGCTTGACCTCCCACACCGCGTCCCGGTCGATCAGGGCGCCCTTGCCGAGGACCCGTTCGCGCAGTTCGGCGGCGTCGGCGAGGATCCGGTCGAGCTCCTCCCGGCGCTCGGGGCCCACCAGGGCGTACTCGGGGATCTCCTCGATCCGCAGATGGACGGGGTCCGGGAAGCGGCGCGAGGAGGGGCGGTACGGGGAGGGGTCGGTGGGAGCCCCGGGCACGCCCGCGTGGAGCGGGTTGACCTGGACGAAGCCGGCGCCGTGCGTGCGGCCCGCCCAGCTCGCGAGTTCGCGCAGGTCACCGAGGTCGCCCATGCCCCAGGAGCGGCTGGAGAGCAGCGAGTAGAGCTGGACGAGCAGTCCGTAGGCGCGCCGCTCGGGCGCGGGCACGCGCGCGGGGCTGACGATCAGGGCGCTGGTGGCGGTGCGTCCGTCGGGGGCCTGGGCCAGGACGGTGTGGACGCCGAGGGGCAGCCGCTCCCAGTCCCGGCCGGTGAGGACGGCGCCCTCCTCGGTGGTGACCCGCAGCCGGGTGCCCGCGGGCAGGCCGTCCGGCGGGCCGAGGGGTTCGCCGCCCCGGTGGTGGACCAGGGTGGGCGGCAACAGGCGGTCCCGGTCGGCCCGTTCCGCCGCGCCGAGGGCGGCGGCGACCGCCTCCGGCGTGGCCGCGTCGACGCCCAGGGCGCCGAGGACGGCGACCACGGTGGCGTCGGGCACGGGCACGGTGACGCCTTCGGAAGGGCTGTACGCGGTGGCGACGCCGTGACGGGCGGCGAGACGGGCCAGGGTCACTTCACACTCCGGGGGACTCCGTGCCACCCGCGCTGCCGGGGGCGGTGGGCTCGCTGGTGAGGGGGGCCGCCTCGGTCAGCGGCGGTTCGCTGGTGAGGGGCGCGGCGTCGGGCAGCGGCGGTTCGCTGGTCAGCGGCGCTCCGCTCGGCGCGGCCTGCTGGGGAACGCGTATCCGTCCGAGGTGGCGGGCGGTCGTGGTCACGGGGGTCTCCCGGTTCGTCTCGACAGGTGAGGCCTGGGCAGGCCCGGGGCGTGCCACTGAGCCCTACCCACCGCACCTCGTTTTACCGGCGGAGCGTGGCGAAGTGACGTCACCTCGCCGACGGCTCGCCGGGCAAAGGCGACACATCGCCCCCTCGCATTGACACGTCCGTCCGGCGGGTGGTGGGCTCGTGACCCACTCGTGACCAACCGGCGGAGCGGCCGGGCCTGTCCGAAGGGAGACCCCGTGCACCTCGGGCGCAGGAAAGGGACCGCGACGGCCGTCGCCGCCGCCGTCATCGGCGGCTTCCTGGGCGGCGCCGCACCGGGCCCGGTGTACGCCTTCCCGGCGGCGGCGCCGGCGGCACCCGGGTCTCCGGGAGCGAGCCCCACGGCCCCCGCGACCCCCGCGCCACCGGCCGTTCCTCCGAACCGGACGGTTCCCGCCCAGCGGACGGGTTCCGCCCGGCACGCGGGTTCCGTCACCACCGCGGCGCCGCCCGCCGTCTGGCCCCGGCCGCAGTCGCTGACGGCCGCCGGGCCCTCCGTGCGCCTCGGGGACGAGGTGACCCTGCTCGCGGACGCGGACGCCGATCCGTACGCGGTGGCGGAGCTGCGGGAGCTGCTCCGGGCCGCGGGGGTGCGGACCGTGCACGCCGGTCTGCCGGGCCGGGGGCCCGTCCTGCGGCTCGCGGGGCCGTCCGGCGAGGGCGCGGAGGCCGCCCTGACGGCCCTGCGGGTGCCGGAGCGGCTGGATCTGCCGCGCGGCGGGTACCGGCTCGCGACCGGTCGCCACCAGGGGCGCGAGACGGTCGTCCTGGACGGGGTCGGCGAGGACGGCCTGTTCCACGCCGTGCAGACGCTCCGGCAGCTCGTCGGCACCGGCCGCGAGGTCCCCGGCGTCGTCGTCCGCGACTGGCCCGGCACGGCCGAGCGCGGCATCACCGAGGGCTTCTACGGCACGCCCTGGACCCTGGAGCAGCGGCTCGCCCAGCTCGACTTCCTCGGCCGCACCAAGCAGAACCGCTATCTGTACGCGCCCGGGGACGACCCGTACCGCAGGGCGCAGTGGCGCGAGACCTATCCGGCCGAGCAGCGGCGGGAGTTCCTGGCGCTCGCCGAGCGGGCCCGCGCCCGCCGTGTGACGCTCGGCTGGGCGGTGGCGCCGGCCCAGTCGATGTGCCTGGCGTCGGGCGGTGACGTGGCGGCGCTGACGCGGAAGGTGGACGCCATGTGGGAGCTGGGGGTGCGGTTCTTCCAGCTCCAGTTCCAGGACGCCTCGTACGACGAGTGGCACTGCGACAAGGACGCCGACGCCTTCGGGCGGGGTCCCGCGGCCGCGGCCGCCGCGCACGCGCGCGTGGCGAACGCCCTGGCCCGGCACCTTGCCGAGCGCCATCCGGGCGCCGAGCCGCTGACGGTGATGCCGACGGAGTACTACCAGGAGGGCGCGACCGCCTACCGCACCGGGCTCGCCCGGGCGCTGGACGCGGAGGTGCGGGTGGCGTGGACGGGCGTCGGCGTCGTCCCGCGCACGATCACCGGCGGCGAACTGGCCGGGACCCGCGCGGCCCTGGGCAGCCGTCCGCTGGTCACCATGGACAACTACCCGGTCAACGACTACGCGCAGGACCGGCTGTTCCTGGGTCCCGCCACGGGCCGCGAGCCGGCCGTGGCCGCCGGTTCCGCCGCCTACCTCGCCCACGCCATGGAGCAGCCGGCGGCCTCCCGCGTCCCGCTCTTCACCGCCGCCGACTACGCCTGGAACCCGCGGGGCTACCGTCCGCGCGAGTCCTGGCGGGCCGCCGTCGACGACCTCGCGGGCCCCGATCCCGCCGTTCGCGCGGCGCTGGGGGCGCTCGCCGGGAACGGCGCCTCGTCGATCCTCGACCCGAAGGGCGAATCGGCCTATCTGAAGCCGCTGCTCGCCGCGTTCTGGTCCTCGCGGACCGCCCCCGGCACCCCGGCGGGCACGGCCGCGCGGGAGCGGGCGGCGCGCGAGCTGCGGGCCGCGTTCACGGTGATGCGCCGGGCCCCGGAGCGGCTCGCGGGCTCCGCCCTCGGCGAGGAGACGGGCCCCTGGCTCGAACAGCTCGCCCGGTACGGCGAGGCCGGCGAGACGGCCGTCGACATGCTGCTCGCCCAGTCGCGCGGCGACGGCGCGGCGGCCTGGCGGGCGCAGCTGGCCCTGGAGCCGCTGCGGGAGGCGCTGTCGGCGGGCCGGGTGACGGTCGGGGCGGGGGTGCTCGATCCCTTCCTCACCCGCGCGGTGGCGGAGTCGGCGGCCTGGACGGGCGCCGACCGCCCGTCCGCGGCGCGGGCCGACCGCGCCCCCGGTTCGTACACGGTGCGGCTCGACCGGGCGCGGCCCGTGGCGGCGCTGACGGTCCTCTCCCGGCCGCGAGAGCCGCGGCCGGGGACGGACGCGCGGGCGGGCACGGACGCGCGCGTGGAGGCGTATGTCCCCGGGGAGGGCTGGCGCCCGCTCGGTCCGCTGGCCGCCTCCGGCTGGACGCAGACCGGTCTGAAGGGCCTGCGGGCCGAGGCGCTCCGCGTGGTGTGGAGCGGCGGGGGGCGGGACCCCGGGGTGCGCTCCCTGGTGCCGTGGTTCGCGGACGGGCCGCGGGCCGGCCTCGCCCTGGCCCGTACGGAGACCGACGCGGAGATCGGCGGTCCCGCGCGGCGGGTGGACGTGGAGCTGTCGGGCCTGCGCGCGGACGAGGTGCGCGGGGCGCTGACGGCGAAGGCCCCGAAGGGGATCGCGGTCCGGCTCCCCAAGGAGGCCGCCGTGGAGCGCGGGGCGCGGACGAGCGTGCCCCTGGAGGTGTCGGTGGGCGCGGACGTGCCGGCCGGCTCGTACCGGGTGCCGGTGTCGTTCGCGGGCGAGGAGCGGGTGCTGACCGTGCGGGCGTTCCCGCGTACGGCCGGGCCGGACCTGGCGCGGGCGGCGAAGGCCTCGTCCTCGGGCGACGAGACCCCGGACTTCCCGGCCGCGTCGGCGGTGGACGGCGATCCGGCGACCCGCTGGTCCTCGCCGGCGGAGGACGGCGCCTGGTGGCAGCTTGAGCTGGCCGAGCCGGCCCGGATAGGGCAGGTGGTGCTGCACTGGCAGGACGCGTACGCCTCCCGCTACCGCGTCCAGGTGTCCGCCGACGGGCGGGTGTGGCGTACGGCGGCGACGGTCACGGACGGCCGGGGCGGCCGGGAGTCGGTCCGGATGGACGCGGCCGGCACCCGCTTCCTGCGGGTGCAGGGGGACGGGCGGGCCACCCGGTTCGGCTACTCCCTCTGGTCGGTGGAGACCTACGCGGTGGCGCCGGAGGACACGGCGGAGGAGCGGCCCGCCCCCTGAGGGGCACGCCGCTCCTGCGCGGGGCCGGGGCCCTTCCCGTACGCCCGTACGCGAAAGGCCCGGCTCAACCCGTCGTCAGCGCCCTCACGGGGGCGTCGGCGACGGAGTCGATCCGGGCCATCACGTCCTCGGCACCGTACGGCTGGAGGTACGGCAGCCAGCGGGGGTCCCGGTGTCCGGTCCCGATGATCCGCCAGGCCAGGCCGGAGGGCGGGGCCGGTTGATGGCGCAGCCGCCAGCCGATCTCGCGGAGGTGCCGGTCGGCCTTGACGTGGTTGCAGCGGCGGCAGGCCGCCACCACGTTGTCCCAGGCGTGCGTGCCCCCGCGGCTGCGCGGGATGACGTGGTCGACGCTGGTGGCGACGCCCCCGCAGTACACGCAGCGCCCGCCGTCGCGCGCGAAGAGGGCTCTGCGGGTCAAGGGAACGGGCCCCCGGTAGGGGACCCGCACGAAGCGCTTCAGTCGCACCACGCTGGGCGCGGGGAGGACTTGGGTCTCGCTGTGCAGGAAGGCGCCGGACTCCTCAAGGCAGAGGGCCTTGTTCTCAAGGACGAGGACGAGTGCGCGGCGGAGCGGTACGACGCCGAGTGGCTCGTACGACGCGTTGAGGACCAGGACATGCGGCACGGATGCCTCCTATGACGCCGGCGGCGCGTGGCTCGCGCCGGGACGAACTGCTCTCAGTTTCTCCTCAGGCCTGGTCGGAGCGCCACCACGTATCGGGATCGGGGTGACGGGCCGGAAGTGTTCTCGACCACATCGGTGTCTCCTCCTCTTACCTGCCTCTTACTTGCCCAGGTGAGGTCGGTCTCTCCCTCGAACACGGCAACAGGACCATGTCCGATGCCCCGTTAGTGTGGAGGGCCTGCGTACGCGAACCTGGAGGTTTCCCCGTGTCCTGGTCCGCCCTAGGGGCTGCCACCGATCCCGAACCCATTCCGGTGACCTTGGACGAGGCGGCGGAGAAGGCGACGAACGCGGCCGGCTGGGTGGAGGAGAACTGGTCCACCTGGCTGAACACCGGCCTGCGCATCCTGCTGATCCTCGTCGTCGCCCTGCTGCTGCGGATGGCCGTCCGCCGAGCCCTGACGAAGCTGATCGAGCGGATGAACCGCTCGGCGCAGGCCGTGGAGGGGACGGCGCTGGGCGGTCTGCTCGTCAACACGGAGCGGCGCCGGCAGCGCTCGGAGGCGATCGGTTCGGTCCTCCGCTCGGTCGCGTCCTTCCTCATCCTGGGCACGGCGGGGCTGATGGTCCTCGGCGCGTTCAACATCGATCTGGCGCCGCTGCTCGCCTCGGCCGGTGTGGCCGGTGTGGCGATCGGTTTCGGCGCGCGGAACCTGGTGACGGACTTCCTCTCCGGCGTCTTCATGATCCTGGAGGACCAGTACGGCGTCGGTGACTCGGTGGACGCGGGCGTGGCCTCGGGCGAGGTCGTCGAGGTGGGCCTGCGGGTGACGAAGCTGCGGGGCGTCGACGGCGAGATCTGGTACGTGCGCAACGGCGAGATCAAGCGGATAGGGAATCTCAGCCAGGGCTGGGCGACGGCGGGCGTGGACGTGACCGTCCGGCCGACGGAGGACCTGGAGAAGGTGCGGTCGGTGATCACCGAGGCGGGCGAGGCCATGGCCAAGGAGGAGCCGTGGAACGAGCGCCTCTGGGGTCCGGTGGAGGTGCTCGGTCTCAACGAGGTGCTGCTCGATTCGATGACCGTCCGGGTCTCGGTGAAGACGATGCCGGGCAAGAAGCTGGGCGTGGAGCGCGAGCTGCGCTGGCGGATCAAGCGGGGTCTGGACGAGGCCGGCATCCGGATCGTCGGCGGGGTCCCGCCGCAGGCCGAGGAGTCGTCGGCCGACCCGACGGCGGGCATGGCGGCGCCTTCGGCGTTCGCCTCGACGACCTCGCCGCAGTCGGCGGCGGCGAGCGCGCTGCCGAAGCCGGACCTCTCCAAGTAGCTCTTCCGCCTTTCCGGGCCGTACGCCCCCGCGGGTAACGCTTTGGTTGCCTTCGGGGGCGTCTCGCGTTCCCGGGTATTGACGCCTCCGTGACGGCCGCCTTACCGTCCTCCCAACCGAATAGGAAACTTTCCTAACAGAGCTCCTGAGGGGGCCGTGGGAGAACGGGCCCGCCGCGAGGCAGCACAATGGCCCGACGATCACGAAAGGACAGGTGCGGACCCATGGCCGGTACGACCCCGGGAACCCCCGGCACACCGCGCGTGCTGCGGGCCATGAACGACCGCGCCGCCCTGGACCTGCTCCTCGAACACGGCACGCTCTCCCGGACCCGGATCGGCAAGCTCACCGGCCTGTCCAAGCCGACCGCCTCCCAGCTGCTCGCCCGCCTCGAAGCGGCCGGACTCGTCGTCGCCACCGGCACCACCGAGGGCAGGCCGGGACCGAACGCCCAGCTCTACGCGGTCAACCCGCGCGCCGCGTACGCCGCGGGGCTCGACGTCGACCAGCACCGCATCCACGCCGCCGTCGCCGACATCACGGGCGAGATCGTCGGCGAGTACGAGCTCCGCACCCCCGGCCGCTCCGCCTCCGGCGTCGTCCGCCAGGTCACCGACGCCCTCGACGGGGCCGTCAAGGCCGCCGGAATCGCCGGCGAGGACGTACGGCGGCTCGTCATCGGCACCCCCGGCGCCTTCGACCCGGCCACCGGGCGCCTGCGGTACGCCTCCCACCTGCCCGGCTGGCACTCCCCCACCCTCCTGGAGGAACTGGCCGCGGCCCTGCCCATGCCGTTCGAGTACGAGAACGACGTCAACCTCGTCGCGGTGGCCGAGCAGCGGGTCGGCGCCGCCCGCGGCCACGACGACTTCGTCCTGCTGTGGAACGAGCAGGGCCTCGGCGCCGCCCTGGTCATCGGCGGACGGCTGCACCGCGGCTTCACCGGCGGCGCGGGCGAGCTCGGCTTCCTGCCCGTGCCCGGCACCCCGCTCGTGCGCCAGGTCACCAAGGCCAACTCCGGCGGCTTCCAGGAGCTCGCCGGCATCCAGTCCGTACCCCGGATCGCCCGCGCCGCCGGGATCGAGTCGCCCGACCACCCCTTCGTACCGGTGGTGACCGGGCTGCTGTCCCGGGCCGCCGAGACCCACGAGGACGACCCCCGGTACGCGGAACTGCTCGACCGGTACGCCGAGCGCCTCGCCACCGGCCTCGCCGCGATCGTCGCCGTCCTCGACCCCGAACTGATCGTGCTGTCCGGAGACGCCCTCGTCCCCGGCGGCGAACCCCTGCGCGCCCGCGTCCAGTCGGAACTCGCCGACCTGGCGCCCTCCCGGCCGCGGCTCGTCCTCTCCGCCGTACGCCGGACCCCCGTCCTGCGCGGCGCCCTCGAAAGCGCCCTGGCCACCACGCGCGACGAGGTCTTCGACACCTCGCGCTGACCGTCCCCGCACCTCTCCGCCACCCGACCCCGCCCCAGGGAGACACCGTCATGCCCGTACGCCCGCGCAGAGCCGCCGCAGCGCTCGCCGCCACCGCCTCGATAGCCCTCTTCGCCTCCGCCTGTACGGGCTCCGCGAACAACAAGGCCTCCGACGACCCCAACGCCAAGACCACCATCACCTTCTGGCACGGCTGGTCGGCCCCCGCCGAGGTCAAAGCGATCGAGGACAACGTCGCCCGGTTCGAGAAGGCCCACCCGAACATCAAGGTGAAGGTCGTCGGCAACATCAACGACGAGAAGCTGGGCCAGGCCCTGCGCGCCGGCGGCTCGAACGGACCCGACGTCGTCTCCTCGTTCACCACCTCCAACGTCGGCAAGTTCTGCGCCTCGGGCGCCCTCACCGACCTCAAGCCCTTCATCGAGAAGTCCAAGCTGGACCTCGACAAGACCTTCCCGAAGGTCCTCCAGGAGTACACCCAGTTCGAGGGCAAGCGCTGCGCCCTGCCGCTGCTCTCCGACGCGTACGGGCTCTACTACAACAAGGACGCCTTCAAGGCCGCCGGCCTCGACCCGGAGGCCCCGCCGAAGACCTGGTCCGAGTTCGCCAAGGTCGCCAAGAAGCTCACCAAGAGCAAGGGCGACACCTACGAGCAGCTCGGCTTCATGCCGAACTACCTCGGCTACGAGACGGTCGTCGAGCACTACATGTCCCAGTGGGACCACGACTACTTCGACGACAACGGCAAGTCGAACATCGGCAAGGACCCGGCCTTCGCCGAGATGATGACCTACCAGAAGTCGCTGGTGGACTCGCTCGGCGGCTTCGCGAAGCTCGACAAGTACCGCACCACCTTCGGCGACGAGTGGGGCGCCAAGCACCCCTTCCACACCGGCCAGGTCGCCATGCAGCTGGACGGCGAGTGGCGGCTCAACTTCATCAAGGACGCCAAGGTGAAGTTCGACGTCGGCGTCGCGCCGATGCCGGTCGCCGACGACGAGATCGCCGAGTACGGCAAGGGCTACCTCTCCGGCACGATCATGGGCATCGCGCCGCAGAGCACCAAGCAGAACGCGGCCTGGGAGCTCGTCAAGTACATGACGACCGACACCGATGCGGTGGTGAACTTCGCCAACGGCATCGGGAACGTCCCCTCCACCTTCGAGGCGCTGAAGTCCCCGAACCTGAAGTTCGACGAGCGCTTCAAGACCTTCCTGACCATCGCGGGACACCCCGAGTCCACCACCATGGACGGCGCGGTGAACGGCGCCGCCTACCAGGAGACCCTCTCCGCCCTGGCCCACAAGTACGAGAAGGGCCAGGTCCCGGACCTGAAGAAGGCCCTCGCCGACACGGCGGCCCAGATCGACCGCGACATCGCCGCGGCGAAGTGACGGCCGGACTCCCCTCATGAGCACGGACACCCTGCCCGCGAAGGAGGCGGCCGCCCCGGCCGCCGCCTCCCCGGGGCCGCGGAACACCCTGCGGTCCAAGCGCCGGCGCAACGCGCTGCGCACCGCGCTGTTCATGTCGCCCTGGCTGATCGGCTTCGGCTTCTTCTTCGCCTACCCGCTGGTCTCCACGCTGTACTTCTCGTTCATGAAGTACGACGGCCTCAACGCTCCCACGTGGCGGGGCCTCGACAACTGGACGTACGTCTTCTCGGACATGCCGAAGTTCTGGCCGGCGATGCAGAACACCCTCTGGCTCGCCGTCGTGATGGTGACCTGCCGGGTCGTCTTCGGCCTCGGCGTCGGCATGCTGATCACCAAGATCAAGACGGGCGCCGGGATCTACCGCACCCTCTTCTACCTGCCCTACCTGGCCCCGCCGGTGGCCGCCACGCTCGCCTTCGTCTTCCTGCTCAACCCCGGCACCGGGCCGGTCAACTCGTTCCTGGAGGCGGTCGGCGTCCCCGCCCCCTCCTGGTTCAACGACGCCGACTGGGCCAAGCCCGCCCTCACGGTCCTCGCCGTCTGGGGCGTCGGCGACCTGATGGTCATCTTCATGGCCGCGCTGCTCGACGTGCCCAAGGAGCAGTACGAGGCCGCCGAACTCGACGGGGCCTCCCCCTGGCAGCGGTTCCGCTTCATCACCCTGCCGAACATCTCGCCGATCGTGCTCTTCGCGGTCGTCACCGGGATCATCGGCGCGATGCAGTACTACACGCAGCCGATCGTGGCCGCGAAGGTCGCCTCGGGCAAGGTGGGCGGCTCCGGCGAGGCCTTCCAGCCCGGCTACCCGGACGACTCCACCCTGACCCTCCCGCAGCTGGTCTACAGCCTCGGCTTCAGCCAGTTCAACTACGGCGCGGCCTGCGTAGTGGCGCTCGTGCTCTTCGCACTCTCCATGGCCTTCACCGCGCTGCTCATGCGCCGGCGCGGCGGCCTGATCGGCTCGGGTGACTGACCATGACGACCGCAACCGCCCCCGTCAAGGCCGCGGCGAGCCCCGCCGAGAAGCGGGCCCGCCGCAGGTCGCTGCTGCACTGGATCGCCGTGCACTCGCTCGGCATCGCCGCCGCCCTGTTCTTCGTGCTCCCGTTCGTCTTCGTCCTCCTGACCTCCCTGATGAGCGACGACCAGGCCCTGACCCGGGACCTGACGCCGAACTCCTGGCACTGGGACAACTACGTCAAGGTCCTGGAGACGCCCGGCTTCCTCACCTGGTGGAAGAACTCGCTGCTCTACGCGGGACTCGGCACCGTCCTCGTGGTGGTGTCCTCGATCCCCGTGGCGTACGCGCTCGCCAAGTTCCGCTTCCGCGGCCGGCACCTGTCGCTGCTGCTCGTCATCTCGATGATGATGCTGCCGCCGCAGGTCGTGATCATCCCGATGTACCTGTTCTGGGCGAAGCAGATGGACCTCTCCGGGACGCTGTGGCCGCTGATCATCCCGATGGCCTTCGGCGACGCCTTCGCGATCTTCCTGCTCCGCCAGTTCCTGCTGACCATCCCCAACGAGTACGTCGAGGCCGCCAGGATCGACGGCTGCGGCGAGTTCCGCACGCTCGTCAAGGTCGTGCTCCCGATGGCGAAGCCCGGCATCGCCGCCGTGGCCCTGTTCCAGTTCTTCTACTGCTGGAACGACTACTTCGGGCCGCAGATCTACGCCTCCGAGAACGCGACGGCCTGGACGCTCAGTTACGGCCTGGAGTCCTTCAAGGGCGCGCACCACACCGACTGGAACCTGACCATGGCCGCGACCGTACTGGTCATGGCCCCCGTGATCCTCGTGTTCTTCTTCGCCCAGAAGGCGTTCGTCGAGGGAGTCACACTGACCGGAGTGAAGGGCTGAGAGATGAAGCTCACTGTCGTGGGGGGCGGTTCGACCTACACCCCCGAACTGATCGACGGATTCGCGCGGCTGCGCGACACCCTGCCCATCACCGAACTCGTCCTCGTCGACCCGGCCGCCGAGCGCCTCGAGCTCGTCGGCGGTCTCGCCCGGCGCATCTTCGCCAAGCAGGACCACGCGGGGAAGATCGTCACCACCACCGACCTCGACGCCGGGGTGGAGGGCGCCGACGCCGTCCTGCTCCAGCTGCGGATCGGCGGGCAGGCCGCCCGGCAGCAGGACGAGACCTGGCCGCTGGAGTGCGGCTGCGTCGGCCAGGAGACCACCGGCGCCGGCGGCCTCGCCAAGGCGCTGCGCACGGTCCCGGTGGTCCTGGACATCGCCGAACGGGTCCGGCGCACCAACCCGGACGCCTGGATCATCGACTTCACCAACCCCGTCGGCATCGTCACGCGCGCGCTGCTCCAGGCCGGGCACAAGGCCGTCGGCCTGTGCAACGTGGCCATCGGCTTCCAGCGGAAGTTCGCCAGGCTGCTCGGCGTGAACCCGGCCGACGTCCACCTCGACCACGTCGGGCTCAACCACCTGACCTGGGAGCGGGCGGTACGCCTCGGAGGCCCCGAGGGCGAGAACGTGCTGCCCCGGCTGCTCGCCGAGCACGGCGACGCGGTCGCCGAGGACCTCCGCCTGCCGCGCGAGGTCGTCGACCGGCTCGGCGTCGTCCCCTCGTACTACCTGCGGTACTTCTACGCGCACGACGAGGTGGTGCGGGAGCTCGGCGCGAAGCCCTCCCGGGCCGCCGAGGTCGCCGCGATGGAGCGGGAGCTCCTGGAGATGTACGGGGACCCGGCGCTCGACGAGAAGCCGGAACTGCTCGCCAAGCGCGGCGGCGCCTTCTACTCGGAGGCGGCCGTGGACCTGGCCGCGTCCCTGCTGGGCGGCGCGGGTTCGCCGTACCAGGTGGTGAACACGTACAACAACGGCACGCTGCCGTTCCTGCCGGACGACGCCGTCATCGAGACGCAGGCGGCGGTCGGCGAGCACGGCGCCACGCCGCTGCCGGTCGCGCCGGTGGACCCGCTGTACGCCGGCCTGATCGCCAACGTCACGGCCTACGAGGACCTGGCGCTCGAAGCGGCGCTCCGCGGCGGCCGCGACCGGGTGTTCAAGGCGCTGCTCGCCCACCCGCTGGTCGGGCAGTACGCGTACGCCGACGGGCTCACCGACCGGCTGATCGCGCACAACCGGGAGCACCTCGCGTGGGCGTGAACCCGGACGGCGTCCTCCTCGCGATCGACGCGGGGAACAGCAAGACCGACGTCGCGGTCCTCTCCCGGGACGGCAACGTCCTCGGGGCGGCGCGCGGCGGCGGGTTCCAGCCCCCCGTGGTGGGGGTGGAGACGGCCGTCGACATCCTGGCGGAGATCGTCGGGCGGGCCTGGGACGCGGCCGGCGGCGCCGGGCTCTCCCCGACGTTCGCCCAGGTCACGGCCTGTCTCGCCAATGCCGACCTGCCCGTGGAGGAGGCCGGTCTCCGGGACGCGCTCCTCGCGCGCGGCTGGAGCGGTGCCGTCACGGTGCACAACGACACCTTCGCCATCCTGCGGGCCGGGCTCGACGAGCCCCGGGGCGTCGCGGTGGTGTGCGGGGCGGGGATCAACTGCGTCGGGATGACCCCGGACGGGCGGACCGCGCGCTTCCCGGCGATCGGGAAGATCTCCGGCGACTGGGGAGGCGGCGGCGGACTCGCCGACGAGGCCCTGTGGTTCGCCGCGCGCGCCGAGGACGGGCGCGGCCTGGAGACCGCCCTCGCCGGCGCGCTGCCCGCGCACTTCGGCCTTGAGTCGATGTACGCGCTGATCGAGGCGCTGCACCTGGGCCGGATCCCGCCGGAGCGGCGGCACGAGCTGACGCCGGTGCTCTTCGCGGTCGCGGCCGCGGGCGACCCGGTGGCCGGATCGCTCGTGGACCGGCTCGCCGACGAGGTGGTCGCGATGGCGTACGTGGCGCTGCGCCGGCTCGGGCTGCACCACGAGGAGGCGCCGGTGATGCTGGGCGGCAGCGTGCTCGCCGCCCGCCACCCGCAGCTGGAGCGGCGGATCCTCGACGTCCTCGCGGCCCGGGCGCCGAAGGCCGTGGTCGGCTTCGTGACCGCGCCGCCGGTGCTCGGCGCGGGGCTGCTCGCCCTGGACGCGGACGGGGCCGGGCCGGAGGCCAAGGCCCGGCTGCGGGAGCACTACGGGGCCTGAGGGCCGTGCGCGCGGGGTGTCTCGCGGGGTGTCTCGTCGTCCCGGCGAGGCACCCCGCACGCATGTTCACCCGTTCGTGGGGTGGCCGAAAGGGAACCGATCTTCGCCGGGCGGCGTATTCACTGTGAGGGGGTTCGCCTGCGGATGTGCCGGGGGCATGGGGCACGATAGGAACAAGATCGAGTCAATCCCGGTGTGCGGAGGGCCCCCTGAGGCCATACTGCTGGCCGGGTGGTCGTCCACCGGAACCGGTCGCCACCGGCACGCCGGACGGGCCGGCCGACGTCAGCGACCGAGGGGGAGGTCCAGTGACACACCCGCCGAACGGGCCCGCCGCCCCGGCGGCGCGGGGCACGGCACAGGCGCCCGCGCGCCCGGGCTCGGTGCCCGCGCAGCCGTCGCCGGCGCCCGCCGCCACCCCGCCCTCGGGCCCCGGCGCCTGGGCGGTGGGGCGCGAGCGGCTGCGGGTGGCCGCGACGACCGAGCCCGGCAGGCTCCGCATCCTCGGAGCCGTACTCGCCCTGCTCGTCGTGGCGTTCGGGGCGGTCAGCGCGCTCCAGGTGTCGGACCGGGCGTCCGCCGCCGACGACGTGGTCGGCCGCAGCCAGCCGCTGAGCGCCGACGCGGCCGCGATCTACCGTTCCCTCGCCGACGCCGACACCACCGCCGCCAGCGGCTTCCTGGCCGGCACCCTGGAGCCCGCCGAGTCCCGCGCGCGCTACACCCGGGACATCACCACCGCCTCCCGGCTGCTCGTCAAGGCCGCGGCGAACACGCACGGTTCCCCGGAGTCGGCCCGCGAGATCACCACCCTCAACGAACAGCTCCCGCGCTACACCGGCCTGGTCGAGCGCGCCCGCGCCGCCAACCGGCAGGGCCTGCCGCTCGGCGGCGCCTATCTGCGGTACGCCAACCAGCAGATGGCCGGCACCCTGCTGCCCGCCGCCGAGCGGCTCTACGCCGCGGAGACCGTACGGCTCCAGCGGGACGACGAGGCGGCCCGCACCTGGCCGTTCCTGTCGCTCGCGCTCGGCCTGCTCGCGCTCGGCGTCCTGGTGTGGGCCCAGCGCCGCAACTACGCCCGGACCAACCGGGTGTTCAACCACGGACTGCTCGCCGCCACCGCCGCGACCGCCGCCGTCCTGCTCTGGGTGCTCGCCGCGCACACCGTCGCGCGCGCCGGCCTCGACAGCGCGCGGGTGCACGGCCAGGAGTCCCTCCAGGTCCTCAACACCGCCCGGATCAGCTCGCTCACGGCCCGCGCCAACGAGAACCTGACGCTGGTCGCCCGCGGCGCCGTCCTCACCGAGGACGGCAAGAACGACAAGTACGAGGCCGAGTACACGGCGAGCATGGGCGCCCTCACGGACGCGCTCGCCGCGGCCCGCGAGCGGGCCGACGACGACGCCGGGCGCGGCCCGGTCGACGAGTCCGCCACCCGCGCCGCCGAGTGGCGCGAGCGCCACAAGGAGGCCCGGGCCAAGGACGAGTCCGGTGACTACGAGGGCGCCCTCGCCCGGATCATCGGCGCGAAGGAGTCCACGGGCCGGTCCTTCGACCAGGTCGACGCCGCCCTGGAGCGGGCCCTCGCGCACGAGCAGACCGAGTTCACCCGCTCCGCCGGGGACGCCAGGGACGCGCTGACCGCGCTGCCCCTCGGCGCGGCGGCCCTCGGGATCCTGGCCGCGGCGGGCGCCGTCCTCGGCATCAACCGCAGACTGTCGGAGTACCGGTGAGAGGGGGCGGGATGCCGAACGGCACGTACCCGCTGGTGCGGCGGACGGCGGGCCGGCTGCGGGGCTGGGGCGGGGTGGCCGCCATGGCCGTGGCCTGCGGGCTCACCGCCTCGCTCACCCTGCTGCCGCTCACCCAGGACGGGCCCGGCGCGGCGGCCGCGCCCTGGACGCCGGGACCCGGCGTGGGCACCGGCGTCCAGATCAAGGCGGACACCTGCGAGCACCCCGAGGCCTCCCTCACGCCCTCGTCGGCGGACGGCCCCTCGGTCCAGGCGATCAAGACCCGCGGGAAGCTGATCGTCGGCGTCGACCAGTCCAGCTACCGCTGGGGCTACCGGAACCCGGAGAAGGGCGTCCTGGAGGGCTTCGACATCACGCTCGCCCGGGCCATCGCCAAGGACCTCCTCGGCGACCCGGACGCGATCATCTTCCGCGCGATCCCGACCAACCAGCGGATCGCCGCGCTCGACAGCGGCAAGGTCGACCTCGTCGTGCGCACCATGACGATCAACTGCAAGCGGATCGAGCAGGTCGCCTTCTCCACCGCCTACTTCCAGGCCGGCCAGCAGGTCCTGGCGCCCAAGCTCGCCAAGGACATCACCGGCTACGACTCCTCGCTGCGCGGCAAGCGGGTCTGCACCGCCGAGGGCTCCACGGCCTACGACGCCCTGGAGGAGAAGTCCTTCGGCGCGCTCTTCAAGGACGAGGCCGACGGCACCAAGGACGACAAGGACCTGCTGACCGTCCCCAACCAGCTGGACTGTCTGGCCCGGCTCCAGATGGGCGAGGTCGACGCCGTCGTCACGGACAACGCGCTGGCGGCCGGCCAGGCCGCCCAGGACCCGGCGGTCGAGCTCAAGGGCGAGCCGTTCACCAAGGAGTACTACGGCGTGGCGGCCAAGCTGGGCAACGACGACCTGGTCCGCCGGGTCAACCAGGTCCTGGTCGGCTACCGGCAGGGCCCCTGGCAGGCCGCGTACAAGGAGTGGCTGGAGAAGGACCTGCCGGGGATAACGGGCCCGCCCCCTCCGCTGTACAAGTGACCCCGCACGCGACCCGTACGAACAGCCCGCACACGGAGACGGAGAGGTGACCGATGGGCGTCACGGGACCCGCTGAGCCGGTGATGGACCGGGACGAGGTGGACCGTGCGCTGGCGCGGCTCGGCGCCGAGCACAAGGCGGTCGAGGACTCGCTCCTCGCGCTCCAGGACCACGCGGGCCGCCGGCTGCTCGAAGGGGCCGAGCTGACCGGCACCACCCGGGACCGCTGGGCGGCGACCGAGCGGACCATCACCCTGCTCTGGACCTGCTTCGACGTGTACACGGCCGCCCTGCGGGAGGCCCGTGAGCTGCGCGCGCGGCGCCGCTGGCCGGCCCGCGAGGAGCTGGTGGAGCTGACCGAACGGCTGCGCGGCGAGAGCGTGCTCGTCGCCGGCGGCGCGGGCGAACAGGCGCTGCTCACCGAGCGTTTCACCCTGGAGGGCCTGGTCCGGCGGATGAACGAGCTGTACGCCGGCTCGCTCGACCTGATCGTCACCGCCGACGCCGTCTGGTCGGCGCTGCCGGCCCGGATAGACCTGCTCGCCGCCGAGCTGGGCCGGACGCGTTCGCTCGCGCACTCGGTGGGCGTGCGGCCCGGGGAGCACCCGGCCGGGGACGATCTTGAGGAGATCACGGCCGAGCTGGCCTCGCTGCGCTCTCAGGTGGTGACCGACCCGCTGGCCTTCTGGCGGCCGGCGGCCGGGAGTTCGGCGCCGGGCGGGGGCCGTCCGGACACGGAGCGGTACGACCGGGCGGCGCTGGCCCTGGAGGACATCCGGCGGGAGATCGAGGCCGTCCTGGCGGTGCGGCAGGACTCCGAGGACCGGCTGCTGCGGCTGCGCGACGTGCTCTCGCGGGCCGACCGGACGCTCGCCGAGGCGCGTTCGGCGCGCGGCGAGGTCCTCGCGAAGATCGCCGCGTCCGAGGTGCCGGCCGTCAGCGGACCGCCGACGGTGCTCCAGGAGCGCCTGGCGGTCGCCGCCGAGCACCGCAGGCACGCCCGGTGGCACCGGCTCTCACCGCTCCTGGACTCGCTGGAGCGGGAGGCGGAGGACGAGCTGCTGCGGGCCCGCGAGTCGCTGACGGCGGTCACGGCGCCGCTCGCGGTCCGGGCCGAACTGCGCGGCCGGCTCGACGCGTACAAGGCGAAGGTCGCCCGGCTCGGCGCGGCGGAGGACCCCCTGCTGATCGAGCGGTACGACGCGGCCCGCAGGATGCTGTGGAGCGCGCCCTGCGATCTGCGGGTCGCGGAACAGGCCGTCCTGCGCTACCAGCAGGCGGCGGCGGATGTACTGTCCGGCCCGAGAGACGCGGGAGGACGGCAGTGGTGAACGGGGAGAGCGGCGTGGGGAGCTGTCAGCGTCCTTCGTGCGAGGGTTCGTACGAGGACATGGGAGGCGGCGAGCTGTACTGCGACACCTGCGGGCTCGCGCCGGTCGTCGCGCCCGGGGGGCTGATCGGTTCGACGCCGACCGGCATGGCCGTGGCCGGGAAGGGCGCGGGCGGTGTCGGGGGGCCCGACTCGGGTTCCGCGCGGAGCGGTTCGCGCGCCTCCTCGCGCGCGTCCTCGCGTTCCTCGACGTCCCGCCGTTCGGTCTCCGGCCGTCTGTCGCGGGCGCTGTCGGGGGCCTCCGGCTCGTCGACGGCCCGTTCGGTGTCGGTGCGCAGCTCCGGTTCGTCGACCGGGCAGTCGGCGCGGAACCGTCTGGGGGCGGGTCTGGTGACCATCCCCGAGGTGCCGCGTCCCGACCCGCGGGCCGCGGTGATGGATAACGCCGAGGTTCCCGAGCGGAAGCGTTTCTGCTCCCGTTCCGACTGCGGCGCCCCGGTGGGCCGTTCGCGCGGCGACCGGCCGGGCCGCACCGAGGGCTTCTGCACCAAGTGCGGGCACCCGTACTCCTTCGTGCCGAAGCTGCGCGCCGGGGACATCGTCCACGGCCAGTACGAGGTCGCGGGCTGCCTCGCGCACGGCGGCCTCGGCTGGATCTACCTCGCCGTCGACCGGGCCGTCTCCGACCGCTGGGTCGTCCTCAAGGGCCTGCTCGACACCGGCGACCAGGACGCCATGGCCGCCGCGATCTCCGAGCGCCGCTTCCTCGCCGAGATCGAGCACTCCAACATCGTCCGCATCTACAACTTCGTCGAGCACCTCGACCAGCGCACCGGCTCCCTCGACGGCTACATCGTCATGGAGTACGTCGGCGGCAAGTCCCTCAAGGAGATCGCCAACGACCGGCGCACCCCCGACGGCCGCCGCGACCCGCTGCCGGTGGAACAGGCCTGCGCGTACGGGATCGAGGCCCTGGAGGCGCTCGGCCATCTGCACAGCCGGAACCTGCTCTACTGCGACTTCAAGGTCGACAACGCCATCCAGACCGAGGACCAGCTGAAGCTCATCGACATGGGCGCGGTCCGGCGGATGGACGACGACGAGTCCGCGATCTACGGCACGGTCGGCTACCAGGCGCCCGAGGTCGCCGAGGTCGGCCCGTCCGTGGCCAGCGACCTCTACACGGTGGCCCGCACGCTCGCCGTGATGACCTTCGACTTCCAGGGCTACACCAACGTCTTCGTCGACTCGCTGCCCGACCCGGAGCACATCGCGGTCTTCCGGACGTACGAGTCGTTCTACCGCTTCCTCGTCCGCGCCACCGACCCCGACCCGGCCCGCCGGTTCGCCTCCGCGCAGGAGATGGCCGAGCAGCTGACCGGCGTCCTGCGCGAGGTCGTGGCCCTGCAGTCCGGGCGCCCGCGCCCGGCGCTCTCGACCCTGTTCGGCACCGAGGTCCGGGTCACCGACACCGCGCTGTTCGCCGAACTCACGGAGGACGTCTCGCTGCTCGGCGCCCGCCGCGGCCGCCGCGCGCAGGCACCGCCGGCGACGGGAGCCCCCCAGGGGTACGGGCTCGGCGGGGCGCTCGCCCCGGTCGACACCCCCGCCACCGCGCTCGCGCTGCCCGTGCCGCGCGTCGACCCGGCCGACCCCCACGCCGGCTTCCTCGCCGGTCTCGCCGCCGCCGCCCCCGGCGAACTGCTCGGGGCGCTCCAGGCCGCGCCGGCGCCCTCCGTCGAACTCCGGCTGCGCACCCTGCGGGCCCACCTGGAACTGGGCGACCTGCCGGCCGCCGGCCGCACCCTCGCGGGCCTGGAGGAGCGGGACCCGGACGACTGGCGGGTGGTCTGGTACCGGGGCGTCGCCTCCCTGGTGACCGCCGACCACGAGCAGGCCGCGCTGGCCTTCGACGCGGTGTACGACGCCTTCCCCGGCGAACCGGCGCCGAAGCTGGCCCTCGGGATCTGCGCCGAGGTGCTCGGCCAGCTGGACAACGCCGCCGAGTACTACCACCTGGTGTGGGCCACCGACCCGAGCTTCGTCAGCGCGGCCTTCGGGCTCGCCCGGGTGCGGCTCGCGGCGGGCGACCGGGCCGGGGCCGTCCAGGCTCTGGAGTCCGTGCCCGAGGCGTCGATCCACTACACGGCGGCCCGGGTCGCGGCCGTACGGGCGCGGCTGCGGCGGCGCCCCGCGCACGAGCCGCTCGGCGCCGATCTGACGGCGTCCGCCGCGCAGGTCTCCGCGCTCCAGGGCTTCGGTCTCGACCCGGTGCGCCGCGAGCAGTTGTCGACGGAGGTCCTCGGAACGGCCCTCGACTGGGTACTCTCCGGGAGTCCCGGTGCGGCACCGGGCGGCGGCGCGCTGCTGCTCGGGAGCGAACTGGACGAGCGCGGACTGCGCTTCGGCCTCGAACGCTCGTACCGGGTGCTGGCCCGGCTCGCCCAGCAGGGCGACGAGAGGATCGAACTGGTGGAGCGGGCCAACCGCTTCCGTCCCCGGACGTGGGTGTGAGGATGTCCCAGAAGCCGAAGCCGTCGCACGGACTGACCGCCTGCCCGGGCTGCGCGGAGCCGCTGGAGTCGGGTGACCGGTTCTGCGGGGCCTGCGGCTACGACCTGTCGGCCGTCCTGGCCGCCGGGCCCGAGCCCGACCGCCCGACCGTGCCGATCGTCACCCCCGTCAGCTGGCCGGCCGCCCCGCCCCGCGACCCCGGTTCCCTCTCCACCGCGACCCAGCACCCGGGCGACCTCCCCGCCACCGACTCCGGCGGCCGCGACCTGCCCACGGTGGAGGTCCGCACCGACGGCCCGACGCCGCCGCCCTCGCCCTCGCCTGCGGCCGGGGCCGTGGCCGCTCCCGTGAGTGGGGACGGGGGCGGAGACGGGGGCGACTTCGAGCTGGCCGCCCCCGATCCCCGTACGGCCGTGCGAGCCGACCCGCTGCCGGCCGCCGCCCAGGCACCCGCACCCGCCGCCGAGGCACCGGCCGCCGCGCTCTGCGTGGCCTGCCGGGCCGGGCGGGTGGACACGGACGGGTACTGCGAGAACTGCGGGCACGCGCAGCCGCGCGAGCGCGACCACATGGAGCGGGAGGCCGGACCCGTCGCCGCCGTGAGCGACCGGGGCCTGCGCCACCACCGCAACGAGGACGCCTTCGCCGTCTCGACGACGACGCTGCCGGACGGCTCCCGCGCCTCCCTCGCGATCGTCTGCGACGGCGTGTCGTCGGCCACCCGCCCCGACGACGCCTCCGCCGCCGCGGCCGCGGCCGCGGACGCCTCGCTGCTCGCCGCGCTGCCCCGGGGCACCCACCCGCAGCAGGCCATGCACGAGGCGATCGTCGCCGCCGCCGAGGCCGTCAACTCCCTTGCGGACGAACCCGGTCAGGACGGCTCCGAGCACGATCCGCACCGCCACCGGAACGCCCCCGCCTGCACCATCGTCGGCTCGATCGTCACCGACGGCCTGCTCGTCGTCGGCTGGGTCGGCGACAGCCGCGCCTACTGGGTGCCCGACGACCGCGGCACCCAGTCCGTCCGGCTGACCGAGGACGACTCCTGGGCCGCCCAGATGGTCGCCGCGGGCCTGATGAACGAGGCCGAGGCGTACGCGGACGAGCGCGCCCACGCGATCACCGGCTGGCTCGGCGCCGACTCGTACGAACTGGAGCCGCACACCGCCTCGTTCAAGCCCGACCACTCCGGTGTCGTGGTGGTCTGCACGGACGGGCTGTGGAACTACGCCGAAGGCCCCGAGGACATGGCCCGGGTCGTCCCCGCCGACGCCTCGGACCGCCCGCTGCACGGCGCCCAGGTCCTGGTCGGCCACGCCCTGGACGGCGGGGGCCACGACAACATCACCGTCGCGCTCGTGCCCTTCACCGTCACGCCGGGGTCGGCCTCCGCCTGAGCGGACGCCGCTCCCCCCGCCCCTTCACCGCTGTTCCCCGAGGAGCTCCCCCAGATGGCCAACTTCGCCAAGTCGACCGTGCCGCGGTTCTCGGTGGACGTCTACCAGAACGAATTCCTGCCCGAGGGCGGCCGGGAGGTCAACGCGATCGTCACGGTCACCTCGACCGGCGGCGGCACCGGCGGCCTCGGCGGACCCGTGGGCCTCCCGGGCGGTGGCGGCGCCGGCGTCGTGATCATGGTCGACTGCTCCGGCTCGATGGACTACCCCTCCACCAAGATGCGCGGCGCCCGCGAGGCGACCGCCGCGGCCGTCGACACCCTGCGCGACGGCACCTCCTTCGCCGTCGTCGCCGGCACCCACCTGGCACAGGAGGTCTACCCGGGCAACGGCGGCCTCGCCGTCGCCGACGCCCGGACCCGCGCCGAGGCCAAGGACGCGCTGCGCCGCCTCTCCGCCGGCGGCGGCACCGCCATCGGCACCTGGCTGCGCCTCGCCGACCGGCTGCTCTCCTCCGCCGACCTGTCCATCCGCCACGGCATCCTCCTCACCGACGGCCGCAACGAACACGAGTCGCCGGAGGAGCTGCGGGCCGCGCTCGACGACTGCGCAGGCCGCTTCACCTGCGACGCGCGCGGGGTCGGCACCGACTGGGAGGTCAAGGAGGTCACCGGGATCGCCTCGGCGCTCCTCGGCACCGCCGACATCGTCGCCGACCCGGCCGGTCTCGCCGCCGACTTCACGTCGATGATGGAGACCGCCATGGGCAAGGGCGTGGCGGACGTCGCGCTCCGCGTGTGGACCCCGGTCGGCGTCGAGATCGTGTTCGTGAAGCAGGTGGCGCCCACCGTCGAGGACCTCACCGGCCGGCGCACCGAGGCCGGTCCGCGCGCCGGGGACTACCCGACGGGTTCCTGGGGCGACGAGTCCCGCGACTACCACCTCAGCGTGCGGGTCCCCCAGGCCGCCGTCGGCCAGGAGATGCTCGCCGCCCGCGTCTCGCTGCTCGCCCCCGACCCGGCGGGCGGCGATCCCCGCCCGCTGTCTCAAGGGCTGGTACGGGCGGTGTGGACGGACGACCTCGCGATGTCGACCTCGATCAACCCCCAGGTCGCGCACTACACGGGCCAGGCGGAGCTCGCGGACGTCATCCAGCAGGGTCTCGATGCCCGCAAATCGGGCGATCACGACGGCGCGACGGCCAAGCTGGGCCGCGCCGTGCAGCTCGCGGCGGCCTCCGGCAACGCGGATACGGCGAAACTGCTTTCGAAGGTGGTCGACGTCGTCGACGCGGCGACCGGTACTGTGCGTTTGAAGGCGAAGGTCGCGGAAGCGGACGAGATGACACTCGAGACCCGCTCCACCAAGACCGTTCGCGTCAAGAGGTAGCCCGGCCAGCGGGCCGGACGACGAGAGGGGGAAGCACCGACATGCCGACCTGCCCGAACGGACACCAGTCGGTCTCCGACGACTGGTGCGAGGTCTGCGGCCATCGCATGGCCGGGGCGGGTGCGCCTGCGGGTGCCGTACCGCCGCCTCCCCCGCCGCCGCCCCCCGCCTACGGCTACCCCGGCCCCCCGCCGAACCCGCCCGGCGCCTACGACGGGCCCGGTGCGCAGGGCGGGCCCGGTGCGCAGGGCGGCCCCGGTGCGCAGGGCGGCCCCGGTGCGCCGGGTGCTCACGGCGCGCCCCACAGCTTCGGCGGTCCGGGGGGCTTCGACGGCCCCGGTGCGCCCGGGGGCTTCGGGCCCGGGGGTGACCCGAACGCGACGGCGCAGGCGGAGCTCTGCCCGCAGTGCCGGACGCCGCGGGAGCACATGGCGCCGTTCTGCGAGGAGTGCCGCTGGAACTTCCTCACGAACACGGCGACCTCGTACACGCCACTGGCCCCGCACAACCCGCCGGCCGCGCAGCGGCCCGGGCCGCCGCCCGGTCTGAACCTGCCGCCGGGCTTCCAGTCGCCGCCGCCCCCGCCGCCGGCGCAGCAGCAGCCGGACCCGTTCGGCTACCAGGGTTCGCGGCCCTCGCAGGTGAACCGTCCGGCGGAGCCGCTGGGCGCCGAGCCCACGCACCACCAGGCACCGCCGCAGCGCCCGCCGATGCAGCAGCCCGGGACCCAGCAGCCGCCGGCCCCGCCGGCCTACCTCCAGGCCCCGGCCCAGGCGCCGGCACCGCCCGCACCGCCGCAGCCGCGCGCCGACGACGACTGGGTCCTGTCCCCGCCGTCGCAGCCGCCCGCCCCGCAGCACCAGCAGCCGCAGGCGCCGCAGCCCCCGCAGCACCAGGGACCGCCGCCGCACCAGGCGCATCAGGCGCCCCAGGGGCCGCCGCCGCAGCAGTTCCAGCCGCCGCGGCAGCCGCTGACGTGGACGGCGGTGATCGGTCCGGACCGCGAGTACTTCATGGCGATGATGCACCGGAGCGGGCCGGAGGCCTCGGGCCTCAACCTGCCCGCGTTCTCGCCGGACAAGCACCTGCCGCTCCAGGGCAACCAGGTCTCCATCGGGCGCCGCCGGCACTCGACCGGCGAGTCGCCCGACATCGACCTGTCGGTGCCGCCGGAGGACCCGGGCGTCTCGCACCAGCACGCCGTGCTCGTGCAGCAGCCGGACGGCTCGTGGGCGGTGGTGGACCAGAACTCCACCAACGGCACCACGATCAACGGCGGCGAGGAGCCGATCCAGCCGTACGTGCCCGTCCAGCTCCAGGACGGCGACCGGGTGCACGTCGGCGCCTGGACGACGATCACGCTCCGGCTGGGCTGACCCCGCCGGACCCGCCCCGGCCGTCGACCGGCAGGGGCCAGGCGTACGGCCCCGCCGGGTCGTCGAGCCAGGCCCACTGCCGGTCGCCGCTGACCGTCACCCCGAAGCGCTCCCGCTCAGGCCGCCGCTCGCGCAGCCAGAGCGAGAGCGCTTCGCGTCTGTCCAGGGCCTCGCCGGCCAGCCCCCAGAGGAAGCGGAAGCCCTCGTCCCCGGCCGGTCCCCGGCGCGGGAGGTGGGCGGCGACGCCCCGGAGGGCCACGAAGTACGCCGAGGTCGCCAGGAACCGGCCCTCGGCGTGGGTGCCGTCGCGCACCCGGAGCAGGACGAGCCCGGTGGACAGCGGGGCGAGGACCAGGGCGCCGGGGCGGCACTGGGCGAGCCAGGGGGACGGGAGCGACGGCACCGCGCAGGTGGCGACGATCCGGTCGTAGGGGGCGCGCTCCGGACAGCCGCGGGCGCCGTCGGCGGCGAGGACGGCCGGGCGGTGTCCGGCGGCGGCGAGGTGGGTGCGGGCGGACTCGGCGATCTCCTCGTCCAGGTCGACGGTGGTGACGTGCCGGTCGCCGAGCCGGTGGCAGAGCAGGGCGGCGTATTAGCCGGTGCCGGCGCCGATCTCCAGGACGTCGTGCCCTTCGCGTACGTCGAGGGCGCGGAGCATCAACGCCATCAGCGAGGGCTGGCTTGCGGAGGAGATCAGCTCCCCGTCCCGTACCCGGGTGGCGACGGCCGTGTCGTCGTAGGCCCCGCGCAGCCAGCGTTCCCGGCGCGCGGGGTCGGGGTCGCCGGACCAGAGCCGCTCGTAGCCGCCGGGGCCCGAGACGTAGTAGTAGGGGACGAAGAGATGGCGCGGGACCTCGTCGAAGGCGGCCCGCCAGGCCGGGTCGGCCAGCTCGCCCGCCGCCTCGAGCTCGTGGACGAGCGCCCGGCGGGCCCGCGCGCCGGGCTCGGCGAACTCGTCCCGCGGTTCACCCATGTCTCCACTCTCCCGCCGCGCGGCGGGCCCGGCGAGCGCTCCGCCGGGCGGCCGCCGCGGCCCCGGCCGGATCCGCCGGGGGCAGGTCCTAGACCTCCGGTCCTGGGCCGGGTCATCTGAGACGATGGAACGGTGAACGAGATTCCCGGGGAAACAGTGCAGGAGCAGACCTTCTACGAGCAGGTCGGCGGCGAGGAGACCTTCCGCCGCCTGGTCCGCCGCTTCTACGAGGGCGTCGCCGGGGACCCGCTGCTGCGCCCGATGTACCCCGAGGAGGACCTCGGCCCCGCCGAGGAGCGGCTCGCCCTCTTCCTGATCCAGTACTGGGGCGGCCCCCGCACCTACAGCGAGCACCGGGGCCACCCGCGCCTCCGGATGCGCCACGCTCCGTTCACCGTCGACCGGGCCGCCCACGACGCCTGGCTCCGGCACATGCGCGACGCCGTGGACACGCTCGGCCTCTCCCCCGCCCACGAGGCGGAGCTCTGGCACTACCTGACGTACGCCGCGGCGTCGATGGTGAACACGGCCGGCTGACACTTCGTCACCCCCCGCACCCGAGCCGGTCATGGACGGACACATTCCGGAGATCGGGCCCCGAATAACGGTCACAATCGCATCAAGGTCGGCCTGCAAGCGGTTTCCAGCAGGACGGGCACTCTGAAAGCATCCGAGAGAAGTTCCGGGGGCGTTCGGCGAATGTTCGGCGTGCGCGCCGTGATCAGGGTGGCCAGGGGGACGGGTGACGGGGTTCGTATTTCTGCGTGTCAGGGCGCACCGGCTGCTGCTGTCCGCGGCGCTCCTCGCGGTGCTCCTGACCACCGCCGTGCTCGCCACCCTCGCCGCGTTCTCCGGCGCGATCGGGGACGCGGCGCTCCAGGCCGGACTGCGGGGGCGTTCGGCGGCCGCCGCCTCGCTGCTCGTCACCGGACAGGTGACCGAGGCGAAGCGGGCGAGCGCCGAGGCGGCCGTGACCGACGGGATGCGACGGACCTTCGACGGACTGCCGGTCACCGTACGGCGCCTCGAACGCTCGGGGCCGTACGCGCTGCCCCGCGGCCTCCAGTCGGCCGCGGCCCGCGAGGGCGACCCGGACCTGACGCACTTCGCCGCCCTCGACCGCTCGCGGCTGACCCTCGTCAAGGGCGCCTGGCCCTCGGCGACCCGGGCGGCCGGCGTCGTCGAGTCGGCGCTGCCCGAGGAGGCGGCCCGGAGGCTGCGGGTCGCCCCCGGGACCGTACTCGACCTCGGTGACCGGCTCGCCGACGGGCGGCGGGTGAAGACCCGGATCACCGGCGTCTACCGGCCGGTCGACACCGCCGACCTGTACTGGCAGCTCGACCCGGCCGGCGGGCGCGGGGTGCGGACGGTCGCGTTCACCACGTACGGGCCGCTGCTCGTCGACCCGGCCGTGCTCGGCGCGGGCGCGCTGAGCGCCGGCACCACCTCCTGGCTCGGCTCCGCCGACTTCACCGGCTTCACCACCGACCGGATCGACGCCCTGCGGGCCTCGGCGACCTCGGGCCCCAAGGCGCTGGCCGAGGACACCGAGGCCTTCGGCACCACGATCTCCGCGTCCACCGCGCTGCCGACCGCCCTGGAGCAGACCCAGCGCGCGCTGCTCGTCTCCCGCTCCACGCTCCTGATCGTCGCCGTCCAGCTGGTGCTGCTCGCCACGTACGCGCTGCTGCTCGTCGCCCGGCTGCTCAGCACCGAGCGCTCCGGCGAGACGGCCCTGCTGCGGGCCCGCGGCGGCTCGCGGCGCCGGATCGCCGGGCTCGCCGGCATCGAGGCGCTGCTGCTCGCGCTGCCGGCCGCGATCGCCGCGCCGCTCCTGTCCGGACCGCTGACCCGGCTCTTCGCCGACCGCTCCGCGCTCTCCTCGCTCGGCGTCCGGCTCGACACGACCCCCTCGCTCCAGGTGTGGCTGGTCGCCGCCGCCGTGGCCCTGCTCTGCGCGGCGGCCGTCGTCGCGCCCGCGCTCGCCGCCGGTGACGGGGCCGGTGTCTCGCTGCGCAAGGCCCGCTCGGCGTCCCTGCCCGCTCCCGTACGGGCCGGGGCCGACCTCGCCCTGCTCGCCATCGCGGGCGTCGCCTACTGGCAGCTGCAGCGGCCCGGCGCCGCGGGCGGCACCCTCGGCACCGACGAACCCGGCGGCGGCTCCATCGACCCGGTGCTCGTCGCCGCGCCCGCGCTCGCCCTGCTCGCCGGCACCGTCCTGACCCTGCGCCTGCTGCCGCCCGCCGCCAAGCTGGCCGAGCGGCGCGCGGCCGGCGGGCGCGGTCTGTCCGCCGCCCTGGCCGGCTGGCAGTTCAGCCGCCGGCCGCTGCGCGGCGCGGGCCCCGTCCTGCTGCTCGTCCTCGCCGTGGCGATGGGGATGCTGGCCATCGCGCAGAGCGGCTCGTGGGAGCGCTCGCAGCGCGACCAGGCCGACTTCCGTACCGGCTCGGCCGTCCGCGTCCTGAGCGCCGGACCCGGGGAACCCACCCAGACCGAGCGGCTCGCCGCCGTGCCGGGCGTCACCGCCGTCGCCCCGGTCTACCGGGGCTCCACGGACGTGGCCGGGAAGTCCGCGACTGTCCTCGCCATGGACACCGGCAAGGCCGCCGCCGGCCTGCTCCTCCGCCCCGACCTCACCGGCGCCGCGGCCCCCGAGCTGCTCGCCCCGCTCACCCCGAAGGCCAGCCCCCGGCCCGGGCTCCGGCTGCCGGCGGGCACCCGCACCCTCGCCGTCGACCTGCGGGCCGTCGCCCCGGGCGGGACGCCCGAGAGCAAGGTGACGGCCATCATGGAGGACCCCAACGGCATCCCGTACCAGCAGCTCCTCGGGAGCCTGCCGTACGACGGCCGCACCCACCGGCTGACCCTCGACCTCGGCGCCCTGACCGCGGGCCCCGGCACCGACGGAAGCCGCGGCTCCGGCGGCGTGCTCACCCTCACCGGCATCGAGGCCACCGGCCAGATCCCCGACGGCTCGACGCACACCCAGACCCTCCACGTCGAGCGCTTCGCCACCGTGCGCCCGGACGGCACCGAGCGGGTGCACGCCCCCGGGCAGGTCCTGGCCTCCTGGACGTCCGCCTTCGAGCAGACCGAGTTCGGCGACCCGGGCGGCGGCGGCCCGGTGACCGGCAGGGCGGGGACCGCGGGACCCGGCGGGCGCCCGGCGCCGTACTCCGTCCCGTTCGTCGTCACCGGCGGCGGCACCGACGACAGCCACTGGGAGCCGGAGGAGTACACCCTCCGGCTGCACGCCCTGCGGCCCACGGCGCCCGAGAACCTGCCCGCCCTGGCCACCGAGGCCTTCATGAAGGCGACCGGCGCCAAGACCGGCGAGCCGATCGAGGTGTCCGTCGACGGCCGCCAGCTCGAAGTCGTCGTCCGCCGGGTCGTCGAGGAACTGCCGACCACCGGCCCCGGCGCCCGCACCGTGTCCGCCACCTCGCCCGTCGCCACCCCGGAGGACGGCGGCGCGCTCCTCGTGAACCTGGCGTCGGCCAACCGTTTCCTCGCCGCCGACTCCGAGCAGAGCTCGACCGTGCCGCCCACCGAGTGGTGGCTCACCGTCGCCCCCGGCCGCGCCGACGCCGTCGCCACGGCCCTGCGCGCCCGCCCCAACGCGGACCCCGCCCAGGTCCTGGTACGCGACGAGGCCGCCGCCGACCTCCTCGGCGACCCGCTCGGCGCCGGACCCAACGCCGCCCTCATGGCGGTCGCGGCCGCCGCCGCCGCGCTCGCCGCCGTCGGCTTCGCCGTCGGCTCGGCCGGCGCGATGCGGGAACGGTCCGCCGAGTTCGGCGTCCTCCAGGCCCTCGGCACCCCGCGCCGCAGGCTCGCCCGGCTCATCGCCGCCGAACAGGGCATCCTCATCGGCATCGGCCTGCTCGTCGGCATCGGACTCGGCACCGTCCTCGCCCGCGCCGTCGTCCCGCTCGTCGTCCTCACCGGCCAGGCCGCCCGCCCCGTCCCCGGGGTCCTGGTCGAACTGCCCCTCGGCCAGGTCGCCCTGCTCCTCGCCGGCGTCGCCGCCCTGCCGCTGGCCATCGTCGCCGCCATCGCCCTGCGCCGCACCGACCCCGTCGTGACCCTGCGCCACCAGGGGGACCACTGATGCCCGCCGCCGGCCCCTCCGGCCCCTCCGGCCCCTCCGGCCCCTCGACCGGAGCGCCGGGCGCCGCCACCGGACCCGCCGGCCCCTCCACCGGAGCGGGCGACACCCCCGCCGTACGCAGGAAGGCCCCCGACATGTCCCCGTCCCGGCCCGACAAGCCCGCCCGCGCCGTGGCGCCCTGGGTGCGGACCCGGCTGCGGACCGCGCCCTGGGCCGCCGTGTCGCTCGCCCTGCTCGTGCTCGTCACCGCGTACCTCGCGGCGGCGCTGCCCCGCGCCGAGGACGCGTACGAGACCGAGGGCCTGCGCCACGACATCCGGACCGCCGCACCCCGCAACAGCGTCATCGAACTGACCGCCGAGGCGCCCGGCCTCGAACGCAGCCAGGCCGAACGCGAGGCGGGCCTGGCACCCGACGAGCTCCGCAAGCAGCACGACGCCGTCCTCACCCTGCTCCCCGACCCGCTGCGCGTCGACGGCCGGCAGACCGTCCACGGCGTCCGCACGGTCACCCGCGTCAAGGGCCTCGACCCGTGGCTGCCCAAGCCCGACGGGGTTCCCCCCGAGCTCGTCCTCTCCTCCCCCTCCTCGCTGACCGCCCACGCGACCCTGCGCCAGGGCCGGCTGGCCGCCGGCACGGCACGCCGGCCCGAGGCCGTGGTGACGACGAAGACCGCCGAGTCCCTGCACCTGAAGCCCGGTTCCGTCGTGCACGTGCCGGGCCGGATCAGCGCCGAGCCGATCGCCGTGACCGTCACCGGGATCGTCGAACCGCGCGGCCCCGAGGACGCCTACTGGACCGTCGAGCCGCTCCTGCGCACCCCCGCGCTCGCCGCGCTCGTCGGCGACGAGGTGAAGTACTACTGGCAGGGGGCGCTGCTCGTCTCCCCCCAGTCGGCGCCCGCGCTGCTCGCCACCCTCGGCGACCCGGAGGTCTTCTTCCGGTTCACCCCGGCCCCCGACCACCTCACCACCCGCGACACCGACCGGCTCGCCGCCGCCCTCGACTCCGTCGGCAGCGGCCCCGACCTGGCCAAGCTGCGCCGCGTCGTCGGGCCCACCGGCTCCGTGCGCACCGAGCTCGACACGATCGTCGGCTCGTACCGCTCGATGCGCGACGCGATCAACCCGGTGGTGGCCGTCGCCGTCTTCGGCGTCGGCGCCGTCGCCGCGGTCGTCCTCGCCATGACCGGCGGCCTGTTCGTCACCCGCCGGGACAGCGAGCTCGCGCTGATCCGCTCCCGCGGCGCCTCGCTCACCGGCATCGGCCTGCGGCTGCTCGGCGAGACCTCGGCGGTCGCCGTACCGGCCGCCGCCCTCGCCCTCGGCCTCGCGGTGGTCACCGTACGCGGCCCGGACGGCGGCGCCGGCGGCATCCCGCTCGCCCCGTCCGTCCTCGCCGCCACCGGCGTCGCCCTGCTCGCGATGCTCGTGCTGCCCCTGCGGGCGGTCGTCGTGCACCGCACCCCGCGCCTGCACGGCGGACGGGACGACCTGCTCACCGCCCGCCCCTCCCGGCGCCGCACCGTCCTCGAACTCACCGCGCTCGTCCTCGCCGTCGGCGCCGTCGCCTCGCTGCGGCTGCGCGGCACCGCCGACACCGGCGACCACCTGGTGAGCGCCGCACCCGTGCTCGTCGGCCTGATCGCCGCCATGCTGCTCGTACGGATCTATCCGCTGCCGCTGCGCTGGGCGGCCAGGCCCGCCCGCCGGCTGCGCGGGGCCGTCGGACCGCTCGCGCTGGCCCGCGCCGGACGCTCCTCCTCGACCGGCACCCTCCCGCTGCTCGCCCTGGTCCTCGCGCTCACCACGGCGGCCTTCGGCGGCTCCGTGATCGCCGGCGTCGCCGACGCCCGCGACCGGGCCGCGCTCCTGGCCACCGGCGCCGACGCCCGCGTCGACGGCTCCGTCGAATGGACGCCGCTGCCCGAGGGCCTCACCGAGAAGGTGCGCTCCACGGCGGGCGTCCGGGACGTGGCCTCGGTCCAGGTCGAGTACGGGGTGTCGATGCCGTCCGTGCAGGGCACCTCGGCCCTGCCGATGACCGCGCAGCTCGTGGGCGTCGAGCCCGACTCGTACGCACGGCTCGCGCGGCGCACCGGCTTCGGCGCCTTCCCGGCCGGACTGCTCGCCTCCACCGGGCGCGGCGGGCCGGACGCCGTCGGGGACACCGAGCGGGTGCTGCCCGCCATCGCCTCGCCCTCGGTCGCCGAACGGCTCGGCCGCACGCCGCTGGAGATCGTGTCGGCGGCCGGCACCTTCCGCGTGAAGGCGGTCGCCGTCCGCTCCTCGACCCCGGCCGTCGACGGCGCCGACTTCCTCCTCGTCAACGGCGCCGACCTCACCCGCCGGGCCGCCACCACGCTCCTCGTCACCGGTTCCCCGGACGGCGCCGCCCTCCGGGCCGCCGTGAAGGCCTCCTCCGAGGCCACCGACTTCACCGTGACGACGCGCGCCGAGGAACGGTCCACCTATGTGGACTCCCCGCTCCAGTCGGGGGCCGAGGCCATCTACCTGGGCGCGATCGGCGCCGGCGCCGGCTTCGCGATGGTCGCCGTCCTGCTCTCCCTCATGCAGAGCGCGCCCGAACGCACCAAGCTCCTCGCCCGGCTCCGGACGATGGGGCTCACCCGCAAGCAGGGCCGGCGGCTGCTCGGCCTCGAAGCACTGCCGCAGGCCGTCCTCGCCGCCGTCGGCGGCATCCTGGTCGGCTGGGCCACGGTCCCGCTGCTCGCCCCGGGCATCGACCTCTTCCGGCTGGCGCTCGCGACGGCACCGGGGCTCGCCCCGCTGGACAGCGCCCCGCTGCGGGCCGACCCGTGGTCGCTGGTGCTGCCCGCGCTCGGCGTCATCCTCATGACGGGGCTTGCGGCGGCCGGACAGGCCTGGTGGGCGGGGCGCAGGGGCTCGATCAAGGAACTCAGGGCAGGAGACGCACGATGACGGACACCGGTACGACCCTTCCCGGTACGGGTGCTGACACCACCCTGGAGGAGCTGGAGCGCCGGGCCAACGCGCGGCGCGACCGGCCCTCGTACGGGCACGACGCGCTCATCGCCTGCGACCGGCTCGTCCGGATCTTCACCACGGACGGCGTCGAGGTGCAGGCGCTCCAGGGACTCGACCTCCTCGTGAAGGAGGGCGAGTTGATGGCGCTCGTCGGCGCCTCCGGCTCCGGCAAGTCGACCCTGATGAACATCCTCGCCGGCCTCGACGTGCCGACCGCCGGCGCCGCCCGGGTGGCCGGCTGCGACCTGCTCGCCATGGACGGCAAGGCCCGGCTGCGCTACCGCCGCGAGGTCGTCGGCTTCGTCTGGCAGCAGACCGCCCGCAACCTCCTCCCCTATCTGACGGCCGCCCAGAACGTCGCCCTGCCCATGCAGTTGCGCGGCCGGTCGAAGCAGAAGACGCAGCGCGCCGAGGAACTCCTCGCCATGCTCGGCATCTCCGAGGTCCGCGACCGCCGCCCCCACCAGCTCTCCGGCGGCCAGCAGCAGCGCGTGGCCATCGCCGTCGCCCTCGCCAACAACCCGTCCGTCCTCCTCGCCGACGAACCCACCGGCGAGCTCGACTCGGCCACCGGCGAACAGGTCTTCGCCGCCTTCCGCCGCGCCAACGAGGAACTCGGCACGACCATCGTCATCGTCACCCACGACCAGGCCGTCGCCTCCGAGGTCCGCCGCACCGTCGCCATCCGCGACGGCCGCACCTCCTCCGAGGTGCTGCGCCGCACCGAGGTCGACGAACTCGGCCAGGAATCCCTCGTCGCCCGCGAGTACGCCATGCTCGACCGCGCCGGCCGCCTCCAGCTCCCCGCCGAGTACACCCACGCCCTCGGCATGGAGCACCGCGTCGCCCTCGAACTCGAACAGGACCACATCGGGGTCTGGCCGGACGACGTGGAGCACTGAGACCGACCGCTCGGAGGTACGGGCGCCGGCGCAACCGCGTACCCGGTCGGGGGCGTCCCCGCCCACGGAGAGGGGGACCCATGGGCAAGGCCGTGTCGTACGCGGGGGCGCTCGCCGTGCCCGCCGCGGCGGGAGCGCTCCTCTGGCGGTGGACGGACTGGAACCTCCGCGGCCCGTACGGGCTCCCCACCGTGTTCGGCCTCGCGGGCGCCCTCGTGCTCACCGTCGCGGCCCTCTTCGCGCACAACGCGCTCTTCCGCGAGGGCGGCAGCATCGCCGCCGCCGTCCTGATCGTCGCGGGACTCGTCGCGGTCTGGGTGGAGGCCCGTGACTCCACGGTCCGCACCGCCGTCACCGACTGCGTCGTCGTCGGCGAGGTCCGGGTGACCCATCACCCCACCTTCGGCGAGGGCGCGCCGGAGGCCAAGACCCTCTTCCACCACACCCTCGACTGCGCCGGCGGCTACCCGGGCGACTTCTCAGCCGAGGAACGCATCGGCTCGTCGGGCACCCCGGTCCGCATCGCGTACGACCCCCGCCACCGCATGGACCCCGTCCTCGCGAGCCGCAACCAGGCCCACGGCTCCCCCGTCATCCCCGTCGGCCTGCTCGCCCTCGCCGCCGCCCTCTCGGTGATCGCCGTCGCGCGGGAGGGCCGGGTCGGCCCGTCGGGCCGGTGAGGCCGTCAGCGCGGGGCGACCGCCAGGGACATCGGGGCCGTACGCAGGGCGATGGAGCCGTACGGGGTGCGCAGGCGGAGCCAGGGGCCGGAGGCGTAGAGCGCGACGGCCCCGGGCTGTCCGGGCCGGTCCGCCGGCGGGAGGAAGCCCAGGGACTGCGCGGCGTGCACGGCGCGCAGGGGCAGGCCGGTGGCGCCGAGGGTGCGGGACCAGATGTCGTGGCCGATGCGGTCACGCTCGGCCCTGGTACGGAGCTCCTCGGGCAGCGCCTCGTCCCGCGCCCGGAACTCGGCGACGGCGGCCGCGACCGCGCCCCGCATCTCGGCGGCGCCCGGCAGCCCCTCGACGGGCCGCCAGCCGGTACGCGGGGGCAGGACGCCCGCCCAGGGCGGTCCCGTCACGGTGTCCGGGACGACCGCCTTGCCGGCCGACTCCTCGATGCCTTCGAGGAGTTCGCCGGCGGAGACGGTGACGTCGAGGTCCACGGCGTCGACGAGGCGGGCCGTGCGGATCGCGAGCACCTCGAAGGACGCCGGCCGTCCGAAGACGGCCAGCGCCCCGCCGCCGGCCTGCAGGCGGACGGCGGCGGCCCGGTCGTAGTGGACGAGCCGGGTCAGGAAGGCGGCGAGGGCCGCCGCCTCCCTCGCGTCGTCGAAGTGGAGCGGTGCGAGGACGGTCATGCGGCGGCGGACATCCCGTCGTCCACGAACTCCTCGAGGAAGCTCCGCTCCTCGGCGCTGATCCGCCGCGGACGCTGGGCCTCCAGGTCGAAGGGCACGACGACCGTGGACGCGCGGACGTAGGTCACGTCTGAGCCTACGGCGTCCTTCACCTCGTACGCGATCGTCAGCGACGCCGCGCCTATCTTCGTGACCCACGACTCGATGGTCACCGGCTCGTGCCGGTGGACCAGCGGCCGCACGTAGTCGATCTCGTGCCGGGCCACGACGGACCCGCCCGAGAACGAGGGGGAACCGTCCCCCGGCGCCAGCCGGAACATGAAGTCGATCCGCGCCTCTTCCAGGTACCGCAGGAAGACGACGTTGTTGACGTGCCCGAAGGCGTCCATGTCCGACCAGCGGAGGGGACAGCTGTAGATGTGCCTCGTCACGGACCTCAGCCTCGGGTCAGCTTCTTGTACGTGGCACGGTGCGGACGGGCGGCGTCCGCGCCGAGGCGCTCGATCTTGTTCTTCTCGTACGACTCGAAGTTGCCCTCGAACCAGAACCACTTCGACTCGCCCTCGTACGCGAGGATGTGCGTGGCGACCCGGTCCAGGAACCAGCGGTCGTGGGAGATGACCACGGCCGCACCCGGGAACTCCAGGAGCGCGTTCTCGAGCGAGGACAGGGTCTCGACGTCGAGGTCGTTGGTGGGCTCGTCGAGGAGCAGCAGGTTGCCGCCCTGCTTCAGGGTGAGCGCCAGGTTCAGACGGTTGCGCTCACCGCCGGAGAGCACGCCGGCCGGCTTCTGCTGGTCCGGGCCCTTGAAGCCGAACGCGGAGACGTAGGCGCGGGAGGGCATCTCGACGTGGCCGACGTTGATGTAGTCGAGCTCGTCGGAGACGACGGCCCACAGCGTCTTCTTCGGGTCGATGTTGGCGCGGCTCTGGTCGACGTACGAGATCTTGACGGTCTCGCCGACCTTGACGGAGCCGGAGTCCGGGGTCTCCAGACCCTGGAGCATCTTGAAGAGCGTGGTCTTGCCGGCGCCGTTCGGGCCGATGACGCCGACGATGCCGTTACGGGGCAGGGTGAAGCTCAGGTCGTCGATGAGGACCTTGTCGCCGAAGGCCTTCGAGAGGTTCTCGACCTCGACGACGATGGAGCCCAGGCGCGGGCCCGGCGGGATCTGGATCTCCTCGAAGTCCAGCTTCCGCATCTTGTCGGCCTCGGCCGCCATCTCCTCGTAGCGGGCGAGACGGGCCTTCGACTTGGCCTGACGGCCCTTGGCGTTGGACCGCACCCACTCGAGCTCTTCCCTGAGCCGCTTGGCGCGCTTGGCGTCCTTCTGGCCCTCGACCTTGAGCCGCTCGGACTTCTTGGTCAGGTAGGTGGAGTAGTTGCCCTCGTACGGGTGGGCGCGACCGCGGTCGAGCTCCAGGATCCACTCGGCCACGTTGTCGAGGAAGTACCGGTCGTGGGTGATGGCCACGACGGTGCCCTTGTACTGCGCGAGGTGCTGCTCCAGCCAGTTCACCGACTCGGCGTCGAGGTGGTTGGTGGGCTCGTCGAGGAGCAGCAGGTCGGGGGCCTCCAGGAGCAGCTTGCAGAGCGCCACGCGGCGCTTCTCGCCACCGGAGAGGTTGGTGACGGGCCAGTCGCCGGGCGGGCAGCCCAGGGCGTCCATGGCCTGCTCCAGCTGCGTGTCGAGGTCCCAGGCGTTGGCGTGGTCCAGGTCCTCCTGGAGCTTGCCCATCTCGTCCAGGAGCGCGTCGGAGTAGTCCGTCGCCATGAGCTCCGCGACCTCGTTGAAGCGCCGCAGCTTCTCCATGGTCTCGGCGGCGCCCATCTGGACGTTCTCCAGGACGGTCTTCGTCTCGTCGAGCTTCGGCTCCTGCATCAGGATGCCGACGGAGAAGCCAGGCGACAGGAACGCGTCACCGTTCGACGGCTGCTCCAGGCCCGCCATGATCTTCAGAACGGTGGACTTACCGGCACCGTTCGGGCCGACCACACCGATCTTCGCGCCCGGCAGGAAGCTCAGCGTCACGTCATCCAGGATGACCTTGTCGCCGTGCGCCTTGCGCGCCTTGCGCATCGTGTAGATGTACTCAGCCAAGAGAAACCGTCCGGCAAAGAGTGAGTGGGCAGATACACCCCATCTTGCCTGACCGCCACCCCCGGGCGGAAACCGGTGACCCGGGAGCCGGGCCGCGAACCGGGTCGCGCGGGGCGCGTACCGGGCGGTAGGGGGCGGAATCGGGGCGTGGGCGGGCGCGGGGCGGACGGCGTGGGTGCGGACGGCGTGGGCGGACGGCGTGGGCGGACGGCGTGGGGCGGACAAGGGGCGACCCCGGCGCGCGCGGGGCGGGCCGGGGTCGGGTGGGGTGCGGGGCACCCCGGGGTGCCGGGCGCAGGGCCCGGCACCGAGGGGCCGGGATTACTGGCCGGCGGCCTTCTTCTTGCGGAGGAAGAAGACGGCGCCGCCGCCGACGACGACGAGCGCGGCGGCGATGCCGGCGATCATCGGGGTGGCGTTGGAGCTACCGGTCTCGGCGAGGTCGCCGCCGCCGGTGGTGGAGCCGGTGGTGCCACCCGTGGTGCCGGGGGTGGACGGGGAGGGCTCGACCGAGGGGGAGGTGGAGGGGGTCTCGGACGGCGTCGGGCCGGGGGTGGCCGTCTTGCAGTCGAGAACGCCCTCGAAGGTCTCCGAGAACTTGTTCGGGCCGGTGATCGTGAAGTTGTAGGCCTCGTCCTCGGCGACCGGGAGCGTGATGGTCTTGGTCTCGCCCGCGGCGATCGTGTACGAGCTGCCCTTCAGGTCGAAGGTCCAGGGCTCGTCACCGGTGTTGGAGGCGATGATCTCCAGGCCGCCCTTGGCGCAGTCCTTGGCGACCGTGACGGCCGGGACGGCACCCTTCTTGGCCCAGGAGGCGCTGGCCGTCGCGGTGACGGTGGAGTCGCTGGAGCCGGCCAGGATCATGGTCTGGCTCTTCTTCTCGGCGCTGACGAACGCGCGGCCGAGCGGGACCTTCGTGGTGGCCTCGGCCTTGATGTCGGCCGTGCCGTCGGGGGTGCCGGCCGGGACGTCGACGAAGACCTCGTCGCCGTTCTTGGCCTTGGTGACGGCCTTGCCGTCCTTGTCGACCACGCCGACGCCGGCGGGGGCGCCCGGAACCATCGAGAGGACGGCCTCGGAGGCGTTGGTGCCGACCTTGAACGGGCCGACGCGGTCGCCGGCCTTGCCGCCGCCGAGGGAGGCCGGGGACAGGCTCAGGGAGGCCTTGGGCTCCTGGACCGTGGTGGCCTTCTCGAGGAGGTAGGCGGTGAGCTTCTTGCCCTGCGCGTCGTTCGGGGTGGCGTCGATCTTGTCCGAGAAGTGCCAGATCGCGGCCTGCGTGGCGGCGGCGGCGGTGTCCTCGTCCAGGCCCTCGATGCCGGTCTTCGCGGCGAGGTCGGCGACCGAGACGTTCGGGTAGGAGTTCTCCAGGATCCAGAGGATCTTGCCCGCGTCGGGGTTGTTGTGGAGGGACGACTGGTCCCAGCCGACCTCCTTGTACTTGTAGCCCTCGCGCGCGCCGGTACGGAAGTCGATGCAGTAGGTCTGCAGCTTGCCGCCGTTCTCGACCTTCATCTCGAAGAGGCCGGCACCGGTCTCGCGGACCCGGTCCTCGCCGTTGACCTTCTCGACGTACGTCACCGTGTCGGAGATCTTCAGCGAGCCGAGCGTGGCGGTCGCGCCACCGCTCGCGCCCGGCGCGTCATCGGCCGCGGCCGGTCCCGCGATGCCTATCGCGCCGGCGGCGACCAGGCCCGAGACCAGGGTGGCAGTGGCAAGGCGGCGAGCAATGCCCCGCCCACGAACAGAAAACATTGGATTCCCCTCCGGGCGGCAGCTCCGCGAACTTGGTCGATTCACGTGGGGGGAGCGCACGCCAGCAGACTCACAGACTCGATGGGCTCACGTGCCACACGAGTACCCGGGAATCCTAGGGACGCGGAACGCCCGGGTGCCCTGTCATACGTTCAGATAACCATTCCGTCTCGGAATCGTTATCCACTCGGCGAGTTGGTCGACAAATCCCCACGACGCATGGTCAGGAGGCGGTCACCAAGCGCGTCGTCGCCTCCTCCGCGGCCACGTCCCACGGGTCCTTCCCGTCCCCCGGCGGCGCTCCGGGCGATGCTCCCGGCGATGTTTCCGGCGACGCTTCCGCCCGCGCCTGGAGTGCGCCGTCGGCCCGGAGTTCGGGGTCCGGCCTGGCCGCCCGGCGGAAGGCCGCCGTGCCCCGGCTCAGGTCGTGGCCCACGGCGACCGCCGCGACGTCCACGAAGGTCTTGCGCTGCCCGTCGCGCTCGTCCTCCCGCACCTTCAACCGGCCGTGCACCACCAGCGGTTCCCCGACCGATACGGAGGCCGCGAGGTTGGCGCCGAGCGCCCGCCAGGCCGACACCGTGTAGAAGCTGGTCGGCCCGTCCGACCAGGCCCCCTGCTCCCGGTCCCAGCGGCGCGCGCTCACCGCGAACCGGAACCTGGCCACCCCGCCCGCCGCCGTGTCCCGGTACTCCACCGCCGTCGCCACGTTGCCGACCAGCGTCACCGTCGTCTCGTTCATGGCCCGTCCCCGCTTCCCCTGTCTCCTCAGCCGTCCTTCGGCTGCCGCTTTCCGCGTCGGCACCATGTTGGGGCGTTCCGGGAAAGCGCGCCGAGACCTGTGGACAAGCAGGCGATTGGGGACAACTCCCCCACCCGCCAGGGGGATACCGGCGGGCGGAGAGACCTGCTCGCGCTACCTCCCGCGCGCCCCCGCCCGGGTCGCGCCGAGCCTCGTCGTACCCATGCGGCCGCCGCCGACGACCCGGGCGGCCGGGCGGCCGCCGACCACCGTGGCGTACTGCTCGCGCACTTCGCGGTAGCGCATGAGCTCGGCGGCGACCGGGTCGAGGACGCGGGCGCGGCCGGTCGCGGCGGCGGCCTCGCGCAGCCGGCGTTCGGCTTCCTGGCCGTAGCGGTGGGCCGGGCCCTTGACGGCGCCCTCGCAGGCCCATTCGACGAGCGGCCCGCCGATGATGCCGCCGAGCATGACGAGGACCGGCGGCAGCAGGCCCGGCGGTACGACTCCGATGATCTGGCCCACGAGCCAGAGCGCGCCGAAGACCTGCAGCAGCGTCATCACCACCTGTGCGAGGACGGCGGCGGGCCACCAGGCGGGCCGGGGCGGCCGGGCCGCGGCGTCGCCGATGGTGACCGTGAGCTCGTCGAGGGCCTCCGGCAGTCCGTCCGCGCCGCGTTCCGCCGCCTCGCGCACGGCCTGCGCCCAGGGGGCGGGCAGCCCGCGCGAGGCCTCGTCGGCGACGATCCGTACGGCCTGCTCCACGCGCTGGCGTGCCGTCAGCTCCTCCTCGACGGGGGCGGCCAGGCGCGGGTCGGTGGAGCCGTGCTCGCGCATCCGCTCGTAACGGCGGTAGAGCCGCAGCCAGGGGGTGCCGCAGGCGCGGATGGCGCCCCGGCGCCAGACCCGTTCGGCGGCCTCCCCGGCGGCCTCGGCGCCGACGGCGACCGCGAGCCGGTCCGTGAAGGCCTCCCGGGCGCGTTCGTCGAGGCCGGAACGCCCGTCGGCGACGTACGCCGTGCGCAGCCGGGCCGCGGCCGCGTCGACGTCGGCGGCGAGCCGGCGCTCGGGAGCGGTGCGTTCCTGGACGAACCGGGCGACGAGTTCGCGCAGTTCGGGTACGCCCTCGCCGGTGAGCGCGGAGACGGCGAGGACGGTGGCGCCGGGTTCCCCGTGCTCGCCGAGGGCCACCCCGTCCTCGTCGAGGAGGCGGCGGAGGTCGTCCAGGACGAGGTCGGCGGCCTCGGTGCCGAGCCGGTCGATCTGGTTGAGGACGACGAAGGTGACCTCGGCGTGGCCGGCGAGCGGCCTGAGGTAGCGCTCGTGGAGGGCGGCGTCCGCGTACTTCTCCGGATCGACCACCCAGATGACGGCGTCGACGAGGCCGAGGACCCGGTCGACCTGGTCACGGTGGGCGGTGACCGCCGAGTCGTGGTCGGGCAGGTCGATGAGGACCAGCCCCTGGAGTTCGGTGTCGCCTGCGCCGCCCGCGAGGGGGCGGCGGCGCAGCCTGCCGGGCACGGCGAGCCGGTCGAGGAGCCCCGCCGCGCCTTCGGACCAGCTGAGCGCGATGGGCGCGGAGGTGGTGGGGCGGCGCAGGCCCGTCTCGGAGACGGGGACGCCCGCGAGGGCGTTGAACAGCGTGGACTTGCCGCTTCCGGTGGCCCCGGCGATGGCGATGACGGTGTGCCGTGAGGAGAGCCGCTGCCGGGCCGCGGCCTCGTCGAGGACGCGCCCGGCCTCGGCGAGCGCGTCGCTCTCCACGCGCGTGCGTGAGAGGCCGACGAGCTCGTGGAGGGCGTCGAGGCGGGTACGGAGCGGGCCGCCGTAACTCCCGCCGAGCGGCGGCAGCGTGTCCTCCTCCGGCGCCTCTCCCCCGGGCAGCTCGTCCTTGACGGGGGCCCGGTCGCTCGCCCGCCGCGCGATCAGCCCGTCGTCCCAGCTCCCCCGGCCGCGGCCGGGACGGTCATCCACCACGTCACTTCTCCTTCTGCAGTACGGAGAGCGCGGCGATCAGCTCCGCCTGCGGCTCGGGGGTCACGTCGAGCGATTCGAGGGGCGCGAGGCGCCGGTCGCGCTCGGCGTGCAGGACGCGGTCGACGTACGAGAGGACCAGTTCGCCGCCCTTGTCGCGCAGCCGCAGGGCGGCCTGGGCACCGAGGAGTTCGGCGAGGCGTTCGCCGGCGGGCCGGGTGCGCCGGCCGCCGAGGAGCGAGGCGGCGAGGAGCGCGGCGACGGTGTCGGCCTCGGGCGCCGCGGTCCGGGCCGCGCGCGACCCGGAGGGCCGCTCCACGTCCCGTACCTCCTCCTCGGCCAGCTCCTCCAGTACGCGGCGCCAGCGCCGTACCTCCACGCCGATCCGCTCCCCCGCCTCCCGGTCGCCGCCTGACCTCAGCGGACCGAGCGCCTCCGAGGCGGGTTCACGGCGCCAGGTGTCCCGTACCCGCTCCTCCGCCGCCGAGACCGCGCAGTGCAGCAGGGCCGCGAGGGACTCGGCGAGCGCGTCCAGGAGCTCCTCGGCGGTGCTGTCCCGGGGATAGCCGCGCCAGCGGGTGCGGGCGTCGCCGGCGAGGACGGCGCCCCGGCCCAGCTCCTTGCGCACCCGCTTGCCCTGCTCCCCGTACGCGCTCTCGACGACGGCGCCCAGGCGGACGGCGGCGGCGTACTGCGCGGCCACCGCGCCGGCCAGTTCGGGCAGCCGGGTGTCCAGCGAGTCGATCACTCCGGTCGCCGTCCGGTCCGCGGCCTGCTGCCGGGCCGCCGGATCCTCGGCCCGGTGGGCCAGCCACCCGCGCAGCGCCGCGACGGCACTGTCGGGCAGCAGCCCGCTGCCGCCGCCCGCCGACTCCGGCAGCTCCGGAATGGTGAAACGCGGCACGTCGCCGAGCCCCGCCTTGTCCAGCAGCGCCTCGTACTGCCGCGAGACCTCGCCGATGACCTGGTGCGGGACCCGGTCGAGGACGGTGACGAGCGTGGCGTCGTACTCCTTGGCGGTACGCAGCAGATGCCAGGGCACGGCATCCGCGTACCGCGAAGCCGTCGTGACCATCACCCAGATGTCGGCGGCGCAGATCAACTCGGCGGCGAGCAGCCTGTTCTCGACGACCAGCGAGTCGATGTCGGGCGCGTCCAGCAGCGCGAGCCCCCGGGGCAGCGCGGCGGCCGTCTCGACCCGCAGCGCGTTCTCCTCCGGCGCGTTCTCCTCCGCCGGGTGGTCCTCGTCGCTCTGCGGCAGCCATACGCGGGTGAGCTGCGGCAGCACCCTCATCCCCGCGAACCAGTGGTGGTCCTCGGGGTGACACACGAGCACCGGCGTCCTCGTCGTCGGCCTCAGCACCCCCGCCTCACTGACCCGCCGCCCGACAAGGGAGTTGACCAACGTCGACTTCCCCGCCCCCGTCGAACCCCCCACCACCGCCAGCAGCGGCGCGTCGGGATCCTTCAGTCTCGGCACCAGATAGTCGTCGAGCTGGGCGAGCAGCTCCGCCCTCGTCTGCCGGGCGCGCGGTGTGTCCGGAAGCGGGAGGGGAAGACGCACGGCGGCGACACGGTCGCGCAGGGCGGAGAGTGCGTCGATCAGCTGAGGCCGTTCGTCCAAGGTCACCACATGCGAAGAATGCCCAATTTATGAGTGTTTTTGAAGCCTATTACGGCCCTGCGCGCCGAACAGAGGGCTGACGACCGGAACCCCAGGCATAACGAGTGCACAACACCCGCCCCGCACGGCGTCAAAAGCGCTGCGCGAATCGCACCTGCCTGCGATTATCGTTCCGCTTCACCGAACCTCCACATCGTGCCACGCAGGTGAAGCAACCGGGCCAAGGCCACCAGAGCCCTATCCTTGTCCCGGCAAGCCCCACCCCACCCACCGGGACCCCTGGCCCCCCAGCCACCCCCCGGCCCCCGTAGCTCAGTGGATAGAGCAGGTGCCTTCTAAGCACTTGGCCGCAGGTTCGAGTCCTGCCGGGGGCGCTCCGCGATCGACCCTCCTTCGGGAGGGTCTTTTTGCTGGTCAGGGGCGGCCTCCGGTCGGAGATGAGGCTGCCGGAGAGAGGCCCCCATGTGGCCGGATCCGTCCGGCTGAAACCGGTCAGGGACGGCCTCCGGCGGCTGGTTTTCCCGAAGACTTCCCGAAGTTTTGGTGCCGCCCGCAACCACGCCCAACGCGCTGGTGGGCGACCGGGCTGAGATCTGCCCGGCCGCCGAGAGGTCACTCAGCTCCAACGGACAGGCGGCGCGCATCCGCTCGACGCCGCAGAGCTCGTTTGGGGCTCACGGAGAGAAGGGTGTCGCGGGCGATCATCCACATCCGCCCTCGCAGAGCGGCGGCAGGAATCCCCGCGGCGGCTGCGAGTTCGCCCGCGAGGGCCAGAACGGGCAGGCCTCCCGACGCGGTGTTCACGGCGCCGGAGAACCGTCAGGACGCGAACCGGCTGACGTCCATGATCCGGCATGTGATCTTCGCTGTGATCTGGTCCAGACCCTGGGCCGTCACCCTCGACTGCCGGCCAGGCGCGAGGCCGTCCGTCGTCGCATAGCCCTCGCTCAGCCGCCTGTTGGACGCGTCGACGAACTCGACCTGCACGATGTAGTTGCTGGCCTTACTGGAGCGGTTGGTGATCAGCAACTCCGCGCTGGGCCACTTCGTAACCGAATCCACCTCACACGCCGTGATCTTCGCATCCCCCCTCGGACCGCTCTCCTCCTGCGGCTGCTCCGAGGCCGACGTCTCCCTCGCCGTGGACTGCGTGACCGGGCTCGTCGGAGACTTACGTTCCGGATCGCCATCCTCGTCTCTGCCGACGAGCGCGACAGCGACGATCAGCACCACAACCAGAACGATCACACCCAGACACGAGAGACCGATGATCTTTCCCGGGTCGCCCTAGCGGGGAGGAGGCCCACCCTCCGCACTCGGCGGCGGCCGGCCCCGGCCGGGCGGCGGCACCTGATTCGACATGAGGACAGCGTCCGTCCGAATGGCGTCGAGTGCATCCGGGCGGGCCCCGCCGAGGATCGGCCGCGAGCGCCGACGCGCACGGCAGCGGTGTCCGTTCGCCTGCGGCTCCACACTCATCTTCGCCGTTTCAGGGCGTGCGCCACGCGGGGGAGCTCCTCGTGGAGAAGCCGGCCTGCCAGGGCACCCCCGAAGACGACGACGCCGACCCCGACCAGCCAGGACTGGATGACCAGGACGGTTCCGATCGGGCCGTAGGTGACGGCGCTGGATGCGATCAGCGGTGAGAAGACGAGCCGGGAGAAGACTCGGAGGCCGAGGAGCCCGGCCATAGTGGTCACCGCCCCAGGCAGCAGGGCAGCCCAGCGGACTCGGCCGCCGAGCAGCATCCGCTGGGACCACCAGAAGAACAGGCCGCCGGCCAACACCGTCACCAGGCCGCGGGCCGGGGCCGCGCGCCACAGCGGTGTGCTCGCGGACAGGAAGAGGACTCCGATGAGGACGGCGAGCCACACCACCTGGCGCCACCTGGCCCACCAGCGGGCCGGGGGCAGATCCCACACCTTCTCGTAGCCGCTCTGCACCACCGCGCCGAACGACACGCCGAACACGGCGAGCACCGCGAGGCCGAACGCCGTCGTGGTTCGCAACGTCTGGCCCGGCAGAGCGAACAGCCGCTCGATGTCCTCCCTGGCGGCGGCTGATACGCCGAGCCCGTCCCCCAGCCACTGCGCGAACCCTCGCCCGCTCGCCGGATCCGCCGCGGAAACGACGATCAGCAGGGGCACCAATGTCAGGAAGCCGAGCGCCGCGAACCCCAGCGAACGCTGCCACGGCTCGAACTCGCCGACCTGAACCCACAGGCGCCCGGCCCGCGCACGGCGGATCGCGCGCCCCAACCGCCCGAACGGAGACGAGCGGCCCGCGGCGGCGGACGGGTTCGTCTTTTTAGGGCTCACTGGGGCGTGGCCCCGAGGTTGAAGCCCCGGTCGGCTGTTCCGCCGGATCCCCGTGTTCAGCGGCTTTGCGCCAGCGGGCCTCGCAGAACGAGTAGAGGCCGAACAGTACGAGGCCCACCGCGGCGGCGATCAGGAGTACGGGCCCGGCGGGGGTTTCGGCGAACGAACGCAGCGTCTCGTCCAGGCCCTTTGCCTCGCTGGGGTCGAACCGCACCGCGGCCAGCAGGACGAACAGGCCGGCGACCGCCGCGAGCACACCGCACGCCACTCCGCCGACGGTGCCCAGCACCGCGACGACCCGCCGCGTCGTCGGGCTCATCTCGTCCGTCCGGAGATTCTTCTCGAACTTCCGCATCAGGCCGCGCACCAGGATCACCACGCCCACGATCACCAGAACGGCTCCGAACGCGCCGACGATCACTCGCCCACCGGGCCAGTTCAGCACCCTCGCGGTGTACTCCTTCGACGTCTCGTCGCCAGGGCGGCCCCCGGAAGAACCGCCGGCCAGCGCCGTCTGCACCACACCGATACAGATCACGGCGTAGAACACCGCCAACCCCAAGGAACCCAGGCGACGGGTCCACTTGTCCCCGCCTTCCCCCGTCTGCCCGAACACGGCCTCCGACAGCCGCCAGAGCGCCATCGCCGCCAGCCCCACCACCAGCGCCCACAGCAGCACCCGGCCGAACGGCTGCTCACCGAGGGTCCCCACCGCGCCGGACCGGTCCGCCTCCTGGCCACTGTCGCTGCCCAAGCCGATCCGCACGGCCAGAACCCCCACCAGAACGTAGATCACTCCCCGAGCACAGAGCCCAACCCTGGACGCGACCTCCACGGCACGGCTGTCAGCCAGGCGCAGACCCTGGGACTTGGGCTGGGCGGCACTGTCGCCCTTCCTGATGGCCATATCTGGCACCTCCACGTGCCGGATCAAACCGAACAGCACACCCATGGGGCGGGGCGGACGCGGTGGTCAGTGTTCGACGGTGTCCTGGCCTACGCCCACACCTGCCTAGTACCGCCCCTGGCCTGGTCACCGTGGTCCTTCGGCCCCAGGGCGCGATTTTTCCGTCTGTTCTCTCCACGGTAGGGCTGTCCTGTCCCGGAAGTCATCACCCGAGGGCCGGGCCTACCCTGGAAACAGGGATCTGGAATCCTGGGATCCGTCGGACACCAGGTCGGCGGACGCCGGCACTACTGGTAGCCGCCCCTGACCCAGCGCGGGAACCAGCCCGCCTTCACACCCCTCCGACGATGGCAGCGCGTGCACCGCAGCCGTCGCATCCGTCGTGCCGCACCTCCGACACGCACATCCGCGAACCGAGGCATCACGCCATGACCCTCTTCTACCTCCTGCTGATCGCCGCGATCGCACTGATCGTCGTCGGCGCGACCGTCGACGGCACCATGTACCTGCTCTCCGCCGGCGTGCTGCTCCTCATCGCCGACGTGCTCTACCTCGGCGTGCGCTCCGTGGCCCGACGCCGCCCGGCCCACTGACCCACTCGTCACCACCCCACATACACCACGCGCCGCACACGCCGGAGAGGGACAGGCCGAACGCCTTACAGTCGCCAGCGTCACCGTGCTGGAGGAGCCAGGAGGGTGCCGAATCGAGTGCCGGGTCTTGGGTCCTCTCCAGGCACCGGGGATGACGGGGTACCCAGAAGCGCGGCGGGGATCAGGCCGATCAGCGCGATCAGCGCGATCAGCGCGATCAGCGCGATCAGCGCGAAGAGAATCGCGGCCTGGGGCCGCGGTCGCCCGCAGGTACCTGACTGCCTCGTCCGGGTGGAATCTTTCCCTCTTGCCGGGGATCGGCGCTGGTCACATGGGGTGAAAGGGCCGCATGGCTCGTTTCCCGGCAGCGGGCGGGAGGCGTTGATGAGGATGTGAGTACCTCAAGCACCGCCCCGATACTGGCCGCCGCCCTCGCCCCCTCCGCCCCTCCTGTCGTGCATGACTCGGGCGCGGACACCGCGCCCGGGGTCATAGTCATCGACTCCTGCACCACCCTCGGCACCACCCTGGTCGTCCATCTCGCCGGGGAGATCGACCGCTTCAGCGCGGCCCCCCTGCGAGCGCTCCTGGCGTCGGCAGCCGACGACGGCTACACCGGCCTCGTCCTGGACACCTCTCGGGTCACCTTCTGCGACTCCGGCTTCCTCGCCGCCGTCGGCTGGTGGCCCCGGCACGGACGACGCCTCAGGCTCGCGAACCGCTCCCGGGCCGTTCAGCGCCTCCTGATCGCGGCGGCCACGGCAGGCCGGCAGCCGACCCTGGCCGGCTCGCTGTCGGTGGCGGGCACGTCATGACGTTCATACTCCTGACCTGTGCCCCGATGTTCGCAGCGGTCCTCCTCGCACACTGGGAACCGCGCGCACCGCGCCACCGCCGTGGTGACCGACTTCCCCGGCCCACACCTCGTAGGACCGTGATCCGCTGCCGCCTGGCTCCCCCGCTCCTGTGGTCCACGGCATAGCCAAGGGAAGGAAGATGCTGGGGCCCTCGTCAGCCCGCGGGCCCCAGCACCTGCCCCTCCGCCTGAGCCCTACTCGTAGCGCTGATCGGGGTCGTGTCGTCGCACACCTGCCGGACCCAGCACCGTCCAGCCCCCTCCCCCGCTGCGGCGCGTCCCCATGAGAGCGCCTCGCGCTCTCCCAAGAACGAACCGGACGTGCGGCTGCGCCCGTCCCCGGTCGGCGAGAGCCTCACGGCGTGGTGATCGGCGCGTTTGGACGCAGTGGGCGGCGTCTGTGACGCGCTCAGCGCGGCCGGTGTCGAGGCGAGCCGCCCAGCCGTGCTACGAACCCCGGCCGGGCCACCGCAGCGTCAACGGCACGGCCGAGGGACCACGATCACGCGGAGGCGCGATCGGCCTCGAACGGGATCGGGCCCACATTCAGCCAGTGCGCCCCTGCACCCTGGGAGTCCGAGGGGGATTCACTGGAGAGCAGGACGGGGACGCTGTTGCCGGCCCATTCGGCGACCTGGGCGGGCGGGATGCCGTGGTTGAGCCAGGTCGTCAGTCAGGTGTGCCGGAGGTCGTAGACGCGTGAGGCCGTCCGGCGGGTACGTCGCTTCTCCCAGGACCTCACCCTCCGTCGGCTCCGCGCGACAGCGCGGGAAGACCCGGGCGATCAGCGCCGCCGTGTCCTCGGCTGTCGGCTCGCCGGCCGCCGCCGCCTTCAGGATCGAGGCGGTGTCTCCGTCCGTGTACGCCAGTAGCGCCGCCTTGGCTCCCATGTGCCGCACGCTATCCGGAGCCGCCGACAGTCCAGCCGCCCCTGGGGACGCCCGAAGTCTTCGGCGGCGCCCGGCTGTCGGCCGCAGGTTCGAGTCCTGCCGGGGGCGCACAGTGAGGGGTCCTTTGCTGGGCGCGAGGAGGGGGGCCGCGCGGAGTGGCCCCCCTCGTCGGTGTTCGGTCAGCGGGTGAGGGCGCTCGGGTCGTCGAGCTCGTACGGGGACACCCACCAGCCGTTGCGGCAGATGCGGCCCTCGGGGTCGTGGTCGCCTTCGGCGTACTAGCCGCTGCCCTTCTTCTCGCCGTTGGGGCCGGTGAAGTAGCTGGTGTAGTAGTAGCGGCAGTCGGCGGCCGCCTTCGCGGTGGGTGCGGCCTGCGCCGTGGGGACGACCACTCCCCGCGCTTCACCCTTCCATGCCGGACGAACCGATTCGCCGCTCCGCCAGACAGTGCAACGGTCCTGTCGGTTCCGGCCGGAGGCCTACCGCCGGTGCCCCCCGGCCGGAGGACTCCCGCCGGCCCCCGGGCGGCGCCCTCCGGCCCGCGGGCCCCCGCCGGCGGCCCCGCCCCTCAAGTCGTCCCTAAGACGGATGCGGCAAGTAGAGGCGGGAGGGGAGGCGGGGGTGGGTGGTGGGGGGGTGGTGGAGGGTGAAGCCGTGGTTGGCGGCTAGGGAGCGGGTGTGGTCGGCGGAGAGGGAGCCGTGGCGTTCGAGGGTGAGGGCGGGCATGCCGGGGCGGAGGGCGCCGGGGGTGTGGTGGAAGGAGAGGAGGGTGGTGGAGGTGGTGGCGTGGTGGGGGTGGCGGCGGCGGGCGGCGGGTTCGTCGGCGTGGGCGAGGACGCGGACGTCGGGTTCGTGGCCGAAGTCGGCGATGACGCCTTCGGCGCGCCAGTGGGCGGGTTCGTGGGGGGTGCCGGTGAGGTGGTGGGAGCGGTTGGCGGAGGTGATGGCGAGGAAGCCGGTGCCGGTGCGGGCGAGCGCTTCGGCGAGGAAGGCGTTGGAGGGGCAGGAGTGGCCGGGGACGATGAGCTGGACGGTGTCGACGCCCTGGTGGGTGGCTTTGAGGTGGGGCGGGATGTGGGCGGCGGCGGGGCCGCGGAGGCCGAAGGGGCCGAGGTGGAGCAGTTCGTCGACGAGGTCCTCGATCTGGCGGCGCGGGAGTTCGGGTGGGAGGCGGGTCCAGTCGAAGACGGAGCCGACGCGCTCGGGGATGGTGGTGACGCTGGAGACCTGGCCGGGCGGGCGGCCCTTCATCCGGTTCACGCGCTCGACGACCTCACGGTCGGGGCGTGAGGTCAGGGCGTAGAAGTTGCCGAAGCCGTGGGCCACGGCGGCTCCTTCGGCCAGCGCCTCGGCTGCCCTTCGTACGTCCTCGGGCTCGCTCAGGACCAGGTCCTTCGTCGCGCTCGTCGGTTGTGCGCCCACCTCGTGCCTCCACTGTCCTCGTTCCGCGTTCCGCGTTCGTTCCGCGTTCGTTCTGTGTTCGTTGACGACCGGGCAACGAGCCGGGCGGCCGCCGGTCACCTGCGCCGGAGCGTTCACCTTCAGTTCATTGCAATGGGGGGAGGGGCTGACGTTGCGTTACCCGTGAGGCCGTTGCAATGAAATCTCTTATCTGACCTGGGATTATTGCTACTTGAGGGGAGAATGGCGTTGCCAGGGGGGCGAACGCAACGTAGCTTTTCTCTTGTTGGAAAGAGCGGGTCGACGAGGGCCCGCCGCTGAAGAAGGAGAAGGACGATGCAGAAGTTCGCCACCGCAGCCGAGGTCACCGCCGTCGTGGACATCGCCGCGGGGAATGTGCGGTTCGTCGCCGGGGAGAAGGCGGAGGCCACCGTCGAGGTGGTGCCGGCCGACGCGTCGAAGGGGCGGGACGTGAAGGCGGCGGAGGAGGTCGAGGTCGGGTACGCGGACGGGGTGCTGCGGATCGCGACGCCGGCGGCGAGGAGCCGGGTGCTGGGGAACTCCGGGATCGTCGAGGTCACCGTCCAGCTGCCGGCCGGCTCGCGGGTCGAGGCGAGGACGGCCGCAGGGGAGCTGCGCGGCACGGGGCGGCTGGGGGACGTCGTGTTCGAGGGCGCGCTGGGCGCGGTGAGGCTGGACGAGATCGCGGGCGGGCGGATCGTCCTGCAGTCCGGTGACATCACGGTCGGCCGGCTGGGCGGCGGCGCGGAGCTGCGCACGCAGAAGGGCGATGTGAACGTCGTCGAGGCCACCCGGGGCACCGTCACCCTGCGGACCGAGGCCGGCTCGGTGCACGTCGGCGCGGCGCGCGGGACCTCCGCCACGCTGGACGCCGGGACCGCCTTCGGCCGTATCACCAACACGCTGAGCAACACCGAGGGCCCGGACGCCGGTCTGCACATCCACGCCGGGACGTCGTACGGCGACATCACCGCCCGCAGCCTCTGAGCTCCACGCGGGGCCGCGGGGCGGGGCGGTGGGCCGGGGGCCGGGCGGCGGGGGCGGTGGATAGCCTGGCCGGGAGTAAAGCCCGAACCATCGGAAAGAGGTCGACGGTGACCAATCTGGCCCTGAATCTGGCTCGTACCGCGGCGGAGCGACCGGACGGAACGGCGATCCGGCTGGACGAGCTGACGCTGGACTACCGGGCGCTCGACCGGCGCAGCGCGCTGGTCGCCGGGTGGCTGGCGGGGCAGGGGGTGGGGCCGGGTGACCGGGTGGCGATCCTGCTGCCGAACATCCCGCACTTCGCGGTGGCCTACTACGGGGTGCTGCGGGCGGGCGCGGTGGCGGTGCCGATGAACCCGCTGCTGAAGTCCGGGGAGATCGGCTACGGCGCGGGCGACTGCGGGGCGAAGCTGATCCTGGCCTGGGGCGCCGCGATGGCCGAGGCGGGGGTCGCCGCCGCGGAGCTGGGGATCGGCTGCGTGGATGTGACGGACCCGGGGTTCGGGGCCGTACTGGCGGAGGCCGAGCCGCTCGCCCGGGTGGTGGAGCGGGGCGAGGACGATCTCGCGGTGCTGCTGTACACGTCCGGCACGACGGGCCGGCCCAAGGGGGCGAGGCTCACTCACGGCAATCTGGGCTCCAACACGGCGACGGTGGCGCGGGTGCTCGGGATGACGGATGCGGACACGGTCTTCGGCGGTCTGCCGTTCTTCCACGTGTTCGGGCAGACCTGCGGGCTGAACGCGGCGGTGCTGACCGGCGCGGCGATCACGCTGCTGCCGCGCTTCGACGCCGCGAAGGCGCTGGAGATCCTCTCCCGGGACCGGGTCACGGTGATGGAGGGGGTCCCCACGATGTTCCTGGGGCTGCTCGCCGCCGCCGAGGCGGCCGGGTCGACCGGGATCGGGGACGACGAGGACGGGCTGCGGCTCTGCGTGACCGGGGGTTCCGCGATGCCGGTGGAGGTGCTGTACCGCTTCGAGACGGCGTTCGGCTGTCCCGTGGTCGAGGGGTACGGCCTGTCGGAGACCTCTCCCGTGGTGACCTTCGGCTCGCTCGACGGACCCCGCCGGCCGGGTTCGATCGGCACCCCGATCGAGGGGGTGTCGGTCCGGCTCGTCGACGAGGAGGGCAAGGAGGTCGCGGAGGGCGAGGTCGGCGAGATCGCCGTGAAGGGGCCGAACGTGATGGCCGGTTACTGGAACCGTCCGGAGGCGGACGCGGCCGCGTTCACCGACGGGTGGTTCCGCACCGGGGATCTCGCCCGGCGCGACGAGGACGGTTTCTACTTCATCGTGGACCGCAAGAAGGACCTGGTGATCCGCGGCGGCTACAACGTCTACCCGCGTGAGATCGAGGAGGTCTTCTACGAGCACCCGGCCGTGGCCGAGGCCGCCGTGGTGGGCGTCCCGCACGAGGTGCACGGCGAGGAGGTCGCCGCGGTCGTCACCCTGAAGCCGGGGGCCGAGGTCACGGCGGAGGAGCTGCGCTCCTTCGTGAAGGCCCGGGTGGCTCCGTACAAGTACCCGCGGATCGTCCGGCTGGTGCCGGGGCTGCCCAAGGGGCCGACGGGCAAGATCCTGAAGCGCGAGATCACGATCGAGGAAGCCGCGGAGTAGCCGGCCCGGGCCGCCGCCCGCCCGCCAGGAGCCGTGTGTCCTCGGCACGGCTCCCCGGCGGCGGGTGGTGCGGGCGTCGCGCGGGCCGTCGGGTCACGAGGCGCGGGCGAGCCGGTTGGCGGCGAACTCCTCGGGGGACCAGGAGATGGACCAGACGTCCAGGCTGGGGTCGCCGGAGAGGATGGCCGTCTGGAGGCCCTGGAGGCGGGGGCAGGGCTCGACGCCGAGCTCGTGGTTGAGCACGGAGCGCAGGCGGTGGAAGGCCTCAAGGGAGCGCCCGACGCGGCCCGCGCGGTAGAGGGCGATCATCAGGTAGGCGCAGAGGTTCTCGTTCATCGGGTTCCGGGCGACGACCCGGGTCAGCTCGCCGAGCAGGTCGGCGTGGCGGCCGAGGGCGAGGTCGGACTCGATGCGGCGTTCCAGGGCGCCGAGCCGGCTCTCCTCCAGGGACACCGCCTCGATCTCCAGGACGCTGCCCTTGCGGACGTCGACGAGGGCGGGGCCGCGCCACAATTGCAGGGCCTGGCGCAGTTCTTCGGAGGCGCGGCGGTGGTCGCCGGCCTCTGAGGCGTGGCGGCCGGCGCGGACGTGCCGCTCGAAGACCTCGACGTCGGTCGTACAGGCGCCTTCCTCCAGGAGGTACCCGCTGTGGCAGGTGCCGAGTATCTGGCGCACGCCGGGGCGGTCGGAGTCGGCGGCCGCCAGCGCGTTGCGCAGCTGGAGCACGTACGTCTGCAGGGTGGTGGCGTGGCTGCGCGGGGGGCGGTCGCCCCAGAGTTCCTCGATGAGCGCCGGTACGGTCACGACCCGGCCGGCGTTCAGGGCGAGGAGTGCCAGTACCTGCCGCTGCTTGGGAGCGCTCGCCGTCACCGGGGTGCGGTCGAGATGCAGGGACAGCGAGCCGAGCAGTCCGATGCTCAGCGGCCCGGGCTGCTGACCGGCGTTGACGGGGTCGAACCTTGTAGGACCTTCGGACATTGCGTTCCTCCAGGCATCGCACCTATCGATCTGCTCTCCAGCATGCCCAGAGCGCCTTGAGTTGCCCACTGAGCTGCACATCTCTCCCATGTGAAGAATTCACATGGGGAACATGAATCGGTGCATGGCGACGCTCGCCGGGTCGCTGTTGACTTCGGGGCACCGCAGCGACGAACCGGCTGCGGCAGGCGGAAGAGAGAGGCGACGTCATGCAGACCACTCCCGGCTTCGACGACCTGATCATCGAGAACCTCGACGGTTCCCCCTCGGACGGGGAGAACCCGACCCCCTGGTGTTACTCCACGCCTGTCGCCGACGCGGCGCGATAGAGCGGTACGCCGGTGCAGGCGGACGAACGGATAGGTTTCCGGCGCCACTTCAGGGCCGAGATCGTCCCGGGCGAGGCGGTCTACCTCGTCTCCCCGCGGGGCACGACGGCGCTCTCGGGCGCCGCGATCCAGAAGATGGCCCCGCTGCTCGACGGCTCGCTGACGCTTCCGGAGCTGCGGGCGGCCGTGGACATCCCGGCCGAGCAGCTGGACGGCATGCTCGGGCGGCTCGCCTCCGCGGGTCTCGTCGGTTTCCACGCCGACCGGCCGCAGGACGAGGCGGCCGGGGCGTTCTGGGACCTGGCCGGAGTGGGCGAGCCGGTGCAGGCCGAGGTGACGGTGGTCGCGATCGGCGGCGCCGACGCCGAGGCGGCCGAGCGGGCCTGCCGGGCCGCGGGCCTGACGTGCGGGCCTGACGCGCCCTTCGCGCTGGTGGTGTGCGATGACTACCTCGACCCGGAGCTGGCCGTTTTCAACGCCGCCCGGATCGCGGACGGCCGGCCGTGGCTGCCGGCCAAGCCCTACGGGGCGCAGCTCTGCATCGGTCCGGTGTTCCGGCCGGGTGACGGGCCCTGCTGGTCCTGTCTCGCGGTACGGCTCCGCTCCCACCGGCGCGGCGAGTCGCAGGTGCGGCGGGCGCTGGGGCTCGACGGCCCGGTGCGGGTGCCGGAGGCCTCGCTGGCGGCGACGCGTGAGCTGGGGCTGCAGACGGCGGCCCTGCAGGCGGCGAAGTGGCTGGCGGGGATGCGGGACGAGAGCCAGGACGCGGTGTGGTCGCTGGACACGCTGACGCTGAGTGCCGGTCATCATCCGGTGGACCGGAGGCCGCAGTGCGCGGACTGTGGTGATCCGGGTCTGGTGGCGGATCTGGCGCGGCGGCCGGTGCGGCCGGTGTCGCGGCCGAAGGGCGTGGCCGGGGGCAACGGTCACCGGGCGCTGTCGGCGGAGCAGATGTGGGAGCGGTTCGGGCGGCTGGCGGATCCGCTGACGGGGATCGTGGACCGGGTGGTGCGGGATCCGCGGAGTCCTTCGTTCCTGCACTGCTATCAGGCGGGGCCGAACCTGGCGTTCGCGGGGCGGGATCTGCCGTCGTTCCGTGCGGGGCTGCGGATGCAGAGCGGTGGCAAGGGGCGTACGGATCTGGACGCGCGGGTGAGCGGTCTGTGCGAGGCGGTGGAGCGGTACAGCGCGTCGCGGTTCCGTGACGAGGCGACGGTGCTGGGGAGTTACCGGGAGCTGGCGCCGGACGCGGTGCATCCGGGTGCGTGCATGCTGTTCGACGAGCGGCAGTACCGGGAGCGGGAGCGGTGGAACGCGCCGGGGATCCCGTTCCAGTACGTGCCGGAGCGGTTCGACGAGGACGCCGAGATCGAGTGGACGCCGGTGTGGTCGCTCACCGAGGGGCGGCACCGGCTGCTGCCGACGAGCCAGTTGTACTTCGATGCCGACGGGGTCGGTTCGATCGTGTCGGACTCGAACGGGAACGCGGCGGGCGGGACGCTGGAGGACGCGATTCTCCAGGGTTTTCTGGAGCTGGTGGAGCGGGACGCGGTGGCGCTGTGGTGGTACAACCGGACGCGGCACGCGGGGGTGGATCTGGAGTCGTTCGGGGACGCGTGGATCTCGGCGTTGCCGGAACGATTCAGCGAGTTGGGGCGGACGCTCTGGGTGCTCGACCTCACCGCTGACCTGGGCATTCCGGTGATGGCCGCGGTGTCGCGGCGGGTCGACGGTCCCGCCGAGGAGATCATGCTGGGCTTCGGCGCGCACCTCGATCCGGCGGTCGCGCTGTGCCGGGCCGTGACGGAGCTGGGCCAGCTGCTGCCCGCGGTGGCGAACGGCCCCTCGAAGGGGATGCCGCCGCATCTGCTCGACTGGCTGCGCGGGGCGACCGTGGCCGATCAGCCCTATCTCGTACCGGATCCGGAGCTTCCGGCGCGGACGCCGGCGGACTACGCGCATGTGCCGCGCGCGGACCTGCGGGACGACCTGGAGCACCTCTGCTCGCTGGCGCGCGAGCACGGTCTGGAGGTGCTCGTGCTCGACCAGACGCGGCCCGACCTGGGGCTGCCGGTGGTGAAGGTGGTGGTGCCGGGCTTGCGGCACTTCTGGGCGAGGTTCGCGCCGGGCCGGCTGTTCGACGTGCCGGTGCGGCTCGGAAGGCTCAACTCCCCTACGGCGTACGAGGATCTGAACCCGGTCCCGCTGTTCCTCTGAAACACCCTCAGACATCCGGAGAACCCGCGAAAGGAGGCCGGGGGCATCGCCGCTGGTGGCGGTCGGGCCCCGTCGAAGAAGTCGGAAAAGTGCATATTGTGATCATGACAAGCCGTTCCTTCCCAGGTATGATCACCGGCGGTATTCAGGGGGGTACTCGGGCGGTCGCCTGTGCTCTCGTCCACCGCTGGTCGGACTAGGAGGCGCGCGCTGATGCTCGACGCACCCCAGGGCGAGGACGATCCGCACGACGCGTGTGGGGTGCAGGCATCACGCATGGCGCTCCAGGTCACGCTCGGCACGCTCGCCGGCCACACGGTCGTCACCGTGCTCGCGGTCCGCGACGAGAACCCCGGACCCGCCCGGCTCGCGTTACTCACCGTCAGCATGGCGGCCGTCCTCGCCCTGCAGTACGCGCACTCCACCCGCCGGCCGCGCGACTGGCCGGCCGGCCGCCGGGCGCTGACCCTCTCCGCGCAGGCCCTGGTCACCTTCCTCCCGCTCGTCTGGCTCGGGATGCCCTGGGGCGCGATGGGCGGACTGCTCGCCGGCTCGGTCCTGCTCGCCGTCCCCGGCCGGATCCGCTGGCCGCTGTACGGCTCCGTCATCGCCGCCATCGTCGCCGCGGTCGTCCTGATCGCGGGACCCGGCATGGCCGCCTACGGACTCGGCGCCACGCTGCTCGCCAGCCTGATCATCTACGGGGTCAGCTCCCTCTCCGACCTGGTCGCGGAACTCCGCGACACCCGCCGCGAGTTGGCCGGCATGGCCGTCATCCAGGAACGGCTCAGGGTCGCCCACGACCTGCACGACCTGCTCGGCTACAGCCTCTCGGCGATCGCCCTGAAGAGCGAGCTCGGCTACCGGCTGCTGCCCTCGGCGCCCGACCGGGCCAGGTCCGAGGTCGCCGAGGTGCTCGGCATCGCCGGCGAGGCCCTCGCCGACGTGCGGGTCGTCGCCACCGGCTACCGGGACATGTCGCTGGCCGACGAGACCGAGTCCGCGCTGTCGGTGCTCGCCGCCGCGCAGATCGAGGCCGAGGCCGACCTCGCCTGCGGCCCGCTGGCCCGCGAGGTGGACACCGTGCTGGCCATCGTGCTGCGCGAGGCCGTCACCAACGCCCTGCGCCACAGCAAGGCGCAGCACTGCGCGATCACCGCGACCCGCGAGGGCGACACGATCTCCCTGCGCATCCGCAACGACGGGGTCGGCGAGACCAGTTGCGACACGCTCCCCGAGGGCGGCAGCGGGCTCGGCAACCTGACGACGCGGCTGCGGGGCATCGGCGGCGACCTCAGCGGCGGCCCGGCGGAGGACGGCTGCTTCGAGGTCGTCGCCCGGACACCGGCCGTCCCGTCCGCCGAGGAGCGGCGCGCGGAACCCGAGCCCGAGGAGCAGCGGAAGGCCGCCCGGCCGTGGGCGCCGCGGATGGCGCGGGCGATGCTGCTCGCCGTACTGGCCGGGTACACGCTGATCACCGTGATCAACGTGGCGGCGACCACCACGTCGGGCGCCGCCGTCCTCGCCTTCCTCGGCTGCCTGGCCGTGGTGGTGACCGTGCAGGTGCTGATGTCGCTGCGGCCCGCGCACGCCGGTCCCGGATACGCGCGGGCGATCGGTCTCGGCCTGCTGGCCGCGGGCACGTACGCCCCGCTGCTCTGGCTCGACGGGCCGTGGGGATCGATGGCCGGGTTCCTTGCCGGATCGTTCCTCTTCACCCTGAGCGGCCGGCTGCGCTGGGTGCTCTTCGGGGCCTCGGTCGCGGTCGTCGTGCCGGTGGCCGTCGCGGTCGGTGACTCGCTCTACGACATCGTCTACGAGACCGACTCCTCGCTCATGGCCGGCCTGGCCGTCTACGCCTTCACCGCGCTCTACCGTCTGGTCACCGAACTCCACGAGGCCAGGGGGGCGCTGGTGCGGATGGCCGTGGGGCGCGAGCGGCTGATCGTGGAGCGCGAGCTGCACCAGGTGCTCGGGTCGAGCCTCTCCGAGGTGACGATGAAGTGCGCGCTCATCCACCGGATGCTGCCGCGCTCGCCGGGGCCCGCGCAGGACGAACTGACGGCGGTGCTCGACATCTCGCGCCAGGCGCTCGCGGACGTACGCCTCGTGGCGCGCGGCTACCGCGGGGAGCCGACGCCGGACGACCCGTCGTCCGCGCTCATGCGCTCAGGAGCCGCTGTCTGACGGATCGCGGGTATTTTAAGGGGCATTACATACCTTCAAGGAAGGTAAAAGGGGGATAAGTGGAGAATCGGGTGATCAGAATTCTCCTTGCCGAGGACATGCACATGGTGCGAGGAGCGCTGGTCGCGCTGCTCGAACTGGAGCCCGACCTGGAGGTCGTCGGCGTGGTGGACCGGGGCGACCTGATCGTCCCCACCGCGCTGGAGTGCCGGCCGGACGTGGCCGTCATGGACGTCGACCTGCCGAACATGGACGGTCTCACGGCTGCGGAGAAGCTGCACGAACTGCTGCCGGAGTGCCGGACGCTGATCATGACCGGCCTCGGGCGGCCGGGTCTGCTGCGCCGGGCGATGGCCGCGCGCGTCTCGGGGTTCCTGCTCAAGGACTCCCCGGCCGAAGGGCTCGCGCAGGCGGTCCGTGAGGTCTTCGCGGGCCGCCGGGTGATCAACCCGCAGATCGCCATGAGCGCATGGGACATCGGCGAGAACCCACTGTCCGAGCGCGAGACCGAGGTCCTGGGCATGGCGGCCCAGGGCGACGAGCCCAGTGAGATCGCCGCGAAGCTCCATCTGTCGATCGGCACGGTGCGCAACTATCTGACGACGACGGTGATGAAGCTGAACGCACGCAACCGGCTCGACGCCGTCCGCATCGCCACCGAGGCCGGCTGGCTGTCCTGAGGGAGGCGGGCCGCCACCCGCGACCGGTCCTCGACCGGTGATCCAGCGACGCGCTCGAAGATGCCGACATACGGCGAGGTGAGAGCACCTCCGGTCGGCATGAGGAGTGCGAGATGCGCAAGGTCGTTTCCCGGGACGGCACGACGATCGCCTACGAGAAGGCGGGCGAAGGCCCGCCCATCGTGCTTCTCAACGGGTCGTTCCGCGACCACACGATCTTCGACGCCCTGGTGCCCGAACTGGCGCCGCACTGCACGACGTACGTCTACGACCGCCGCGGGCGCGGCCAGAGCGGCGACGCGCCCGAGTACGCCGTCGAGCGGGAGATAGAGGACCTGGAGGCGGTGATCCAGGAGGCCGGCGGCGAGGCCGTGGTCTTCGCCGGGTCCTCCGGCGCGAACCTCGCGATCGAGGCGGCGCTCGCCGGCGCCCCCATCACCAAGCTCGCCCTCCACGAGCCGTTCTTCCGGACCGAGGGCTTCCCCAAGCCCGTCTGGAACTTCGCGAAGACGCTCCGGGTCCTGCTCACCGAGGACCGGCGCCACGAGGCGGTCGAGCACTTCCTCGGCGGCTTCCTCGGCTTCACCCCCGACACCATCGCCGAGTGGCGCAAGGGCCCGATCTGGGCGATGAACGAGGCGAACGCCCACACCCTCGCGTACGACACGCTGATCTGCGGCGACTGCGAGGTCCCGGCCGACCGGCTCGCCACGTACGGGACCGAGACCCTCGTCCTCAACAGCGACAGCACCAGCGCCTGGCTGAAGGCGGCGGCGCAGGCGACGGCGGCCGCCCTGCCCAACGGCCGTGGCCTCGAACTGCCCGGCTCCTGGCACCGGATCGACATGGACGTGCTCGGCCGGACCCTCGCCGAGTTCGCCACCGCCTAAGGCCTCCGGCGGATCAGGGTCGGGCAGGGCGCGGCGCCCGCCGCCGTGATCCGCCGGACAGGACGCACGCCCTGCTCCGGGGGCTCCCGCCGCCGCACGCGCCCGCGGGGCCCCGCCGCCACCTCACTCTCGGGGAGAACATCGCCGTGACCACAGCTCACGCCCAGGAGGCCACCGGGGACACCGCGGCCGCGGCACGCGCCCGCGGTGCCACCGTGTGGCTGACCGGGCTGCCCAGCTCGGGCAAGACCACCCTCTCCCTCGCCCTCGCCGCCCGGCTGCGCGCCGAGGGCCACGAGGTCGAGGTGCTCGACGGTGACGAGATCCGCGCGTTCCTGTCCAGGGGCCTCGGGTTCACCCGGGAGGACCGGCACACCAACGTCACCCGGATCGGCTTCGTGGCCGGGCTGCTCGCCGCGCACGGCGTGAAGGTCCTGGTGCCGGTCATCGCCCCGTACGCCGACAGCCGCGCGGCGGTCCGCGCGCGCCACGAGGCCGCGGGCACCGCCTTCGTCGAGGTGCACGTGGCCACCCCGGTGGACGTGTGCTCGGCGCGGGACGTGAAAGGGCTGTACGCCCAGCAGGCCGCCGGTGAGATCTCCGGACTCACCGGCGTGGACGACCCGTACGAGGCACCGGAGAACCCGGAGCTGCGCATCAGGACCCAGGGCCGCTCGCCGGCCGAGTCCGCCGCCGAGCTGCACGACTTCCTGACCGAGAGGGGCCTGGCATGACGACCGCGACCCGGCGTCCGACCGAGGCGTCGGAGAATCCGTACGCGCTGTCGCACCTGGACGCCCTGGAGGCGGAGTCGGTGCACATCTTCCGCGAGGTGGCGGGCGAGTTCGAGCGGCCGGTGATCCTCTTCTCCGGCGGCAAGGACTCGATCGTCATGCTGCACCTGGCGCTGAAGGCCTTCGCGCCCGCGCCGGTGCCGTTCGCGCTGCTGCACGTCGACACCGGGCACAACTTCCCCGAGGTGCTCGCCTACCGCGACCGGGCGGTGGCCCGGCACGGGCTGCGCCTGCACGTGGCCTCCGTCCAGGAGTTCATCGACGCGGGCCGGCTGCGGGAGCGCCCGGACGGGACCCGCAACCCGCTGCAGACGGTGCCGCTGCTCGACGCGATCGAGACGCACCGCTTCGACGCGGTCTTCGGCGGCGGCCGCCGGGACGAGGAGAAGGCGCGCGCGAAGGAGCGGGTGTTCTCGCTGCGCGACGAGTTCGGCGCCTGGGACCCGCGCCGCCAGCGCCCCGAGCTGTGGGCGCTCTACAACGGCCGGCACTCGCCCGGCGAGCACGTGCGCGTCTTCCCGCTGTCCAACTGGACCGAGCTGGACGTCTGGCAGTACGTGGAGCGCGAGGGCATCGAACTGCCGGAGATCTACTACGCGCACGAGCGGGAGGTCTTCGCCCGCGACGGGATGTGGCTGACCGCCGGCGACTGGGGCGGCCCCAAGGAGACCGAGCGGGTCGAGACGCGGCTGATCCGCTACCGCACGGTCGGCGACATGTCCTGCACCGGGGCCGTCGACTCGGCCGCCGCCACCAACGCGGAGATCATCGCCGAGATCGCCGCCTCCCGCCTCACCGAGCGGGGCGCCACCCGGGCCGACGACAAGCTCTCCGAGGCCGCCATGGAAGACCGCAAGCGCGAGGGGTACTTCTAGCCGTGACCACCACCGTCGTGACCACCACTCAGGAAGCCTCCACCGCCTCGCTGTTGCGTTTCGCCACCGCCGGTTCCGTCGACGACGGCAAGTCCACGCTGGTGGGCCGGCTGCTGCACGACTCCAAGTCGGTCCTCGCCGACCAGCTGGAGGCCGTCGAGCACGCCTCCCGCAAGCGGGGCCAGGAGGCGCCGGACCTGGCGCTGCTGACCGACGGCCTGCGGGCCGAGCGCGAGCAGGGCATCACCATCGACGTGGCCTACCGCTACTTCGCGACCGCCCGCCGCCGGTTCATCCTCGCCGACACCCCCGGGCACGTGCAGTACACCCGGAACATGGTCACCGGCGCCTCCACCGCCGAGCTGGCCGTGGTCCTCGTCGACGCCCGGAACGGCGTCGTCGAGCAGACCCGCCGGCACGCCGCCGTCGCCGCCCTGCTGCGCGTCCCGCATGTCGTCCTCGCCGTGAACAAGATGGACCTCGTCGACTACGCCGAGCCCGTCTTCGCCGCCATCGCCGAGGAGTTCACCACCTACGCGGCCTCCCTCGGGGTCCGGGACGTGGTGGCGATCCCGCTCTCCGCGCTCGCCGGCGACAACGTGGTCGAGCCGTCCGCGCACATGGACTGGTACGGCGGCCGGACGCTCCTGGAGTACCTGGAGACCGTCCCGGTCGGCAGCGACCCCAGCCGGGAGCCCGCGCGCTTCCCCGTGCAGTACGTGATCCGCCCGCAGACCGCCGAGCACCCCGACTACCGGGGGTACGCGGGACAGCTGGCCTCCGGGGTGCTGCGGGTCGGCGACCCGGTCACCGTGCTGCCCTCCGGGCACACCACCACCGTCGCGGGCCTCGACGCGCTCGGCAAGGAGGCCGACGCCGCCTGGGCGCCCCAGTCGGTGACCGTGCGGCTCGCCGACGACATCGACATATCGCGCGGCGACCTGATAGCCGCCGGCGGCCGGGCCCCGGTGCCCACCCAGGACATCGAGGCCAGCGTCTGCCACCTCGACGCCCGCCCGCTGCGGGTCGGCGCCAAGGTCCTGGTCAAGCACACCACCCGTACCGTGCGGGCGCTGGTCAAGGACATCTCGTACCGGATCGACATCACCACCCCCCCCCCCCCCCCCCCCCCCGACGGGCTGCAGGGCAATGACATCGGCCATGTGGTGCTGCGCACCTCCGAGCCGCTGGCGCTTGACGACTACACCGACAACCGGCGCACCGGATCGTTTCTGCTGATCGACCCGGCGGACGGCACCACGCTCACCGCCGGCATGGCGGGCGAGGCCTTCACGACCGGACGAGCGGCCGGACGAGCGGCCGGACGAGCGGCCGGCGACGGGGGCCGGTCCTGATGCGGCACGCCTTCCGCCGGGCGGCCGTCGCCGTCCTCGCCGCCGTCGCCGTCCTGTCGTCCTGCGGTTACGGCTCCCGGGCCGGCGGCCACGAGGCGGCGGTGGAACCCATGGCGGGCACAGCGGGCACAGCGGGCACGGCGGGCACGGTGGGCCCGCGGCTCTCCGCCGACACGGTACGGATCGGCTACTTCGCGAACCTGACCCACGGCACCGCCCTGGTGGGTCTGGAGAAGGGCCTGTTCCGCAAGGAGCTGGGCGCCACCCGGATCAGGACGCAGGTCTTCAACGCGGGCCCGTCCGCGATCGAGGCGCTCAACGCGGGCGCCCTCGACCTCGCCTGGATGGGCCCCTCCCCCGCGATCAACGGCTACACCCGCTCCGACGGCAAGGCCCTGCGGATCGTGGCCGGCGCGGCCTCCGGCGGCGTCAAGCTCGTCGTGAACCCGGCACGGATCGGCTCCGCCGACGACCTGCGGGGGAAGCGGATCGCCACCCCGCAGCTGGGCAACACCCAGGACGTCGCGCTCCTCCACTACCTGGCGGGCCGCGGCCTGCGGGTGGACCCGGCCTCCGGCGCGGGGGACGTCTCCGTCGTCCGCACGGACAACAAGGTCACCCCCAACGCCTACACCTCCGGCGCCGTCGACGGCGCCTGGGTGCCCGAGCCGACCGCGTCGCGTCTCGTCGCGCTCGGCGCGAAGGTGCTGCTCGACGAGCGCACGCTCTGGCCCGACGGCCGGTTCGTCATCACCAACCTCGTCGTGTCACAGGCCTTCCTGGCCGCGCACCCGGACGTCGTCGAGGCCGTGCTGCGCGGCTCGGTGGCGGCCAACGCGTACATCAGGGAGCGGCCGGAGCGGGCGAAGGCCGACGCGAACGAGCGGATCAGGCGCGACACCGGCAAGGCGCTCCCGGCCGCCGTCCTCGACCCGGCCTGGCGTGGCATCGAGTTCCTCGACGACCCGCTCGCGGGCACCCTGCGGGCCGAGGCCGAGCACGCGGTGTCGGCGGGCCTGATCGAGCGGCCCGACCTCGCCGGGATCTACGACCTGGGCCCGCTGAACAAGGTGCTGGGGGCGGCGGGGCGGCCCGCCGTGCCGGACGCCGGACTCGGCACCGCCCGCTAGCGCCCCGTACCTCCGTACCGCCCCCGTTCCCCGTCCCTTCCGCAGGAGGTGTCCGGCATGACCACGGCACTGACCACCCCGCAGAACGCCCCGGAGGACGCCCCGAAGGGGGCCCCGAAGGGGGCCCCGGCGGGCAGCGCGCCGCCGTCCGCGGCCGAGCGGCCGGCCATCCGGCTCGCGCGCGTCTCCAAGTCCTTCGGCCGGCCCGGAGAGGCCGTGCCGGTCCTCGACGACATCAGTCTGGACGTGGCCCCGGGCGAGTTCGTCACCCTGGTCGGCGCCTCGGGCTGCGGCAAGTCGACGCTGCTGAACCTGGTGGCGGGCCTGGACGAGCCGAGCTCGGGGACGATCGAGGTGCCCGGGCCGCGGCCGGCGCTGATGTTCCAGGAGCACGCGCTGTTCCCGTGGCTGACCGCGGGCGGGAACGTCGAACTGGCCATGCGGCTCGCGGGCGTCCCGCGCCCGGAGCGGCGGGCCGAGGCGGAGCGGCTGCTCGACCTCGTGCGGCTCGGCGGGGCGCACGGCAAGCGGGTGCACGAGCTGTCCGGCGGGATGCGGCAGCGGGTGGCGCTGGCCCGGGCGCTCGCCCAGGGCGGCGGGGTGCTGCTGATGGACGAGCCGTTCGCCGCGCTCGACGCCATCACCCGGGACGTGCTGCACGACGAGCTCACCCGGATCTGGCGGGAGCGCGCGCTCACCGTCCTGTTCGTCACGCACAACGTCCGCGAGGCCGTCCGGCTCGGGCAGCGCGTCGTGCTGCTCTCCTCACGGCCGGGACGGATCGCGCGGGAGTGGCGGGTCGACCTGCCGTGGTCGCTGCGCGACGGGTCGGCCCGGGCCGCGGAGCTGACCACCGACATCACCGAGCACCTGCGTGGGGAGATCCGCCGTCATGTCCCGCGGTGACACCCTCCGCACGCCGGCCCCGGTTCCCCTGGCGGGCGACACCGCCGGGGTCGGGGCCGGGCTCGACGCCCTGGAGACCGTACGGGTGCGGCGCACCCCGCCGGGCCGGGTGCTGCGCGAGAAGGCGCTGCCGCCGGTGCTCGGCGCGGTGCTCGTGCTCGCCGCCTGGCAGCTGGCGTACAGCCTGCGGCTGACCACGCCCGACAAGCTGCCGAGCCCGGCGGCCGTGTGGGCCTCGCTGACCGGTCTCTGGTACCAGGGCACGCTGTTCTCGATCATCTGGACCAGTGTGTGGCGGGGCCTCTCGGGCTTCCTCGCGGCGGTGGCGATCGGGACGCCGATCGGGCTGGTGGTGGCCCGGGTGCGGGTGGTACGGGCCGCCTTCGGGCCGGTGCTGTCGGGGCTGCAGTCGCTGCCTTCGGTGGCGTGGGTGCCGGCCGCGGTGATCTGGCTGGGCATCGACGACTCGGCGATGTACGCGGTGATCCTGCTCGGCGCGGTGCCGTCGATCGCGAACGGGCTGATCGCCGGGGTCGACCAGGTGCCGCCGCTGTTCCTGCGGGCCGGCCGCACGCTCGGCGCGACGGGGCTGCGGGGTACCCGGCACGTGCTGCTGCCGGCCGCGCTGCCCGGCTATCTGGCGGGCCTCAAGCAGGGCTGGGCGTTCTCCTGGCGTTCGCTGATGGCGGCCGAACTGATCGCGTCCTCGCCGGATCTGGGGCTCGGCCTCGGCCGGTACCTGGAGAACCAGCGGGAGTTCTCCGACATGGCGGGGGTGCTCCTCGGCATCCTGCTGATCTTCGCCGTCGGGGTGGCGGTGGACCTGCTGGTGTTCGCCCCGGTGGAGCGGCGGGTGCTGCGCGCCCGCGGACTGCTCGGCACGGCGCCGTAATTCCCGCGTTCACACGTGAAAGGGGCGGTTCCTTCGGGGAACCGCCCCTTTCACGTTGCCTCTTCAACTTCTCCAGCGGAATGCGATGCGCCTCCGACCCCTCCTTGAGGGACATCGCACAAGGTGGCGGTGGGTGGTTCCCGGCGAATGGAGATTGACATGGCCGCAAGGCTGAGATCCGCCATGCGATCCCTGTCGAAGAGCTTCGGTGAGGGCCTGATGTGGATGGGTTTTGCGTGGAGCGGAATGTATCCCCCCTACGACGGGAGGGACTTCGGAATCCCGCTTGCCGACCAGCCCTGCCTGCCACCGCTGTCGGAAGAGGAGCTCGCCACATGGGCGGCACTGGTCAAGCATCTGCGATAGGCGCAGCAAATCATCGAGGAGGCGGTCGAATGCACAGCAATCTGATAGTGGCCAGAATGGATTCTCGTTCGAGTGCCGAAGTCGCGCGGCTCTTCGCGGCTTTCGACGAGACCGACATGCCGCATCGCATGGGGACTCGGCGGCGTCAGCTGTTCATGTACAACGGTCTTTACTTCCACCTTCAGGACTTCGACGACGACAACGGCGGCGAGCTCATCGAACAGGCGAAGAGCGATCCGCGCTTCGTCGGGATCAGCCAGGACCTGAAGCCGTTCATCGAGGCGTACGACCCGGCGACCTGGCGTTCGCCTGCGGACGCGATGGCGAAGCGGTTCTACACCTGGGAGTCGGCGTGACCGGCCGGCGCGTGGTCATCACCGGTGTCGGGGTGACGGCTCCCGGCGGCATCGGCACCAAGAACTTCTGGAGCCTGCTCAGCGAGGGCCGTACGGCGACCCGGGGGATCACCTTCTTCGACCCGACGCCGTTCCGTTCCCGGATCGCGGCCGAGATCGACTTCGACCCGTACGAGCACGGGCTCACCCCCCAGGAGATCCGGCGGACCGACAGGGCCGCGCAGTTCGCCCTGGTCACGGCCCGCGAGGCGCTGGCGGACAGCGGTCTCGAACTCGGCTCGGTCGCACCGCACCGGGTGGGCGTGGCGGTCGGCAGCGCCGTCGGCGCCACGATGGGGCTCGACGAGGAGTACCGGGTCGTCAGCGACGGCGGCCGGCTCTCGCTGGTGGACCACGAGTACGCGGTCCCCCACCTCTACAACTACTTCGTGCCGAGCTCCTTCGCCGCCGAGGTCGCCTGGGCGGTCGGCGCCGAGGGTCCCTCGACGGTGGTGTCCACCGGCTGTACCTCGGGCATCGACTCGGTCGGCTACGCCGCCGAGCTGATCCGCGACGGCTCGGCCGACGTGGTCGTGACCGGGGCGACGGACGCGCCGATCTCGCCGATCTCCGTGGCGTGCTTCGACGCGATCAAGGCGACGACCCCGCGCAACGACGACCCGGAGCACGCCTCCCGGCCCTTCGACCTCACCCGCAACGGCTTCGTGCTCGGTGAGGGCGCGGCGATGTTCGTCCTGGAGGAGCTGGAGTCGGCGCGCAGGCGCGGGGCACACATCTACGCCGAGATCGCCGGCTACGCCAGCCGCTGCAACGCCTTCCACATGACCGGGCTGCGTCCCGACGGCCGGGAGATGGCCGAGGCGATCCGCTCGGCGCTCGACGAGGCGAAGCTCGCCCCGCAGGCCATCGACTACATCAACGCGCACGGCTCGGGAACCAAGCAGAACGACCGCCACGAGACGAGCGCCTTCAAGCGCAGCCTCGGCGAGCACGCCTACCAGACCCCGGTGAGCTCGATCAAGTCGATGGTCGGGCACTCGCTCGGCGCGATCGGTTCGATCGAGATCGCCGCCTCCGTCCTGGCCATGGAGAACAACGTGGTGCCACCGACCGCCAATCTGCACAAGCCCGACCCCGACTGCGACCTCGACTACGTGCCGCTGACCGCGCGCGACTGGCGCACCGACGCGGTGCTGACCGTCGGCAGCGGCTTCGGCGGTTTCCAGAGCGCGATGGTCCTCGCCCGACCGGACAGGAACACGACGGCATGAGCACCCAGGTCGTGGTGACCGGCATCGGCATCGTCTCCCCGAACGGCTTCGGCACGGAGGAGTACTGGGACGCCACCCGCGCGTCCAGGAGCGGCATCCGCCGCATCACCCGCTTCGACCCGGAGAGCTATCCGTCGAAGCTCGCCGGCGAGGTGGACGGGTTCGAGGTCAAGGAGCACCTGCCGAGCAGGCTGGTGCCGCAAACCGACCGGATGACCCAGCTGGCCCTGGTGGGCGCCGAGCACGCGCTCGGCGACGCCGGGGTGAGCACGGAGGACGCGGACGAGTTCGGCATGGGCGTGATGACCGCCAGCACCTCCGGCGGCTTCGAGTTCGGCCAGGACCAGCTGCAGAACCTGTGGAGCCAGGGCAGCCAGTACGTCTCCGCTTACCAGTCCTTCGCCTGGTTCTACGCGGTGAACACCGGCCAGATCTCGATCCGGCACGGTCTGCGCGGCCCGAGCGGCGTGGTCGTCAGCGACCAGGCGGGCGGGCTCGACGCGCTCGCGCACGCGCGCCGGCTGGTCCGCAAGGGCAGCGATCTGATCCTGTCAGGCGGTGTCGACGCGGCCATCTGCCCGTGGGGCTGGGTGGCGCAGCTGACCACCGGGGACATGAGCACGGAGGAGCGGCCCGACCGGGCGTATCTGCCCTTCGACGCCGAGGCCTCCGGGTACGTGCCCGGCGAGGGCGGCGCCCTGCTGATCCTGGAGGACGCCGAGGCCGCCCGCCGGCGCGGCGCGACCCGGGTCTACGGGGAGATCTGCGGCTACGGGTCCACCTTCGACCCGGCGCCGGACAGCGGCCGTGAGCCGACGCTGCGGAAGGCCATCGAGATCGCGCTGGCCGACGCGGGCGTGTCGGCGGCCGACGTCGACGTGGTCTTCGCGGACGCGGCCGGCACCCCGGAGCAGGACCGTGTCGAGGCGGAGGCGATCACCTCGGTGTTCGGCGCGCGGGCGGTGCCCGTGACGGCGCCGAAGACCATGACGGGCCGGCTGGGTTCGGGGGCGGCGCCGCTGGACGTCGCCACCGCCTTCCTGGCGATGCGCGACGGGGTGATCCCGCCGACGGCGAACGTCACCCTCTCCCCCGACTACCACCTGGACCTGGTCACCGAGGAGCGGGCCGCCCCGGTGGCCACGGCACTCGTCCTCGCACGGGGCCGCGGCGGCTTCAACTCCGCCGTCGTCGTGCGGTCCGTCGACTGGAACTGACCTCGAGAAGAGAAGGAGACCAGGGTGGGCACCACCGGGTCGGCCAACGCTCATCCCCCCGTCCAGAAACGCCGCGTCCTGAGGCTGTTCCGTCCCTACCGGAAGAGCCTGCTGTTCGTCGCCTCGCTGGTCGTGGGCTCGTCCCTGGTCTCCCTCGTCAACCCGTTCCTGATCCGCGAGATCATGGACGTGGCGCTGCCGCAGGGCCGGACCGGGCTGCTGTCGGCACTCGCTCTCGGCATGATCGTGGTGTCGGTGGCGACGAGCACGTTCAACGTGTGGCAGACCCATGTGTCCGCCAAGATCGGCCAGTTGGTGATGCACGATCTGCGCACCGCCGTGTACGGGCATCTGCAGCGCATGTCGCTGGCGTTCTTCACCCGGACCAGGACCGGCGAGGTGCAGTCGCGCATCGCGCACGACATCGGCGGGATGCAGGTCACCGTGACGACCACCGCCACGGCGCTGGTGTCGGACGTGACCATCGTGATCGCCACGACGACCGCCATGGCGGTGCTCGACTGGCGGCTCACGATCGCCTCGCTGCTGATCCTGCCCGCGTTCGTGTGGGTGAGCCGGCACGTCGGCGACGAGCGGCGGGTGATCACCCGTGACCGGCAGAAGCAGTTCGCCGACCTCTCGTCGATCGTGCAGGAATCGCTGTCGGTCAGCGGGATCATGCTCGGTCACACGATGGGGCGTTCGCGCTCGCTGACCGACAACTTCGCCCGGCAGTCGCGGAAGCTGACCGAGATCGAGGTGCGGGCGAGCACCTCGGGCCTCTGGTACCAGTCGACGATCTGGGTCGTCATGGCGTCCATGCCCGCGATCATCTACTGGGTGGCGGGGCTGACCGGGACCGGCGGCCACATGGCCATCACGATCGGTGCCCTGGTGGCCTTCACCACGCTCCAGCAGGCGCTGTTCCGGCCCGCGCAGCGGCTGCTGACCATCGGGATCGACATCCAGAGCTCGCTCGAACTGTTCGGCCGGATCTTCGAGTACCTCGACCTGCCGGTCGACGTCGCCGAGCCGGAGCGTCCGGTGGAGCCGAAGGAGCTGCGGGGCGAGGTGCGGATGCGGGGCATCGGCTTCTCGTACGCCTCCGCGGAGCGGCCGACGCTCGACGGGGTGGACGTGACGGTGCCGGCCGGGCGCAGTCTGGCGATCGTCGGGGAGACCGGTTCGGGCAAGACGACGCTGAGCTATCTCATCCCGCGGCTGTACGACCCGACGGCGGGGACGGTCACGATCGACGGGATCGACGTGCGCGACCTGTCGTTCGCGACGCTCGCCGCGACGGTCGGGGTGGTCTCCCAGGAGACGTACCTCTTCCACGCGTCGGTGGCCGACAACCTTCGGTTCGCGAAGCCGGAGGCGACCGACGAGGAGCTGGTCGCGGCGGCGAGGATCGCGCAGATCCACGACTATCTGATGTCGCTGCCGGACGGCTACGACACGGTGGTCGGCGAGCGCGGCTACCGGTTCTCGGGCGGTGAGAAGCAGCGGCTCGCGATCGCCCGGGCGATCCTGCGCGACCCGCCGGTCCTGGTGCTCGACGAGGCGACCAGCGCGCTGGACACCCAGACGGAGCAGGCCGTTCAGGGGGCGATCGACGCGGCGAGCGCCGGGCGCACGACGATCACGGTGGCCCACCGGCTCTCGACGATCCGCGACGCGGACGAGATCATCGTGCTCGACCGGGGCCGGGTCGCCGAGCGCGGCACCCATGACGAACTCCTCGCCCTGGGCGGCCAGTACGCGACGCTGGTCAACCGGGACACCGAGATGGCGGTGGCGCTGCGGTAGGCCCTGGCCGGTCCTGGCCCAAACACAAGCGGAACAGGATTGGCCGGAAAGCTGCAGTCGAATTCGAGTACGACGTGAGCGCGGGTTCCTAGCTTCCCCCGCATGGAACCGACACAGCCCGAAGAAACCGACCTTCCAGGACCGAACCGGCGTACGGTGCTCCGCTACGGCTCCGCCGCCGGCCTGGCCGCCATGGTCGCCGCGGTCCCCGGCTTCACCCGCCCGGGGGCCGCGGCCGTAGCGGCCCCCGGCGCGCCCGAGCCCTCGGCGGCCGGCCTGATGCTGACCAAGTTCAAGGACCCGCTGCGCATACCGCCGGTCCTCAGGCCCCGCGAGCGCGGCGACCACGACGAACTGACCGTCCGCATGGTCACCGCCGACGTCACCCTGCACTCGGAGCTCCCGCCGGTGCCGATGTGGACGTACGAGGGCTCCTACCCCGGCCCGACGATCGAGACGGTCAGCGGCCGGCCGCTGCGGGTCGCCTGGGAGAACCACCTCACCGGCGACATCCCCCTGACGGCCGTCGAGTTCGGCCAGGCCAAGGGCCCGATGACCGACCCGCTCTCCAACTACCCGGGCGCGGAGAACTGCCAGGAGGTCCCCGGGGTGGCCGCGCTGCCGCCGTGGGGCGCCGCGCATCTGCACGGCATGCTGACCGGCGGCGGCAACGACGGCTGGATGGAGAACCTGATCGGCCCCGGTGACGTCCAGCTGTCGGCGTACCCGAACGACCAGGCGGCCACGACGCTCTGGTACCACGACCACACCCACCACCTCAGCCGCTTCAGCTGCTACGCGGGCCTCGCCGGCCTGTTCCTCTCGCGCAACGAGGAGGAGCGGGCGCTCGGCCTGCCCAAGGGCGCCCACGACGTGCCGCTGGTCCTCGCCGACCGCAACTTCGCCACCGACGCGTCGGGCGCGCTCACCGGCCGGCTGCTCCACAAGGTGGAGATGGTCGGCGCGCAGCGTCTGATGCGCCCCCACGCGGCCCCGTACACGCTGGTGAACGGGGTCGTGTGGCCGTATCTGGAGGTGGATCCGCGGTGGTACCGGTTCCGGATCGTGAACACGGCGAACTCGCGGATCTACCGGCTGATGCTCCTCGCGGACGGGGTGCCCGTGCCGGGCGCGCTCCAGGTGATCGGCACCGACCACGGTCTGATCGACCGGCCGATACCGGTCGACGGGGCGGTCAACCTCTCCCCCGGCGAACGCGTCGACGTCCTCGTCGACTTCAGCGCCTTCCGCGGGGGCTCGCTGAAGCTGGTCAACACCTTCCAGGGCGTCGCGCCCGGCGCGCCCGACCGGCGCAACGACCTCCTCGAACCGGACGTCATGCAGTTCCGGGTCGCCGACCGGAAGCCCTCGAAGCGGTTCACGCTGCCCGAGACCCTGTCGCCCACCTTCAAGCGGCTCACCCACGACGACCTGCCGCACGACCACGGCCACCGGTGGATCGTCACGGTCGGCCCCGGCACGGGGAACATGCCGGAGCTCTGGGAGATGGAGGAGATCGACCCGGCCGGCCTCACCTTCCCGGCCGCCGGCGTCGTCCAGGTCAAGAACGCCGAGGGCGCGGTCACGACCCTGCGCAGGACGTCGATGGCGTACGACGACGGCAACACGATCGTCACCGCGCACGGCGCCACCGAGATCTGGAAGTACCTCAACCTCACGGCGGCCCCGCACCCCATGCACATCCATCTGGCGCACTTCCAGGTGATGTCCAGGGAGAGCTACGACATCACCGGCTTCGACCGGGTCGCCCGCGGCTCGGCCCGGCCCATCGCCTTCCGCGCGGCCTCCGCCCTGGAGCCGCACGAGCAGGGCGAGAAGGACGTCATACGGGTGGGGACGGCCGGCCAGATCGTGCCGGGCCCGAACGGCACCCCGGGCGAACTGGTCACCGTGGTCGTCCGGTTCCCGGTGGTCGGCAGGGGCGTCCACCACTGCCACATGCTGGAGCACGAGCAGCACATGACCCGGCCCCTGGTGGTCTCGCCGGCCGCGCACCTGGGCGGCGGCGGGCACCACTGACGGCACCACCGACGACATGCCGGTGCCCGCGCCGGGGGACGGACGCGGGCACGGGCGGACGGGGACGGCTCAGGGGTTCAGGACCCAGGCCGACTGGTGGGCGGTGAAGCCGATGTGCGGGTAGTACTCGGTCGCCGCGGGGGCCGAGAGCAGGACGATCTTGGCCTGCGGGGCCTCCTTGCGGGTCGCGTCGATCAGCTCCCGGCCGATGCCCGAGCGCTGGTGCTCGCGGACGACGGCGATGTCGGACAGGTACGTCACATAGGAGAAGTCCGAGATGCTGCGGGCGATGCCCACCAGCTCGCCGTCGACGCGGCAGGTGACGACCAGGTTGGCGCCCCGCACCATGGCCGCCATGCGCTCGGTCTCCTCGATCGGGCGGCGCTCGCCGAGGCCCGACTCGCGGTAGACCCGCAGAACGTCCCCGAGGTCCAGATCGGGGCCGTTCTCCCGCTCAATGCTCCAGCTCACGAAGGTTCTCCAACCGCTTGTAGATGACGTCGTGGTGTACCAGGTAGCGCTCGGGCCCGACGGGATCGGCCTCGATCCCCTCGGTCCTGAGCAGGGTGAAGAAGTCCTCGCCGTTCGCGGCGTCCTGGATCATGCGGTAGGTCTTCTCCCGCTCGCTGCCGCTCTCCAGGAGGTCGGCGAGGACCGCCGAGCTGTAGGCGAGGCCATTGGTCTGGTCGATCGCGGCCCGCATCCGGTCCGGGAACACCTGGAGGTTCCGGACCAGTTCGGCCGCCGCGGTCACCTGGTAGTGCGCGAGGGTGAACGCGTCGGGCAGGACGACCCGTTCGACCGACGAGTGGGACAGGTCCCGCTCGTGCCAGAGCGCCACGTTCTCCAGCATCGTCCCGGCGTACCCGCGCAACAGCCGGGCGATGCCGGAGAGCCGCTCGCTGGTCGTCGGGTTCCGCTTGTGCGGCATGGCGCTCGACCCCTGGTACGCCGCCGTGCGGGGCTCCTCCACCTCGCGGACCTCGCTGCGGGAGAGGAGCCGGATCTCGACCGCGATCTGCTCGACGCAGGCGCCGAGCGTCGCGATCGCCTGGACCAGCTGGGCGTGCCGGTCACGGGCCACGACCTGACTCGGCGCCGGCTCCACGCCGAGCCCGAGCGCCTCGCACACGTGCCGCTCGACGAAGGGGTCGATCAGCGCGTACGTCCCCACGGAGCCGGAGATCGTGCCCACCGCGACCTGCTCCCGCGCGTCCTTCAGGCGCCGGATCGACCGGTCGACGGCGAAGGCGAAGCCGGCGATCTTGTGGCCGAAGGTGGTGGGTTCGGCGTGCATGCCGTGGGTGCGGCCGATGCACGCCGTGTCCCAGTGCTCGACCGCCTTGTCGACCAGCACCCCGCGCAGCCGCTCCGCCGCGCCGGTCAGGAGGTCGCAGGCCCGGGCCAGGGTGTGCCCGAGCGCCGTGTCCACCAGGTCGTAGCTGGTCATCCCGAGGTGCACCCACCGGGCGGAGTCGTCCGGCAGGTCCTCACAGAAGGCGGCCAGGAAGGAGAGGATCTCGTGGTCCCGGTCCCGCTCCAGCTCCGCCACGCGCGCCGCCGCCGGCACCCGGGCCCGCCGGATGTCCGCGAGGGCTGCCTCGGGAACCCGCCCGAGCAGCGCCTGGGCCTCCGAGGCCAGCACCTCGACCTCGGTCCAGGTCGTGTAGCGGGCCTGGTCGGACCAGAGCTCCGCCATCTCGGGCAGTGAATATCGGGCGATCACGACCGTCGTACCTCCTCAGGAATGGCCGCGGGCCCGCCGAAGCGACGGCGCGGCGCACCGGATTTCAGGCGACCTTGCGGACGATCTCCACGACGCCGGAGTTCACGAGGGTCTTGATGTCTTCGTCGCCGCCGGCGAGCGCCAGGTCCATGTCGTGCAGACGCTCGACGATTCCGTGGACGACCTTCTCGGTGTGGGTCTCCTCGGTGCCCTCCCAGATCAGGTCGGGGAAAACGGTCAGATACACCTTGTCGTTGCCCTGCGTGTAGATGTTGACTTCCATGACGTCCCGGAGAGCCATTCGGGCGTTGTAGATCAGCGTGTTCATGGAGACCACCGACTTTCTGTATCCGCTTTTTAAGAGGCTTTCTCGCCTGCACGTCCTGACCATATGGTGGTCAGGACCCGGTGCGGCGGCAACAGGGTCGAGTGTTCACCGTGTTCAACTGCGCGAAATCCGCAATCGAACGCTCTCGCCTTTTCGAGGCCGATTGACAGAAAAAGCGCGCGCTGTGGAACATCGGTGCTGTTCACAAATACGTCAGGCCGCGTCTACGAAAAGCATCCGGAGTGCCATGAAAATCCTGTTCATCACCACGGGCAGCCAGGCCACCTTCTACGCCGCCGCACCGCTGGCGACGGCCGCACGGAACGCGGGACACCAGGTCATGCTGGCCGCCCACGAACCGTGGGTGGACACCGCTGAGGCCATCGGAATCCCCACGTTCTGCTACACGGTCGACCCGATCCGGCACTTCATGCGGATCACCAACCCGGGCAAGGGCCTGCGGTTCCCCCGCGAGCTCGGCGACGAGGAGATGTTCGGCCAGGGCCGCGGCTTCGCCCGCATGGGCCTGGCCGGCGTGGAGTCCCTCCTCGCCCTGTCGAAGGACTGGACCCCCGACCTCATCGTCGGCAGCTCGCAGAGCTACGCGGCGATGCTGCTCGCCGCCCACCTCAAGGTCCCCTACGTCCGTCAGGTCGAGTACCTGGGCATCCCGCTCACCGGCATCGACCCGGGCGCCGAGGCGGAGCTGCGTCCCGAGCTGGAGCGCCTGGGCGTGGACGGGCTGCTCAAGCCCGACCTGCTCCTGGACTCCACCCCGCCGTCGCTGCGCCCCTCGCACGACCCGTCGGCCCAGCCGATCCGCTGGATCCCCAGCAACCCGCAGCGCCGCCTGGAGCGCTGGATGTACACGAAGCCCGAGGGCCGTCGTCGTGTGCTCGTCACCTCCGGCTTCCGCAGCCTGATGTTCCGCGACCCGGGCTGGTCCATGCCGCTGCTCGTCAGCGAGCTGAACAAGCTGGGCGCCGAGGTCCTCATCGCGGCCTCCCCCGGTGCCGCCGAGCGCTTCGGCGGGGAGCTGGGCGACGCCCGCGTCGGCTGGATCCCGATGGACGTCGCCGCGGCCACCTGTGACCTGGCGGTCCACCACGGCGGTGCCACCACGGCCACGACCCTGATGGCCAACGGCGTGCCGCAGCTGATCATCCCGGAGAACCCGCCGGAGTTCCCGCCGAACTACCACCGCGAGTCGATCGCCAAGGCGATCACCGACTTCGGTGCCGGCAAGACGCTGTGGCCGGTGGAGGAGCGGCCCGACCAGGCGCCGGGCGCGACCATCGCCGCCGCCTGCAAGGAGCTCCTGGAGACCCCGAGCTACACCGAGCGGACGCAGTTCCTCGCGAAGGAGATCTCGACGCTGCCGACGCCCGCCGAGATCGTCCCCAAGCTGGAGGCCATCGCCTCCCGCTGACCGCGCATCGGCGCACCGGGATCGCCCCGGGACCACGGAGAGCCCCTCTCCCCGGTCCCGGGGCGATCCGCGTTCCCGGGGGCCGGGGTGCCGGGGTGGTCCGCGCCCTCGGGGGCCGGGGCGCGGGGGTGATCCGCGCGCTCGGGGGCCGGGCCGCGGGGGTGGTCCGCGCGCTCGGGGGCCGGGCCGCGGGGGTACGCGGAAGGGCCGGTCGGTCGTGATGACCGGCCGGCCCTTTCCGTGGACGTACGGCTCAGGCGGCGACGAGCGCTTCGAGTTCGGCGAGCACCTCGGCGGGGGTCGGCAGGGAGACGGACTCCGCGGCGAGGAGCCGGGTCCGCTCGGCGTAGCCGGGGTCCGAGAGGATCGTCAGGCAGGCCTCGACGATGACCTCGTCGGCGTCGCGGCCCGCGAGGCGGTGCTTGTCGACCATCAGGGCGGCGCCGCCGGCGGCCACCGACTCGGCGACGGCCTTGCCGTATCCGTTGTCGGGGATGATCACCTGCGGGACGCCCGCGTTGATCAGCGTCATCGCGGTGGTGGCGCCGCCGTGGTGGACGGCGAGGTCGCAGGTGGGGGCGACGACGTCGAGGGGCAGCCAGCCGATGCGGACGTCGCCGAGCTCGGAGCCGTACTTCTCGGCGGCCTCGGGGAGCGCGGCGATGAGCACCTCGGCGCCGGTGCCGGTGAGTTCGTCGACCAGCTTCCGCAGCGAGCTGCCGGGGGTGTCGAGCATGAGGTTGCGGGTGCCGGCGGTGATGAGCACCCGGCGGCGGCCCTCGGGCTTCGTGTACATCCACGGTTCGAGGCGGCGCTGGCTGACCCGGGGGACCCAGCGCATCGACCGGGCGGCGGGGGCGCCCTCGGGGCGGACGGACGGCGGGCAGAGGTCGATGAAGAGGTCCGGGTCCGGCAGCGCGTCCAGGCCGAGGCGCTCCAGCTCCGGCTGGAGTTCGGCCACCGCGGTGCGGTCGCGGCGGGCCATCGGGGCGATGTGCCAGATGTGGCGGACGTACGGGACCTTGAGGCGGGCGGCGAGGAGCCGCGGGACGTGCGAGAGGCCGCCGACGACGAGGTCGGGCGTCCAGGAACCGGTGAGTTCCAGGAGGGCGTCGAGCCGGACGCCGGCCGTCATGGACTCCTGGCCGTAGCGCATGCGCTCGGGGGTGATGCAGACGGCGGGGAGACCGACGGAGGCCGCGGCGGCCATCAGCGGCTCGTCGGCGGCGAGGAGGATCTCGTGGCCCGCGTTCCGCGCGGCCGAGGCGAGGGGGGCGACGCCGAAGACGGCCGCCTGGCTGCCACCGACGGTGAACAGGATTTTCATGGAGGTCGAACCTCTTCCGTGAGAATGCGGATCAGTTGATTCCGGGGCCCCTTTCCGGGGCCCTTCGGGGGTCAGCCCGCCTCGGCCATTTCCATGATGTATTGGCCGTAGGCCGATTTCGCGAGGCGGCTGCCCAGCCGGTAACAGGTCTCGCGGTCGATGTAGCCCATGCGCCAGGCGATCTCCTCGAGGCAGGCGATGCGCACGCCCTGCCGGTGTTCGAGGACCTGGACGTAGTCGCCGGCCTCCATGAGCGCGTCGTGGGTCCCGGTGTCGAGCCAGACGAAACCGCGGCCGAGCGGGATCAGCGTGGCCTCGCCCCGCTCCAGGTAGACGCGGTTGAGGTCGGTGATCTCCAGCTCGCCGCGCTCCGAGGGCTTCAGCTCCCTGGCGATGTCCACGACCTGGTTGTCGTAGAGGTAGAGCCCGGTGATGGCCAGGTTCGTCTGCGGCTTGGCGGGCTTCTCCTCCAGGGCGATCAGCCGCCCCCGCGCGTCGAGCGTGCCGACGCCGTACCGCTCCGGGTCGCGCACCGGATAGCCGAAGAGGACGCAGCCGCGCAGGTCCTGCGAGGCGCGCTGGAGCATGGGGCCGAACTCGTAGCCGTGGAAGATGTTGTCGCCGAGGACCAGGGCGACGGAGTCGTCGCCGATGTGGTCGGCGGAGACCAGGAACGCGTCGGCGAGACCACGGGGCTTGTCCTGCTCCGCGTAGGTCAGGTTGATACCGAGCCACGAGCCGTCCCCGAGCAGCCGGCGGAACATCTCCTGGTCCTCGGGGGTGGTGATGATCTCGATGTCGGTGATCCCCGCCAGCATCAGCGCCGACAGCGGGTAGTAAATCATCGGCTTGTCGTAGACCGGCAGCATTTGCTTTGATACACCGAGGGTGATCGGATGGAGCCTCGTACCATTGCCGCCGGCCAGGATGATGCCCTTCACCGTGGCGCCTCCTCAATCTATTCGGTGCCAATTTGGCGGATGCCCGCACTTTATATCGGGAGAACGCACGGCCGAAAGCCACCTCGCTCGCGGGCGGGAAGAGCGAATACCGGCGGCATTGACGAACAATGCGCCACCTCTCCATGCTGGCCCCATCCCGGTTCAGGCACGCGAATTCCTCTTGTCGTTTAGGTGGATCTGTGAAAATGGAAGCTCTGACACCCGTCCAGGAATCCGATCGGAAGCCCGGCGTCGGCATCGGCGTCATCGGGTGCGCCGACATCGCCGTGCGGAGGGCAATCCCGGCGATCCAGAACTCGCCGTTCCATCTGGTGGCGGTCGCGAGCCGCTCCCTGGAGAAGGCCGAGGGCGTCGCGGGACCGCTCGGCTGCGCGGCCGTCGAGGGGTACGAGCGGCTGCTCGAGGAGCCCGGCGTCGACGCGGTCTACCTCCCGCTGCCCAACAGCGAGCACGCCGCGTGGGCGCGCCGGGCACTCCTTGCCGGGAAGCACGTCCTGATCGAGAAGCCGGCCGTCTCCACCGAGGAGACCGCAAGGGAGCTCGTCGCGCTCGCCGAGGAGCGCGGGCTGCTCGTCATGGAGAACTTCGCGTTCCTCCGGCACCCCCAGCACGATCTGGCGCGGTCCCTCCTCGCCGACGGCTCCATCGGCGAACTCCGGGCCTTCAACGGCGTGTTCGGCATTCCGCCGACCGACCCGAACGGGATCAAGTACCAGGCGGAGCTCGGTGGCGGGTCGCTGTGGGAGGTCGGCTGTTACCCGGTGCGCGCGGCCCAGGAGTACCTGGCGGCGGCGCCGGAGGTGCTGGGGGCCGGTCTGGAGTTCTCCGACGGGCTCGGGGTGGACGTGTCGGGCGTGGCGCTGCTGCGCGACGAGGCCGGGGTGACGGCGAACTGCTCCTTCGGGCTCTCGCACAGCTACCGCTCGACGTACGACCTCTGGGGCACCGAGGGGCGGCTGACCCTGGAGTGGGCCTTCACCCCCTCGCGGGACGCCCGTCCGGTGCTCGTCCTGGAGCAGCGGGACCGGGTGACGCGGATCGCGGCGCCGGCCTCGGACCAGTTCCTCGGGGTGTTCTCGACCTTCCACGAGGCCGTCGTCGACCCGGCGGCGCGCGCCCGGCACCACCAGGACCTGGTGCGCCAGGCCGAGTTGATGGCGCGGATCCGCGCGCACGCCACCGCCCGCTGAGCGGAACGCAGAAGAACGGCAGCCGGTGTCCTCGGACACCGGCTGCCGTTCTCGCGTACGAGCCGCCTTACTGGGGAGTCATCTTCACGATCGGGTACTGCCGCTCGGACTTGCTCTGGTACTTGATCATCCGGGGCTGCGCGGTGGAGATGAGCTTCCACGCGGCCTCCCGCTCCTCGCCCGCGAGCTTGACGGGCGTGATCTTCACCGGGCCGCTGCCGCCGGGCAGTTCGACGGTGGCCCGCTCCGGGTTGGCCATGAGGTTGGTGTACCAGTCCGGGTTCTGGGTGCCGCCGCCCGAGGCGATGCTCAGCCAGGCGTCCTTCCCGTCACCGAACCAGGCCACCGGCGTCACCCGCGGCTGGCCGCTGCGGCTGCCGACCGTATTGAGGATCAGCACGTCCATGCCCATGAACGTGGCCTTGCCGTCGCGCACCTTGCGGATCATTCGGGCATTCATTCGCTTCTGCATCCACCGGGAGAACGCCCCCGGCGTTCCCGGCTTGCGCTTGGTCTCCGCCATGTCCACCTCCACACATTTCCCGCGCCTCACGGCGCGATATCAAAGACGAATTCTTGCGTTCAACCGACCGTCCCGCCACCCGAATGCGTTCACAGCGCGTCCGGTGCGTTCACAGGGCGAGGAAGGGCCGGGGAAGGCACTGCTCGTACGTCGGGAGCAGGCCGGCGGCCGCGGCCTCGGCCAGGGTGGGGGCCACCGCGTCCTTGTCCGAGCGGATCGGGGCTTCCGTGAGGTTCCACGGCAGGGCGAGCTCCGGGTCCAGCGCGTCGACGTCGATCATCGTCCCCGGCACGTACTCCTGCGAGCAGAGATAGCTCATGCACGTGTCGTCGGTGAGGGCGAGGAACGCGTGCCCGACGCCGTCGGGCAGGTACACCGCCGTCCCCGACTCCGGGCTCTGGTAGGTGACGTCGTAGTGGCCGAACGTCGGCGAGCCCACCCTGAGGTCGACCGCGATGTCCAGGGCGCTCCCCCGGACGCAGGTGACGAACTTCGCCTGGCCGGGCGGGACCTTGGTGCCGTGGATGCCCCGGAGGGTGTTCCGCTTCGACACCGAGTAGTTGACCTGCCGGACCGAGAACTCCCAGCCGCTCTCGGCGAGGAGCGCGCTGGTCTTCACCGACTCGAAGAAGTACCCGCGCCGGTCGCTCAGCGGCTCGGGCTCGACGCGGTACGCGCCGGGCACCGCCATTTCCGTGATCAGCACCGCATGCTCCTCGCTGACTCAGCCGGCGGAGACCGGGCCGGCTCCGGCCGCCGCGGCGATCCGCTGACGCATGGCCGCGGAGTCGTTGGCGTGCGGGAACTCCTCCTGGGGGACGTCGACACCGAGGAAGGCGCACAACGGCTCCCACCCCTGCTTCACGTCGTAGACGAGGACGTTGTCCGCGCCGAGGGCGCGCACGACCTCCTCGTTGTGGCGGTGGTACGCGGCGATGGCGTGGTCCTTGTCCTCGAACCGGCCGTCGAAGACGCCGTCCCACACCATGGTGCGGGTGAGGTCGAGCAGCCGGGCCTGGCGGGAGCCGGGCTCCGGCGGGTGCTCGGCGCTCTTGAGCACGAACTGGTAGAGCGTGTCGTACGTGCTCCGGTACCAGCCCTCGGCCTCGCGGACCGTGAGGATCACCTTGGCGTCGGGGAACGCCTCGCCGATCTGCCGGTAGTAGACCGCGCAGGGTCCGTCCACGGCGGAGGTGTAACCCTCGTACAGGGCGGCCCAGTCGGGCTCCTCGCCGTCACAGACGATCTTCGCCCACTGTTCGAGGCGCTCGCCGTCGCCGACGATGTCGAACATGTGGAAGCAGGTCCCGAGACCGAGCCGGTCGAGGGCCACCTTGAGGGACGTGGTGCCGGTCCTGCCGAGACCGGCGTTGATGAGCTTCAGCACGGTGCCGTGTCCCCTTCCTCAGCGAAAGGCCGCGGGTTCCTGGAGGGTCGCCACGTTCACGCGGTTCCAGAAGTTGACCAGGCCGATGTGCATGACGATGGCGCCGAGCTGCTCGTCGTTGTAGTACTTGGCGGACTCCTCCCAGACCTCGTCGGGGGCCATGTCCACCGGGTCCGTCATGAGGGTGACGGCCTCGGCCATCGCGAGGGCGGAGCGCTCGGCGGCGTCGAAGACGGTCTGGTTGCGCCAGTCCGACACCTGGGCGAGGCGCTTGTCCTCCTTGTCCGCGATGTCCTCAAGGGTGTAGATGCGGCCGTTGATCTCGCTGACGAGCAGCCGGACCAGGTCGAGCGTCGTCTGCGGTACGCCGACCTTGCCGATGACCTCGGTCAGGTCGAGCAGGGGCTGCAGGGCGCCGGGAACGACCAGCGAAGGGTTGTCCATCCGTGGACTCATCGGGTCTTCTCCTGTGCGATTAAGTAGCGCGTGAGTGCGTGTCAGTACGTTTGAATTACCTCGGAAACATGCTGCTCTCCACCCTTCACCTGCGCAAGAAATCCCGTTCAAGTGCGGAATGCAGCAGATGCAACGCGATGCAATCCGTAAGTTGCCAGGAATTCAGACGATGACTTGTAGTGGTCTCGTGTCAGAGTCCACCGCAACGAAGAGCAGGCAGCCGATCTGCCACGGCATTCAGGAATCCCGCCAATTACTTCTCGAAGGTCATTCCACGGTCACCGGGCACGTCGAGGACGTGCTCGGTGCCATCCGTGCGACGGACCCGGAGCTCGGTGCGTACGTCGAGGTGGCCGAGGCCCGTGCGCTGCGCGAGGCCGCGACGGCCGACCTGCTGGTCGCCCGGCTCGGCCCGGCCGCCTTCCGCGGCCGGCCGCTGCTCGGCGTCACCGTGTCGGTGAAGGACCTCATCCAGACCGAGGAACTCCCCACCCGGCGCGGGTCGTTGCTGCCCAACCACCGTACCGCCGCCGACGCGCCCTCCGTGGCGCGGCTGCGCGCGGCCGGCGCGATCGTGGTGGGCAAGACGACCACATCGGAGTACGGGTGGAGCGCGAGCACCGTCGGACGGCTCGGCGCCCCCACCCGTAACCCCTGGTCGCCCGACCGGACGGCCGGCGGTTCCAGCGGCGGTTCGGCCGCGGCGGTGGCGGCGGGCCTGTGCACCGCCTCGCTCGGCACCGACGGTGCCGGATCGGTGCGCATTCCGGCCGCGTTCTGCGGGGTCGTGGGGTTCAAGCCCTCGTACGGGCGCATCCCCTACGTGCCCGCCTGCGCCGAACGGCTGTCCCACGTGGGACCGTTGACCCGGAGCGTGGCGGACGCCGCCGAACTGATGGCGGTGCTCGCGGGGCCCGACGCCCGCGACCCCGACTCGTGGGCCGCACCGCCTCCGGCTCGGGCCGCGCTCGGGCCGCTGCGGATCGGCTGGATCGAGTTCCCCGGGACGTCACGGCCGGTCCGCGACGTCACCGAGGGCGTCCTGCCGGTCCTGACGGCGCTCGGACACCGCGTCGAGCGCATCGAGGTCCCGTTCCCCGACCCGTACGGCGCGCTGGTGGACATCCTCGCCGCCGCGGACGCGCACGGCACCGCGCCCGAGGACGAACCCCGCTGCGACCAGGGCCGGTTGGCGGTCGTGCGGTACGGGCGCTCGCTGAGCGCCGCCGCCGTCGCGCGCGCCGAGGCGGTCCGGCTCGCCCTGCGGACCCGGCTCGCCGCGGTGATGGAGACGTACGACCTGCTGGCCATGGCGACGGTGCCGATCGAGGCGTTCGCCGCCGAGGCCATCGCCCCGCCGTGGGCCGCCGACCCCGCGGACCTGCGGTGGCTGTCCTGGTCCCCGGCCGCGTACCCCTTCAACCTGACCGGCCAGCCCGCGCTCTCGCTGCCCGTCGGCCTCACCCCGGCCGGGCTGCCGGCCGGGCTCCAGCTCGTGGGCCGCGTCGGCGACGACGGCCTCGTCCTCTCCGCCGCGGGCCTCCTCGAGACGGCCCTCGGCCTTTCCCTGACTCCCCCCGGCACCACGACGGAAGGAAGACGCCCATGACGCCCAGGACGCTCGACGACGACCTCATGATCTCCGCCGCCGCACTCTTCGGGTCGGCGCTCGCCGCGCTTCCGAAGGACGCCGGGCGCCCCTTCCCCGCCCCCGTCCCGGTCCCCCCGGCCCCCTCGGCGCCCGAGCCCGCGGAGCCGGCCGACGACGACCTCTTCGCCCTGTCGGCCGCCGGGCTCCTCTCGACGGCGCTCGGCCTCACCCTGCCCCGCCCCGGCGTCACAGCGAAAGGCAACTGATCATGGCTTCGAGAACGTGGTCCCGGATCGGCGGTGACAGCGGCGTCGGACGCCCCTCGTTCGTCGCCGAGTTCGGACTCTGGGACGACCGGCAGGCCGCGGCCGCCGAGCAGGTCGAACTCCAGCTGGACGAGGTCGACCTCGTCCGGGTCGTGTTCTGCGACCCGCACGGCCTGGCCCGCTCCAAGACGGTGCCGGCCGACGTCTTCCGCTCGGTCCTCCGCAACGGCATGGACTTCAGCGCGGGCCCCTTCCTCTTCGACACCGGTCACGCGGTGGCCGTCGAGTTCCTGGAGGACGCCGGCGTCGGCGTCGGCGAACTGCTCGGCGCGGGCGACTTCGTCCTCGTCCCCGACCCGCGCACCTTCCAGGTGCTGCCCAGGGACGGCGCCAGGACCGCCTGGGTGATCGGCGACGAGTACCTGCGCGACGGCACCCCGCACCCGCTGTCCGCCCGCAACGTGCTGCGCCGCGTCTGCGCCGCGTACCAGCGCGAGGACCTCGCGCCCGTCATCGGACTCGAACTCGAGTGGTACCTCACCAAGCTGACCGGTGGAGGCCCGGTCGGGAACGCCGGCAACGGCTTCGGCCTCCAGGGCGCGGCCCCCGAGGTGACGGCCGTGAACCCCGGCTACCAGTTCAACCTCGACAGCGCCTACGACTCCGTCGCCGACATCGCCGACCCGCTGGCCGCCCTGCTCATCCGACTCGGCCTGCCGCTGCGGTCGTTCGAGCACGAGTCGGGCCCCGGGCAGCTGGAGACGACCTTCAACCCGATGCTGGCGCTCGACGCCGCCGACGCGATGCTGCTGCTGCGCACCCAGCTCAAGCAGGAGTGCCGCCGGCGCGGCCACCACGCCTCGTTCATGACCCTGCCGCGGATCGAGGGCTTCGACCCCAGCGGCTGGCACCTCCACCAGTCCGTCAGCAGCACCAAGACCGACGTCAACCTGTTCGCCGAGGGCGACGGGTACCAGGACGCCATCTCCGCCGAGGGCCAGGCCTACATCGGCGGACTGCTCTCCCGGGCCCGCGAGCTGTGCCTGCTGTCCGTACCGACCGTGAACGGATACCGGCGCCTCTCCCCCGAGTTCGCGCTCGCCCCGACCTCCGTCGACTGGCGGTTCGAGGACCGCAGCGCCATGGTCCGGGTCCTCGCCGGCGGCAGCGCGACCCACGTCGAGAACCGCATCGGGGAGCCCAACGCCAACCCGTACCTCGCCATCGCCTCCCAGCTGCACGCGGGCCTCGAAGGGCTGCTCTCCGGCGTCCCCGCCGACCGCGTCCCCCGTCCCCCGCTGCCCGGCACCCTCCCCGAGGCCGTCGAGGCCTTCCGCGCCAGCGAAAGCGCCGAACGGCTCCTCGGCGCCCCGCTCAAGGAGTGCCTCGCCCGGCTCAAGGAGAGCGAGGCCGCCCGCTACGCCGCCTGGTGCGCCGCCGAACTGCCCGGGGGCCCCACCGCCGAGGTCACCGAATGGGAGCACCGCGAGTACTTCGGCGCCTTCTGACCGACCTCCACCCCGCAGACCCCGCACGCCGTACACGCACACCCCTCATCAGATCCGACCCTAAGGAGAACAGTCATGTCGCGGTACGAATGGGACGGCACGAACCCCGCCATCGAGACGCTCAAGGGCGCCATCGAACCGTCCCGCCAGAAGGTGCTGAGCCACGCGATCTACCACCAGCTGGACTCGGTGGACGCGGTCGTCACCTTCATGGAGCACCACGTCTTCGCCGTGTGGGACTTCATGTCGCTGCTGAAGTCCCTCCAGCGCGAGCTGACCTGCGTCGAGGTGCCGTGGCTGCCGTCGGCCGCCACCGGCAGCCGCAGGCTCATCAACGACATCGTGCTCGTGGAGGAGAGCGACGAGCTGGGCGACGGCTTCATCAGCCACTTCGAGCTGTACGTGGACGGCATGCGCCAGGCCGGCGCGGACACCACCCGCATCGACGCCTTCATCGGCCTGCTCCGCGCGGGCCGTCCGGTGCCGGCCGCCCTCGACGAGGCGGGCGTGCCGCGTTCGGTGGCCGAGTTCGTGGGCACCACCTGGGACTTCATCGACAACGCGCCGGTGCACTGCCAGGCCGCGGCCTTCGCCTTCGGCCGCGAGGACCTGATCCCCGACATGTTCGACCAGGTCGCCGCGCTCGACGCCGGCCACGGCACGCTGTCCACGTTCGTCGACTACCTCCGCCGCCACATCCAGGTGGACGCCGAGGAGCACACCCCGATGGCCATGCAGATGCTGGCCGACCTGTGCGGCGACGACGAGGCCAAGTGGGTCGAGTGCGAGGCGACCATCGACCGCGCGCTCGCCGCCCGGACCCGGCTGTGGGACGGCATCTCCGACGCGATCACCGCGAACACCCGCTGACGGGCCGACTCTTGTGAGGAGAGCACACACATGGCGAAGGTGAAGGAGACACCCGCGGTCACCGGGAGCGGACGCGCCGAGCGGATCGCCTCGCGGACGCGGGACGAGAACTGGAAGAAGCCGCCGCGGCGGATCGAGACGTCGGAGTGCATCACCTGCGACACCTGCCTGCGCAGCTGCCCGTCCGAGTTCGGGGCGGTCTTCGACGACGGTCTCAACGTGGTGATCGTGCCGGAGCTCTGCTCGGGCTGCCCGGTGTGCGTGATGGTCTGCCCGGTCGACTGCATCTACGTCGACGAGGAGTGGACGGCGACGGAGGCCCGCATGTGGGAGCACATCGACCTGACGGCCGGGGGTGCGGCATGAGCTTCCCCACCGAGCGGGACGGCACCATGTCCCGCCGGGCGGCCCTCGCCAAGGCGCGGCAGAGCCGCCGGCCGAGCCGTCTCGGCCGGGCGGCCGGGGCCTCGGAGGAACCCGACTACAAGGTGCCCGAGAACTCCGGCTTCCCGGCCCTGCTGCGGCAGACCTGGCAGCGGGCGGTCGACGCCCCCGACCTGGCGACGGCCGTCGACACGCTGCTCACGCTCGCCGGGCACGTACCGGCGGACATCCAGCTGCGGGCGCTGCCCGTGGAGGACGAGACCGCGCTGAAGGTGCTGGTCGGCCGGTCGTGGCGGGACGACGCCAGGACCGTCGACCGGCCCGACGGGGCGGCGACGGCGTTCCTCGGCGAGATCGGTCTCGACCGGAGCGGCCGGCTGGTCGTCCGGGTCCCCTCGAAGGGGCCGCTGAGCGGCGAGGCCGAGCTGGTCGACGGCGTGCTGCGGGTGCCGTGGTCCGCCGAGGACCTCGCGGACTACCAGGTCGAGCTGGCCCTGGCCGACGACCGGTGGCACGCCTCGGTCGCCGACTGCCGCCAGTACCTGTTCGCGGCGGGCGCGGACGGCCGCCGCGGGCTGCTCGACGACCTCACGGAGGCGGCCCTGCGGACCGCGCCGTTCATCCTGTACGCGGGCGAGCGGCAGTACACCAACTTCCGCGACCGGAACACGCTGACCGGCAAGACGCTGCGGCCGGGGCACCCCGACTGCGCGCTGAGCACCCTGGCGACGGTTCCGCTGGAGCTGTGGTCGGACAGCGACGTGCTGCTCGTCGTCTGCCTCACGCTGCTCGTGCGGTCGTCGGGGTACGGCCGGATCGAGGAGGCCAACGGGACGCAGCTCACGCTCGACCACGTGGCGCTGCTCTTCGAGCGGACCCGGACCGCGTACAACGCGGCCGACACCTCGCTGCCCCCGGTGCCGGCCCCCGCCTCGCACGGGGTGGGCGCGCTCGGCGAGCTCGCCGGCGCGCTGGCCGCCCGGCGCCGGGAGCTGATGGCGACCGGCACCGTCCGGCTCTACCGGGAGATCTACGGCCCGCTCATGCACAAGATCGAGCGGGTCGCGGGGCCCGTCAAGGACGACGCCGAGCAGCTGGAGGCCGCGCTCTGCGCCCGGGTGCGGGAGCGGCTGCCGCTCACCGGCGCCACCCTGGCGGAGCTGTCCGCCGAGCTCGAGGCGGCGCCCGGCTGGCTGGCCGAGCCGCACGGCTCCTTCGGCTCGGGCCTGGAGTCCCTGGTGTACGAGTCGGTGCGGGCGGCGACGGCGGTGTTCGACGCCGACTTCGCGATGAGCCGCGGGATGCGTTCGCTGCCCGCGCTGATCGAGGCGCTGCGCGCGGAGGAGTTCCCGAAGATCGCCGCGTGGGAGATCCCGCACTTCTTCTGCTGTGTGGTGCCGTCGCCGGAGGCCCCGCGGCTGTTCGGCGGTTCCGTCTCGCACCTGGCGGACACCGCGTGGGCCATCTCCTCGCGGATGCAGTACAACTCCTGGCACTTCCTGGTCGGGAACCTGCCGAAGGTGCCCGAGATCGCGGCGCGCGACCACTTCGTGCCGCCGGCGATCCCGGACATCGCGTACTACTCCGACCAGCACCACAACGGCCACGTGGCGGCCAAGGTGCGCTTCACCGTGCGCAGTCCGCAGGCGGTGGAGGTGCTCGGCCGGCGGTTCAACGGGTTCATGGACCTGCGGCTGCTGCGCTGCGAGGGGCTGCCGTTCGACGAGCAGGACCTCCTGGCGGCGGACCGGCTGTCCGCGTTCGTCGCGCGGGCGACGAGCCTGGCGGCCGGCCTGGTCGCGGAGGGCGCGCACATCGAGGTGACGTCGTTCGACTCGCAGTGGCACTGGGACCAGATCGCCGCGTGACGCGGAAGCACCGGAAACCACGTGGGGCCCCTGGCGAAAGCCAGGGGCCCCACGTGGTGGTGTGTCCGGGAGGTCAGACCGCGACGGGCTGCTCGGCGGAGCGGGTGTGGACGGCGCGGTAGCTGTTCCAGTCGATGCTGGTGATCAGCGCGTACTGCTTGCTCTGGAAGGCGCTGCGGGCCGCGGACCAGTCGGCCTCGGCCTGGTTGCGGTGGGCGTCGTAGGCCGCCTTGGAGGCCCACTGGGAGTAGACGATGACGAAGTCGTTGTCGGTGCCGACGGTCGCCAGGGTGCCCTCGCCGCCGTCCAGGTTGCGGGAGCGGATGCCGCGCATGACGGTCTGCGAGCGGTAGCCGGGGACGTCCACCAGCCAGTCGTGGGTGGTGTCCAGCGTCTTGACCAGGGTGGCCTGCTGGTTCGGCTTCACGCCGAGGATCTCGACGACCGTGTAGTCGTCGCGCTCGGGCGAGACCTCGGTGACGTCGCCGAGCTCGGGGTGGCGCCGGGTGAACTCCACCTCGTTCTGCATGAGGCGGACGTAGGTGGTGATCTCGCGGAAGACCGGGACGGTGTGGTGCTTGAACTCGCTGTCGTTGTAGCGGGATTCCAGGTCGTCCATGCCGCGCCACTGGATGAAGTTGAGGGTGCCGGGGTTCTGCTCGCCGCGGTGCACGGTGCTGGAGATCCAGCCCGGGTAGGCGGCGACGTCGACGATCTTCTTCATCTCGGTGACGAGCGTGTCGACGCGGTCGCGCGAGTCGGTCTTGAACAGGTTGAGGACGGTCAGGTGCCCGGCCTCGGGGCTGATGATCGGCATGGTCGCTCCTTGGGAAAAAGGGGTGGACGCCCCGCGGCGCGGGGCGTCTGGGTGTCCTAGAGGTCGGCGGCCCGGCCGAACCAGCGGGTGAGGGCGTCGGTGAGGGGCGCGGTCTCGTCGCCGGCGATCCAGGCGGTGTAGCCGTCGGGGCGGACCAGGACGGCGTCGACGTCCGCGAGCGGGCCCTCGGGCCGGGCGGCGGCGGTGACGGTGTCGACCCGGTCGCTCCACGGCCGGGCCGCCGCGGTCAGGGCGGCGTCGCCGCTCAGGTCGAAGAGGACGGCGCGGCCGCCGTGCAGGGCGCGGTACGCGGTCGTCTCGCCGTCCGGTCCTGTGAAGGCGAAGTCGGGCAGGCGGCGGCCGAGCAGCGGGTGCTCGCCGGCGCCGGCGTCGTAGGTGATGTCGAGTCCGGTGACCATGCCGACGAGGTGCTTGCGGACCTCGTCGTACGCGAGGAGCTCGGCGAAGACGGCCCGCATCGGGTCCATCTCGGGGCCGCCGAGGTACAGGCTGCGCTGGGTGAGCGTGTTGGCCAGGATGCGGGCCGCGACGGTGTGGCGCTCGGTGTGGTACGTGTCGAGCAGGCCCTCGGGGGCGGTGCCCTTGATCTCGGCGGCGAGCTTCCAGCCGAGGTTGACGGCGTCGCCGAGGCCCGCGCTGATGCCCTGCGCGCCGATCGGCATGTGGGTGTGGGCGGCGTCGCCGGCGAGGAAGACCCGGCCCTTGCGGTACTGGGCGGCCTGCCGGCTGGAGTCGGTGAAGTAGCTGAGCCACACCGGCTTGCCGGTGCTGATGTCGTCGCCGGTGACGCGCTTGAAGGCGTCGGCGACCTGCTCGAAGGTGGGCGGCTCGGTGGTCGGGCGGACGCCCGCGCCGCGCTCGTACACCACGACGCGGGTGGTGTTGGGGCCGACGGGGAGGACGACGACCATGCCCGCGTCGCCGAGCTCGCCGGTGGGGCGCAGCCGCACCTGGACGTCGGTGACGTCGGCCATCAGCATCTCGATGGTGGCCGTCTGGCCGGGGAAGTCGATGCCGGAGAGCTTGCGGACGACGCTGCGGCCGCCGTCGGCGCCGACGGCGTAGCGGGCGCGCAGGGTGCGCGGTCCTTCGGGGGTGTCGGCGGTCACCTCGACGCCTTCGGCGCCGTCGGTCACGCCGGTGACCTCCCAGCCGCGGCGGATGTCGGCGCCGAGGCCGGTCGACCACTTGTTGATGATGGCCTCGGTGAGGGCCTGCGGGACGCCGCGCACGCCGAAGTTGCCGCCGGGTATGACGGTGTAGTCGAGCGGCATGCCGCCGAAGTGGCCGATCGGGATGACGCCCATGTCGCCGAACGCGCCGAGGAGTCCGCGCTGGTCGAACTCCTCCATGGTCCTGGCGGAGAAGCCGAGTGCGCGCGACTGGCGCATCGGCTCGGTGAGCCGCTCCAGTACGACGGCGTCGACCCCCGCGAGGCGGAGTTCGCCCGCGAGCATGAGCCCGGTGGGGCCCGCTCCCACGATGATGACGTCGGTGTCAAAGTCCTGCGCTGTCACTGTCTTTCCCTGCCTTCCATGCGTGTCCGTACTTCCCGTGTGTTCTTCGGATCCGGTGTCAGATCCGGTGGTCGAGGTTGCTCGCCCTGGCGGTGAGGTGGGCGCGGACCCGGTCGAGGCCGATGAGTTCGGCGAGCACCGTGCGCAGCGGCTCGATGCCGGGGCCGTCGAGCATCAGCTGTTCCTGGGCCGCGACGTGCTGGAGCACCCGTGCGCCGACGGGGTGCCGGGTGTCGTGGTAGGTGTCGAGGGTGCGGGGGGCGGCGCGGTCGTGGACGGCCGCGGCGAGCCGGGGGCCCAGGTCGGCGGCGTCCTGGAGCCCGGTGTTGAGGGCCTGGCCGCCGACGGGCGGGTGCCAGTGGGCGGCGTCGCCGGCGAGCAGGACCCGGCCGTGGCGGTAGGTGTCGGCCTGGCCCTTGGCGTTGTCGAAGGCGTCGAGCCAGACGGGGGTGCCGGTGGAGATGTCCTCCCCGGTCACCCGCCGCCAGGCGTCGGCGACTTCGTCGAAGGCGGGCGGCCCCGAGCGTGCGGCGAGGGGGGTGCCGAACGCGTGGACCATCACCCGGGTGATGCCGTCCCGGGTCATGGCCACGGCGAAGCCGCCGGCGAGGCGTTCGAACCGGCGGTCGCGGACGGTGAGGCCCGTGACGTCGGCCCTGAGGAGTTCCTTGGTCGCCGGTGTGGAGGTGACGGGGATGCCGGCGAGGCTTCGGACGGTGCTGTGGGCGCCGTCGCAGCCCACCACGTAGTCGGCGCGGAGGGTCAGGGGCCCGTCGGGCCCCTGGATGCCGCACCGGACGTGGTCCGTCTCCTCGGTGAGGGTGGTGAGTTCGTGTCCGCGGAGCACGGTGGCGCCGAGTCCGGTGGCGCGGGCGCCGAGTTCGGCCTCGGTGCGGTACTGGGGCACCTTCCAGTTGCCCCCGTACGCGCTGTCGACCGGGGTGAGGGCGAAGCCGAGCCCGCCGAAGTGGGTGCGCGGCTCGTGCGCGGCTTCGGCGAGCAGGGCGTCGAGGCCGTGCTCGTGGAGGATTTCGGCGGTGCGGCTGCTGAGCTGGCTGGCCCGGGATTCGGTCATCGGCCGGGCCAGCCGTTCCACCACGACCGTGTCGACCCGGGCCCGTGTCAGCTCGCAGGCCAGCAGGAGCCCGACGGGGCCCGCGCCGACGATGACGACCCGCGCGTCCGCCCGGGGCGGTGTCACTGTGCCGTGCGTCCGCCGCCGACACCCTCGGCGTACGCCTTGGCGAGGCGGAGGGTGGCGAGGCTGTTGCCGCTGAGGGCGGTCTGGACGTACTCGCGGGCGGTCTGGACGGTGACGCCCTCGCCGAGCACCGTGGTGATGTTCTCGGTGTTGATCCGCACGGTGTGGCGGGAGGTCACGGAGACGCCGCCGCCGGGGCGGTCCTCGATGAGCCAGCGGCCGGTGTGCAGGGTCATCAGGGCGGGCAGGACGATCTGCTTGTACACGATGGTGGTCGCGGTCTTGCAGACGCGGACGGACTTGGTGGTGTGGGTGGAGCCGTCCTTGGTGCGGGTGTCCATCTCCAGGATCTGGAGGCCGGGTTCGTCCTCCTCCAGGGTGACCCGGGCGACGTGCGGGAGGCGCTCGCGCCAGTACTGGGCGTCGTTGAGGAACTCGTAGACGTCCTTGCCGCTGCCCTCGACGGTGACGGTGTCGTCGAAGACGAGGAGGTCGTCGGGGCCGCCGGCCTCGGCGCTCGCCTTGAGGGCCTGGAGTTCGGAGGCGCTGTTGCGGTCGACGGCCTGGGTGATCCATTCGAGGTCGGCGGGGTCGTCGCCGGCCGCGTGGAAGTCGTGCAGCAGCCGGACCCGGCAGGTGTCGTCGGTGACGGGCTCGACGATCCAGGCGCCGCCCATGCCGCCGACGGGGTGCTGCGAGCGTTCCTGACGGAACGTCACGCTCTTGTTGGCGGCGTCGTGGACGCGGCGCGAGGTCCAGGTCTTGGCGGTGCCGTTGGCGGTGGCCCAGAGCTGGATGAGCTCGTCGTCGCCGTCGCGTTCGACGACCTCGGCGTGCACGGTCGGGGGGAAGGTCTCCGGCCACCTGGCGACGTCCGCGATCAGTGCGTACACCAGTTCGGCGGGGGCGGAGACGTTGATCTCGTGTTCCGTTTCACGTACCGCGTTCTCGGTCACGTTTCTTCTCCTCTCGGTAAGCGGGGCCTCTAGCCGGCTTCGCCGAACCAGCGGTGCAGGGCGGCCTGGAGGTCGCCGCCGTCGGGGGCGGTCCAGGCGATGTAGCCGTCGGGGCGGACGAGGACCGACCCGGTCGGGGCGCCGCCCTCCTCGGGTCCCGCCGGGAAGCTCTTCACCCGGACGACGTCGACGCGGTCGGCCCAGCCGGCGGCGGCGCGGGCCGTCTCCTCGTCGGAGGTGACGAGGACGCCCCGGGCGGCGTGGAGCAGCCGGGCGGTCCGGTCGCTGCCGCCGTCGGCGAGTTCGAGCTCGCGGTCGGCGAGCCGGGTGCCGAGCAGCGGGTGCGCGGCGTCGCCGGCGCCGGTGTCGTACCGGATGTCGAAGCCGCTGACCATGCCGGACAGGTGCCGGGCCACCGGAAGGAGCGCGACGAGCTCGGCCATGACGGCCCGCATCGGCTCGACGGACTTGCCGGTGAGGTTGAGCGTCCCCTGCGCGAGGGTGTTGCGCAGCAGCCGGGCCCCCACCGGGTGGCGTTCGGCGTGGTAGGTGTCGAGCAGCCCCTCGGGGGCGGTGCCCCGGACGGTCGCCGCCAGCTTCCAGCCGAGGTTGTAGGAGTCCTGCACGCCGACGCTGAGCCCCTGCCCGCCCGCGGGCAGGTGGATGTGCGCGGAGTCGCCGGCCAGCAGGACCCGGCCGCGCCGGTACTCGGTGGCCTGGCGGGTGGCGTCGGTGAAGGCGCTCACCCAGCGGGTCTCCCCGTGGTGGATGGAGTCGCCGGTCAGCCGCTGCCAGGCGTCGGCGACCTGCGGGAAGGTGACCTCGCGGCGGTCGGGCGGGGTGCCGTTCTCGCAGACGATGATGCGGGTGTAGCCCTCTTCGAGCGGCGCGGCCATGACCATGCCGTTGGGCCGCAGTTCGCCGATCATGCGGGGCTTGATGTCACAGCCGCGGACGTCGGCGAGGTACATCTCGCGGGTGGCGTCGGAGCCGGCGAACTCGAAGCCCGCCTGGCGCCGTACGGTGCTCCGCCCGCCGTCACAGCCCACCAGGTAGCGGGCGGAGTGCTCCTCGATGCCCTCGGGGCCGCGGACGGTGACGGTGACGCCGTCCTCGTCCTCGGTGAAGCCGGTGAACTCGTAGCCTCGGCGCAGGTCGGCGCCGAGTTCGAGGGCCCGCTGCTCCAGCATCTCCTCGATCTTGTACTGGGGGGCGCCGCGCACTCCGAAGTGCGAGCCTTCGAGCACCCCGTAGTCGATCGGGAGGCCGCCGAAGTGGCCCTGCCGGGTGACCTCGATGTTCTCCAGGCGTTCGAGGATCCCTCGCTGGTGGAACATCTCGGTGGCGCGCGCGGTGAAGCCGATGCCGCGCGACTCCCAGCTCCGCTCCCCCCGCTGCTCGAAGACGACGACGTCGGCGCCGCCGAGGCGGAGTTCGGCCGCGAGCGTCAGCCCCGCCGGCCCCGCACCGATCACGATCACATCGGTATCCATGTTTTCCTGTCCTGAGCCTCGACCTCTGCGATGGGGGGACCGGCGGTACGCGGAATCAGACCGCGATCGCCTCGATGATGGAGATCGGCGCGCTGGTGGGGACGGCGCGCGTGACCTGGAAGCCGGCCTTCGCGAACAGCTCGGTGTACTCGGCGAGCGTGCGGTCCTGGGCACCCAGCATCAGCATCAGCCAGAGGTCGATGGTGTGGCCGAGGTGGTGCTCGTTGTTCTCGGGGAGCACGTACTCGATGACGAGGAGCTTGCCGCCGGGGGCGATCGCCTCGCGCGCGTTGCGCAGGGCGGTGACGGCGTCCTCCTCGGAGAAGTCGTGGATGATGTGCTTGAAGACGTAGGCGTCGGCGCCCGAGGGCAGCTTGTCGAGGTAGCCGCCGTGCTCGATGGTGAAGCGGTCGGCGACGCCGGCCTCCTCGAAGAGCGACTGCGAGTCGACGGTGGCGACCTCGGAGTCGTACAGCACGCCCTTGACGTCGGGGGCCTGCTGGAGGATGCCCGCGAGCAGGTTGCCGCGGCCGGCGATGACGTCGACGACGGTGGAGAACTGGGTGAAGTCGTAGGCGTCCAGGATCGGGCCGGTCTCCGAGAGGGAGAGGCCGCCGAAGGCCTGGAAGAAGACCTGCGCGTACTCCGGGGTGGCGTGGAAGAAGTCGAGCGCGCCCATGCCGCGCAGCTTCGGCAGGTTGGGCTCGCCGGTCTCGACGGTGGTGGCGAGGTGGCCCCACTCCTCGTGCAGCAGCGGGTGGCTCATCAGCACGGCGAAGCCGCGCATCGAGTCGGGGGCGTCCTCGCGGAGCTTGTCCGAGAGCGGGGTGTTCTCGTAGCGGCCGTCCGCGGTGGCGGCGAAGACGCCGTGGCCGGCGAGGGCGCGCAGGACGCGGTGGGTCGCCTTGGCGTCGGAGCCGACGCGGCCCGCGATGTCGGCGGCGGACAGCGGGCCGTCGGCGAGGACGTCCGCGACACCGAGCTTGGCCGCGACGGAAAGGGCCTGGGTAATGACGGCACCCTGGATCAGGTCGAGCAGGGCGTACGAGTCGGACTGGTCGCGGACCTCGGTCTTTTCGGACATGACTTTCCTTCCGGAGCACCTTTTTCGTGGATTTCCCGAAGATAGGTCGGCGCTTCTCGGACCCGCAACCAGACACTTTTGAAATTGTTGACTCGAACGTTCAACCGGAGAATCTGTGCGGTTGAACGCACCGTTACCTCCACTGCTCCTCGACCGGGATTCCGGGCCTCCTTGTCAGATTGGCAAGGCCCCACATACATCCCGAGAAGGAGCAGGCGGAATGGCCGAGAACGGACAGCAGGTAGCGCTGATCACCGGCGGAACGAGCGGCATCGGCCTGGCCGTCGCCGAGAACCTCGCGGGCCAGGGGCACAAGGTCTTCCTCTGCGCGCGCAACGAGCAGAACGTCCAGGAGACGGTCGCCAAGCTCCGCGCCGCGGGTCACGACGCCGACGGGCTGGCCGCCGACGTCCGCAAGCCCGCCGACGTGGACCGCCTGGTCGGCGAGGTCGTCGAGCGGTACGGCCGGATCGACATCCTGGTCAACAACGCCGGCCGCAGCGGCGGCGGCGAGACCGCGGAGATCGCGGACGAGCTCTGGTACGACGTCATCGACACCAACCTGAACAGCGTCTTCCTGATGACGCGCGCCGTCCTGAAGAAGGGCGATCCGGTCGGGCGCGGCTGGGGTCGCATCATCAACATCGCCTCCACGGGCGGTAAGCAGGGAGTCGTCCTCGGCGCCCCCTATTCGGCGTCGAAGCACGGTGTCATCGGTTTCACCAAGGCGCTGGGCCTGGAGCTCGCGAAGACCGGCGTCACGGTCAACGCGGTCTGCCCCGGCTATGTCGAGACCCCGATGGCGCAGCGGGTCCGCCAGGGCTACGCCGCGCACTTCGAGACCTCCGAGGCGGAGATCCTGGAGCGCTTCGAGGCGAAGATCCCGCTGGGCCGCTACTCCACCGCCGAGGAGGTGGCCGGCCTCGTCTCGTACCTCGTCTCCGACGCGGCGGCCCCCGTCACCGCGCAGGCCATGAACGTCTGCGGCGGCCTGGGCAACTACTGACCGAGCCGACGGACACGAGCACGCACACTTCGAGGAGCCGACGTTGCCGCACACCACCCCGACCCCGGTCGACTTCTGGTTCGACCCGACCTGCCCGTGGGCGTGGCTGACCTCCCGCTGGATCCACGAGGTCGCGCGGCACCGGCCCCTCGACGTGCGCTGGCACATCATGAGCCTGACCGTGCTCAACGAGGGCCGCCCCGACCTGCCGGAGCGCTGGCACCGGGACCTGGCCCTGCGGATGGAGCCGGTCCGGGTGCTCGCCGCCGCCGAGAAGGAGTACGGCTCCGAGGTCATCGGCGGTCTCTACACCGAGCTCGGCACCCGCTTCCACCTCGGCAAGGAGCCCAAGGAGCGGGCCACCTACGCGGCGGCGCTGACCGCCGCCGGCCTCGACCCGGCGCTCGCCGAAGCGGCCGGGTCCGACGCGTACGACGCCGCGGTGCGGGCCTCGCACCAGGACGGCATCGGCCGCGTCGGCACCGATGTGGGCACCCCCGTCGTCGCCGTGGGGGACGTGGCGTTCTTCGGTCCCGTCGTGACGCCGACCCCGCGCGGCGAGGCCGCCGTGCGGCTCTGGGACGGTGTGCTCGCGGTGGCGGGGACCGACGGGTTCTTCGAGCTCAAGCGCACCCGTACCCGCGATCCGATCTTCTCCTGAGAGCTCCGCGAGCCATGTCGTCAGCGTCGGGCCCCCACGAGGGGGGCGGTCCAGTTGTCGTTCAGCCATGCCTCGAGGGAGACCAGGTTCGGCCGGATGCGGCGGAGTTCGGGCAGGTCGGCGTGGTAGCCGTCGCGCTCGAACCAGTCGAACATGTTGGCCAGGTCCTCGCGGTGGGCGCGCAGCGGCTCGATGGGCAGCTGCTGGTAGCGGGTCGGCACCCCGGACGCGGCCTCGAAGGCCGCGGCCATCTGCGGTCCGGTCAGGGCCTCGCCGGCGATCTCGACGACCCGGCCGAGCCAGGCCTCCGGGTGCTCGAAGGCCTCCGCGGCGAAGACGCCGATGTCGCTGGTCGCGATGAGCTGCACGGGCGTCGCCGGGTCCAGCCACATCGACAGGACCAGCTCGCCCTCGACCGGGCGCGGGGCGATGTCGAGGAGGATGTCGTGGAACATGACCGGCCGCAGCACCGTCGTCGGCAGGTCGAGCGTCCGCAGGTACTCCTCGACCTCCAGCTTGCTCTCGAAGTGCGGGACCCTGGTGTCCCGGTCCGCGCCGCCGACCGAGCTGTAGACGAAGTGCCGGACCCCGGCCTCGACGGCGGCGTCGGCGACCGCCTTGCCCTGGCGCACCTCCGCCTCGCAGCCGCCGGGGCCGCGGAAGGTCTGGACGCTGAACACGCCGTCGGCGCCCCGCATGGCCGCGAGCAGCGAGGCCGGGTCGTCCAGGTCGCCCTGGACGAGGACGGCGCCCGCCTCCGCGAGGGCCCGCGCCTCCTCCTTGCCCGGGTCCCGGACCAGGGCGCGCACGCCGGCGCCGCGGCGCAGCAGTTCGCGGGCGACCGCCCCGCCCTGCCGGCCGGTACCGCCGAGCACCAGGATCGTTCCTTCAACCGCCACTGTCTTCCTCCGTGTGAGTCGCCCGGCGGGTTCCCGCCCGGCGTGACGTTCCGATGGGGTGGCCGCGAGCGGCCGCGATCCCGCGCGGGATCAGGCCGCCGACATGACCTTCAGCTGGAGCAGCGAGTTCACGAACTCGACGAGGTCCCCGGCGGTGTTGATCAGGCCGATCTCGTCCTCGTTCAGCTCGATGCCGAAGTCCCGCTCGATCCGGCTGTACGTCTCCAGGAGCGCGAGGGAGTCGTAACCCAGCTCGTCGAAGGGGCTGTCGGGCGCCTGGTCGAGGGGCAGCGCGTCCTCGGCCTCGCCCGCGCACTGCCGCATGATGGTCTGGAGGTCGCCGATCGTTATCTGGAGCACAGCCGTTCCTCTTTCTCTGTGGGTGACTCTCGGTCGGAGCCGAGCCGCGCTACCACGGCACGGTTCCGTCGTCCGCCAGGCAGGCCCCCGAAGGGCCGGCCTCGTCGAGCAGGGCGAGGCGGACCGCGATCCCGGCGCCCTCGGCGGGAGTGCGGTGGCCGCGATGGTGGTTGATGTCCGTCGCCACCACTCCGGGGAGGGCGGCGTTGACCTTGACCGCTGTCCCGCGCAGCGCCTTCGCGTAGGCGACCGTCAGCGCGTTGAGCGCGGTCTTCGAGGACTGGTAGGCGATCATGTCGAGGCCCGCGAGCGGCGAGCCCGGATCCGAGTTGAGGGTCAGCGACCCCACGTGGCTGGACAGGTTGACGACGCGGCCGGCCGCGGAGCGGCGCAGCAGCGGCAGCAGCGCGCGGGTCACGGTGACCACGCCGAAGACGTTGGTCTCGTAGACCTCCCGCAGGTCGTCCGCGGTGGCCTCGTCCGCCGTGCCGTGGAAGCCGCCGGCGATCCCGGCGTTGTTCACCAGGATGTCCAGGCGGCCGTACCGCCGCTCGATCGCGTCGGCGGCCGCGGCCACGGAGGCGGGGTCCGTCACGTCGAGGAGCAGCGGCTCGGCGGTGATCCCGTCGGCGACGAGCGCGTCCGCGGCCTCCTTGCCGCGGACCTCGTCCCTGGCGCCGACGAGGACGGTGACGCCCCGCTCGCCGAGCTGCCGTGCGACGGCGAATCCGATGCCCTTGTTGGCGCCCGTGATGAGCGCGATCTTCCCGTCCGGCACGTCATTTCCTTTCATGAGGGGCGTTCCAGGTGAGGCGCGCCGAATTGCTCAGGACTCGAAGGTAGTAAGAGGCAAAACCCGGGAGCACCTCCGACATTGCCATTCGGTCCCGGCGTTCAAGCGTTCAATAGCGGCGTTCAAGCAGGACTATTCCGCGGTCGAACGCCGCATCAGCGCGCCCGCATTCTTTTCATTGCAGTCGAACACGGCGCTGAGTAGCTTCACCCTGGCCAACCATTGCCACAGCGCAGAGGGTCTTAATGATGAAAACTACTGACGTCATCGTGGTGGGCGCCGGGCCCGTCGGCCTGTTCCTCGCCGGGGAACTCCGGCTCGGCGGCGTGGACGTGGTCGTCTACGACAAGCTGCCCGAGCCGAGCGGCGAGTCCCGTGCCCTCGGCTTCAACCGGCGGGCCGCCGAGACCCTGGGGCAGCGCGGTGTGCTGGCCCGGATCGGCGAGTTCCGGTGGGGCCCGATGGGGCACTTCGGCGGGGTCCGCTTCGACCTCGGCATGCTCGACGAGGACCACAGCGGCGTCCTCGGCCTGTCCCAGGCCAGGACCGAGGAGGCGCTGGCCGGCTGGCTGGCGGAGCTCGGCGTGCCGGTGCGGCGCGGCCGTGAGGTCACCGGACTGCGCGAGACCCCCGAGGGCGTCGTGGTCGCGTACGAGGGTCCCGGCGGGCCCGGCGAGGAGACCGCCGCCTATGTGGTGGGCTGCGACGGCGCCGACTCCACCGTCCGCGCCCTCGCCGGCATCGCGGCCCCCGGCACCCCGGCCACCCGCGGCATGTACACCGCTGAGATCACCGGTGTGGCCCTGCGGCCCCGGCCGATCGGCGAACGGCTGCCCGGCGGCCGCATGGTGGTGTGCACCCCGGTCGGGCCCGGCCGGCTGCGGATCGTCGTCCACGACCCCTCGCTGCCCGCCGCCCCGGCGCCGGGCGCGCTGACCTTCGCCGAAGTCGCCGCCGCCTGGAAGCGGCTGACCGGCGAGTCCATCGACGACGCCGAGCCGCAGTGGGTGTGGGCCACCGGCAACTCCACGGCGCACGCGGAGACGTACCGGCGCGGCCGGGTCCTCCTGGCGGGCGACGCGGCCCACGAGATCCCGCCGCTGGCCGCCTGGGGGCTCAGCGCCGGTCTCCAGGACGCCGCGAACCTCGGCTGGAAGCTGGCGGCGACGGTACGGGGCTGGGCGCCCGAGGGCCTGCTCGACACGTACCACGCCGAACGCCACCCGGTCGGCACCGAGTTGATCCGCAACGCGCGGGCCGCGCAGAAGGTGTACCTGGGCGACGACGCCATGGACCCGATCCGCGAGGTGATGGGCGAACTCCTCGCCCACAAGGACGCGGCGGAGCAGGCCGCCGGCATCGTGAGCGGCCTCGGCATCCGGTACGCCTTCGGCGCGGACGGCCACCCGCTGCTCGGCCGCCGGCTGCCCCCGCACCGCGAACTCGCCCTGCCCGACGGCACCCGGGCCCGGGTCGCCGACCTCCTGCGCTCCGGCCGCGGCCTGCTCATCACCACCGGCGAGGGCACCACCGGCGACGGCATCACCGGCGAGGGCACGGTCGGAGAACTCGTGGCGGGCCTGGGTGACCGGGTCGACCTCGTGACCGGCACCTGGGTCACCGAGCCGGCGGCCGGACTCCCCGCCACCACCACCGACCCCGTCTCCGCGCTCGACGCGGTGCTCGTCCGCCCCGACGGCTACGTCGCCTGGGTCTCCGCCGGCGGCGCCGACGGCCTCGCCGAGGCCCTCGGGCGCTGGTTCGGCACCGCACGCGTCCCCCAGCCCGCCGGCCGTTGACCGGCCGCCTCGAACCAAGGAGTGCACGTATGCCCAGGGACACCGCCCGGGATGTCGTCGTCGTCGGCACCGGCCCCGTCGGGCTGATGCTGGCCGGCGAACTCGGCCTGCGCGGCGTGGACGTCGTCGTCTACGACCGGCTGCTCGCCCCGGCGCGCGAGTCGCGCGGCGCGAGCTTCACCCAGCGCACCGCCGAGTGCTTCGACCAGCGGGGCCTGCTCGGCGGGCTCGGCGCGACCGAGCCCGCCGACAGCCACTTCGGCGGGGTGCCGATCGACTTCTCCGCGCTGCCCGAGAACCACTACGGACACCGGGGCGTCTCCCAGTTCCGCACCGAGCGGATGCTGGAGGAGTGGGTGACCGGGCTCGGCGTGCCGATCCTGCGCGGCTACGAGGTGACCGGCTTCGAGGAGACCGCCGACGGCGTCGAGGTGGCCCTCGAAGGACCCGACGGCGCGGCCGCGGCCACCGCCCGCTATCTCGTCGGCTGCGACGGCGGGCGGAGCTCCGTCCGCAAGCTGGCCGGCATCGACTTCCCCGGCACGCCCGGCGGCCGCGGCTTCCTGACCGCCGACGTCACCGGCATCGAGACCCGCAAGCGCCGCATCGGCGAGAACCTGCCGGGCGGCAGCATGATCATGGCGATGGACCTGGAGAACGGCGTCACCCGCGTCGTCGTCCACGAGGCCGGGACGGCGCCGCGCGACCGGGACACGCTGACGTTCACCGACCTCGCCGACGCCTGGGAGCGGCTGACCGGCGAGTCCCTGCACCACGGCGAGTGCCGCTGGATCAGCTGCTTCACCGACGCCTCCCGGGCCGCCGCCGCGTACCGCAGCGGCCGGGTGTTCCTGGCCGGCGACTCGGCGCACATCCAGCCCCCGGCCATGGCGCAGGGGCTCAGCGTGGGCGTGCAGGACGCGGTCAACCTCGGCTGGAAGCTGGCGGCGACGGTACGGGGCTGGGCGCCCGACGGCCTGCTCGACACGTACCACGCAGAACGCCACCCGGTAGGCGCGCAGTTGGCCCGCAACGCCCGCGCGGCGATCGAACTCCGGCTCACCGGCGAGGACATGGACCCGGTCCGCTCCCTGATGACCGAGCTCGTCTCCCACCCGGACGCCGCCGGGCACCTCGCCGGCATGCTGAGCAACCTCGGCGTCCGCTACGACCTGGGCAAGGGCGACCACCCGCTGCTCGGCCTCCGCATGCCGCCCGCCCGCGCCCTCGACCTGCCCGACGGCACCCGCGTCCGGGTCGCCGAGCTGCTGCGCACCGGGCGCGGCCTGCTGATCACCACGGGCGACGCCGGCCCCGCGGAAGCCGCGGCCGGTCTGGCCGACCGGGTCGACGTCGTCACTGGCACCTGGGCCGACGCTCCGGAGCCCGCACTCGACGCGGTCCTGGTCCGCCCCGACGGCCACGTCGCCTGGACCTCCCCGGGCAGCGTCGACGACCTCACGGACGCCCTCACGCGCTGGTTCGGCACGGCGCGGCGGCCCTAGAGCCGCACTCGACCGGGGTTCTTGGAGCGCCGGTCAGACTGCCGAAGCCTGCCGTGGTGCCGACCCGTCGGCGCCGGGGCGGGCCCTACGACACCGTATGCATCATTCATCAAGGAGCTGGTGGAATGGCCGGGAGCGAACGGGATCAGGCGAGCGGAAAGCCCCATGTGGTCATCGTCGGAGGTGGCATCGCGGGCCTGTCCGCCGCGTTCTACCTGCGGAACGAGCCGGTCCGGGTGACGCTCCTCGAGGGCTCGGACCGGATCGGCGGCAAGCTGAAGGTCTCCGAGGTGGCGGGCGTGCCGGTCGACGAGGCCGCCGAGTCGCTGTACGCCAACCGCCGCAAGACCACCGGTCTGATCAAGGACGCGGGGCTCGGCGAGCGCATCATGTCGGCGGGCGTCACCGCCTCGGCGATCCTCACCAAGGACGGCATACGTCACCAGCCGGACCGTCAGTTCATGGGCGTGCCCTGCGACATGGACGATCTGGCGCGCTCCGGCGTCCTCTCGGCCGCCGGTCTCGAGCGGGCCCGCCAGGACCTGGCGCTGCCCTCCTTCGACCGCGAGGGGGACGTGTCCGTCGCGTCCTTCGTCGGCGGGCGCCTCGGCCAGGAGGTCGTGGACAAGCTCGTCGACCCCTTCCTCGCCGGGGTGTTCTCCGGGCGCGCCGAGGACCTGTCGTTCGAGGCGACGCTGACCCCGCTGGCGATGGCGTCCCGCAACCACGCCTCCCTCGCGGACGCGGCGGGCTCGCTGACGCCGGTGCTCGCGGAGGGCGAGAAGCCGCCGCCGGTGAGCGTCGCCACCCTGGAGGGCGGCTTCGGTTCGCTGCCGCCCACGCTGGTGCGCGAGGTGCTCGCCGCCGCGCCGGACGCCTCGCTGCGCACCGGGGCGTCCGTGCGGGAGCTCACCCGGACCGCCGACGGCTGGCGGCTGACGGTGGGCCCGGCCGGCGACCCGGAGTACCTGGACGCCGACGCCGTCGTCATCGCCGTACCGGCGGGACCGGCGGGCCGGCTGCTCTCCGGCGTCCCCGGCACCTCCGCGGCCGTCTCCGCGCTCGCCGAGGTCCCGTACTCCAGCGTGGCGACGGTGACGCTCGCCTACCCGCACGCGGCGTTCGCCAACGGCGGCCTGCACGGCCGTGGTTACGCCGCCTACCGGGTGCCCGCGACGGAGGGGAAGGTCGTCAAGGAGGTCACCTTCACCACCGTGAAGTGGCCCCATCTGGCCGGCGAGGTGGAGATCGTCCGCTGCGCCCTCGGCCGCTACGGCGAGGACCACCTGCTGCGCGACGACGCCGACCTGGTCGCGGTCACGGCGGCCGAGCTCGCCGAGGCCATCGGCGTCACCGGCCCGCCGGTGGCGAGCCGGGTGAGCCGCTGGGACGACGCCCTCCCGCAGTACACGGTCGGCCACTTCGACCGGGTGAAGCGGATCCGCGAGTCGGTGGCCGAGCAGCCCGGTCTGGCGGTCTGCGGCGCCCTGTACGACGGTGTGGGCGTCGGTGTCTGCATGGCCACTGCCCGCAAGGCGGCCGACCAGGTCCTCGGCTTCCTGAAGAAGGAGGCCGCGGCCCGCGAGGTCGCGGTGGGCGTCTGACCCGGGCTTCCCGCCCCGAGGGCGACGAGAAGGGGCCGTACCCGATCGGGTACGGCCCCTTCTCGTGGTCCGTTTCTCGTGGTCCGTCGCTCGTGGTCCGTTTCTCGTCGTGCCGGGAGAGGGGTCAGCGGTCCAGGACGGACGCGAACACCTCGGACAGGATCTGCTCGGGGTCCTCGCCGGCCTCCGTGGCGCGGTAGGCGACGTGCTGGTCCGGGCGGACCAGGAGCGCGCCGGCGCCGGTGATCTGCCGGACGGCCTGCCATCCGCCGTCGACGTCCTCGTAGTCGCCGCCCGCGCCGATCCGGGCCGTGACGAGCGGCACCGAGTACTTCTCCGCCACGCGCTCGGCCGCCTCGCACCAGGCGGTGCCCTCGGGGCCGGTGATCAGCGTGTAGCCGCTGGTGCCGGTGAGGTCGAGGGTGGAGAGGAGTTCGCCGTCCTTGCTGATCCAGGCGTGCGGCAGCCGGTGCCCGGGGCGGGAGGTCGGCGTGTGCTCGTTGCGCATCGGGACGCGGCCCGGGCGCTCGGTGCCGTCGGGGACGAGCGCGCCCGCCTCGTAACCGAAGCCCACCTCCATGTCGAGCGACTGGCAGCCGCCCCTGTGGGTGTGGAAGATCTCCAGGGCCCGGGCGCGCACGGTGTCGCCGTCCTGGCCGGGGGCGAAGTAGGCCTCCAGGCGCTGGAGGCGGCGGCCCGCCGGGATGTTGTGGCCGGCGCCGATGGCGTCGATGACGACCTGGTGGTGGGAGGCGGCGGAGACGGCCCAGTCGACGTTCTCGCGGCCGACGGGACGGCGCTCGGCCTCGTAGGTGTCGATGAGGCTGTCGGGCGAGCCGTCGTTGATGACGGCGGCCAGCTTCCAGGCCAGGTTGTGGGCGTCCTGGATGCCGGTGTTGAGGCCGAGGCCGACGGCGGGCGGCTGGCGGTGCGCGGCGTCGCCGGCGATCAGCACGCGGCCGACGCGGTAACGGTCGGCGAGGTGGGCGTGCACGATCCAGTCGGTGACCTTGTGCACCTCGATCTCGAGGTCCGGCAGGTGCAGCAGCTCGCGGATGCGGGGGATGACGGTCTCGGCGTCCCAGCGTCCGGGCGGGCCGGGCGCGAAGTGCAGGCCCCACTGCTCGCAGGCCTTGCCCCAGCTCGGCCCCATCTCGATGAGGTTGCTGGAGAGGTCGGGGTCCTCGGGGCTGAGGAAGTGCGTGATGAGCGTGCCTTCCTCCCACCACTCGGACAGGTCGGCGGAGAAGTAGGCCGTGGTGGTGTTGACGAGTCCGGGCGGGCCCTCCAGCTTGATGCCGACCTCGGGGCCGACGAACCGGCCGCCGTCGGCGCCTATCAGGTACTGCGCCTTGACGGTGGTGACCTCGCCGGTCTCGACGTTCCGGATCTCGGCGGTGACGTGGTCGCCCTCGTCGGAGAAGGTCGTCAGCTCGTGGTGGAAGAGGATCCGGCCGGGGCTGCGGTTCTCCGCGTGGCGGCGCAGGATCGGCTCCAGCCACATCTGCGGCAGCTTCGCCGGCAGGACGGGCCCCACCTCCTCGTAGCTCTCGCGCAGTTCGCCGCCGCCGAAGGCGTCCATCTCGTGGATCAGACGGCGGTCCATCGGACCGTCGCCCGCGAGCGTCGTCATCCAGCGCACCTTGCCGAAGAGCTCGAGCGGTGCCGCCTCGGCGAGCACGTCGTCGGCGATCCCGTGCTGCCGGAAGATCTCCATCGTGCGCTGGTTGAGATAGTGCGCCTTCGGAATCCTCGACGTGTCCGGGTGCCGTTCCACCAGCAGATGGTCGACGCCCTGGTCGGCCAGGAAGACGGAGGCGGACAGACCGCATCCGCCACCGCCCACGATCAGGACCGGAACCTCGATTGTCCCCATGTTCGCCCTTCCAGAAATATCGACGGATGCATTGCCGTCGCAGCCTGACAAAGGACTCTTCAGGGCCGGTCAAGAACGACTGGACCCCGGCCGGGCCGCACGGCCGCCGGCCGGTCACGGGGTGACCGGCCGGCGGCGGGTGGGGCGGTGGGGTGGGTCAGCCGAGCCAGGCGCCGTCGCGCATGAGGCTTCGGCCGGCCAGTTCGTTGGCCTCGCGCCAGGCCTGGGTGCGCTGCGGGCGGATGCGGAAGTACTGGTAGGGCTGGTCGAGTTCGCGCGGGTCGAAGCCGGTCTTGGCGGCGAAGGCGTCGCCCGCTCCCTCGCCGAGGTCGGCGATGTCCACCGGCTCGGCGAGGCCGTCGACGATGACCACGTCGCGGGTGGGGCCGAGGCCGAGGCGGACCCGGCCGTCGGCGAGGAGGTTGCGGCCGGTGACCGAGGCGCGGGGCGTCGAGATGAGGAAGGCGGTGCCGTCCCACAGGTAGGAGAGCGGGATGAGGTGGACCCCGCCCTCGGCGCCGGCGGTGGCGACCCAGAGGTCGACGTCGTTCTCCAGCCTGGCGCGGGTGTCCTTGAGCCGCTCTTCGAGACCGCGCGGGGGCAGGTCGGTCATGTTTCCTCCATCGATGTCACGGAGCCTCCCCGTCGGGGGTGGGCTCGTTCGGTTGTCGGCTCGGCCCGGTGGGCAGTGTGGCCGCCACGGCCCTCAGCGCACTGACGGCCGCGCGCACACTGATCATGTCGTGTGACCGGTGCGCCACGAAGCGGACATGGCCGTTCGGCAGGGGGAGAACGCGAACTCCGTGCTCGGCGAGGCGTGTTGCGCAGGTGTCGGCGGCGAGTCCGGCGAGTCTGGCCATGACCATGTTGGTGGGCCGGGGCGGGCGCAGCACCTCGGCGCCTGGCACCGTGGCGAGTCCGTCGGCGAGCAGGGCGGCCTTCTCGTGGTCGGCGGCGAGTTCCGGCAGGCGGCCGAGGGCGACCAGGGCGGGCGCGGCGACGATCCCGGCCTGGTGCAGGGAGCCGCCGAGCCAGGTCCTCAACTCCCGTGCGTACGAGAGGAACGCGCGGGTTCCGCAGAGGAGTCCGCCGACCGGGCCGCCGAGTCCCTTGGAGACCGAGAAGGACACGCTGTCGGCGGGCGCGGCGAGTTCGGCGGGCGGGACGCCGAGGGCGACGGCCGCGTTGGCGAGCCGGGCGCCGTCGAGGTGGAAGTGGGCGCCGTGGCGGTGGGCGAGGTCGGCGACGGTACGGGTGGCGGCGGCGTCCAGGGCGTTGCCGGAGCGCATCATGCTGGTGTTCTCCAGGCACACCACGGTGGGCCGGCCGTCGGTGCCGGCGGTGAGCAGCGCGGTGAGGGCGCCGGGGTCGGGCAGGCCGTCGGGGCCCTGCTCGACCGGCACGAGGGTGACGCCGCCGAAGCGGCGCAGGCCGTCCGCTTCGAGGAACGCCATGTGGGTGTCGGCGCCGACGATCAGCCGGGGCGGGGGTGATCCGGGGGGTCCGGCGGCGGCGAGCGGGGCGACGAGGTTCGCCATGGTGCCGCTGGGCATGAGCAGCGCGCCCTCGGTGCCGAGGAGCGCGGCGGCCGTCTCCTCCAGGAGCGTGACGGTGGGGTCGTCGCCGTAGACGTCGTCGCCGACGCTGGCCTCGGCCATCGCGGCGCGCATCCGGGCGTCGGGCAGGGTGCGGGTGTCGCTGCGGAAGTCGAGCCGCGGGGAGGTGGTGGTCGCCATCGGCGGTTACCTCCCCGGCCGGTGGGCGACCCAGACGGCGCGGGGCCTGGTGTAGCCCTCGGCCGCGTGGAGGCCCAGCTCGCGCCCGTATCCGGACTGGCCCATGCCGGAGACGCTGACGGTCTCCTCGGTGTCGCCCCAGGTGTTGATCCACACCATGCCGGCCCGCAGGTTCCGTCCGAAGTGTTCGACGCGGTCGGCGTCGGAGGTCCAGACGGACGCCGAGAGGCCGTAGGCGGTGTCGTGGGCGAGGGCGAGGGCCTCGGCGTCGGTGTCGAAGGCGGCGACGGAGAGCACGGGGGCGAAGATCTCCTCGCGCCAGGCGCGGCTGTCGGCCGGTGTGCCGTCCAGGATCACCGGGTGGACGTGGAAGCCGCCGTCGAGGTCGTGCCGGACGCCGGTGGCGCCGGGCGGCAGGACGATCCGGGCGCCCTTGGCCGCCGCCTCCTCGACCACCTCGGCGGCGCGGTCCGCGGCGGCGCGGCTGATCAGCGGTCCGAGGTCGGTGGCGGGGTCGGCGGGCGGGCCGACGCGGAGTGCGCCGGCGAGTTTGGCGACGCGTTCGACGAACTCGCCGTGTACGGCCCGGTCGACGACGAGGCGGGAGGCGGCGACGCACATCTGGCCGGTGTTGCCGGTGAATCCGGTGACGACGGCCCGTGCGGCGGCGTCGAGGTCGGCGTCGCGGAAGACCACGACGGGGCTCTTGCCGCCGAGTTCGAGCGTGACGGGTGTGAGGCCGTCGGCGCAGCGGCGTGCGACGTCACGTCCGGCGGCGGTCGATCCGGTGAAGGACACCATGCCGACGTCCGGGTGTTCGCAGAGCAGCCGGCCGGTGGCGGCGCCTCCGTACACGCCGGTGAGGACGCCCTCGGGGAGGAGTTCGCGGGCGCGGTCGACGAGGCGGCGCAGCGAGAGCGGGGTCTCGGGGGCCGGTTTGACGATGACGGTGTTGCCGTGGGCGAGGGCCGCGGCGATCTTCCAGACGGCGAGGAGCAGCGGGTAGTTGTTGGGGACGATGGCGGCGCAGACGCCGACGGGGACCCGGTCGGTGTAGGTGCGCATGCCGGGGCCCGCCGGGTGGGTCTCGCCCATCGGGTGGCGGGCGGCGGCGGCGAACCAGTCGAGGACGCGGGCGGCGAAGTCGACCTCGCCGAGGGCGCGTGCGGTGGGTTTGCCGGCGTTGCTCCGCTCCAGGTCGGCGAAGACCTCGCGTTCGTCGCGGAGCAGGTCGCCGAGGGCGCGGAGCAGGTCGCCGCGCCGGGCCGGCGAGGTGTCGGCCCACGCGCCGCGGTGGGCGGCGTCCGCGCGGGCGACGGCGTCGTGGACGCCGGTCTCGTCGGTGTCCTTGAGGCGGGCGAGGAGGCGTCCGGTGGCGGGGTCGAGGACGGCCCGTCCCTTGCCGGTCATCCGAGCACCTCCGCGTTCCCGGCGAGGCGGAGTCCGGCGTCGATGGCGGCGACGAGGCCGAGGAAGGTCTCGCGGCCCATGCCGGCGCCGGAGCTGCCGAGCAGGCGGAGTTCGTAGCCGTCGGGGTGCTGCCACCAGGCGTCGCAGGCGCCGTACTCGGCGTCGAGGTGGCCGAGGTGGAGGGGGCGGCCGCCGAGGTCGTGGAGTTCCTCGGTGGCGGGGTGCTTCTCGCGGGCGGGCGGGAACTCCAGGCGGCCGCCGCCGGTGCGCTGGGCGGTGAGGCGCAGTTCGTGGCCGGCCGGGGAGCCGTAGACGACCTCCAGTTCGCGGACGGTCCGGCCGTCGCCGAAGGTGGCGGCGCTCTCGGCGCGGAAGCCGCCGGCGGTGACCGGTACGCCCTGTGCGGTGAGGAAGGCGGTGACGTCGGCGCTGGGCACCCAGTCGCCCTCGTGTTCCTTGCCGCGCCGGTGGAAGGAGAAGACGCCGGTGGGCACGGACACCATGTCGGCCCGGTGCCTGGCCCAGTAGCCGAGTTCGGCGAACGGGGTGGCGAGGATCCGTTCCTCGGCCTCCGGTACGGCCGGGCGCAGCCCGGCGAACAGGGCGATGAGCTCGTCGTCGGTGAACTCGCCTTCGAGGACGGAGAGTTCGACGGTGGTGCGGGACATCCGGGCGCTTCCGGCGGCGTGCCCCAGGTAGTCGGTGCCGAGCCAGGCGACGCGGCCGCCGCCGATCTCGTACGGCCGGGTCTCGCTGCCCCACAGGCAGGGGTGGTCGGCGGCGGGGAAGGCCCAGTCGTAGTGGAACTGCTTGAGGCGCAGCCGTCGGCCGCCGCCGGAGATCTCGGTGCGGTAGCCGGCGGGGTTGGCGTCGCTCCAGGGGGTGCGGCCCTCGGCCTCGACGCGGCCGGGGGGTGCCTCGCGGCGGAGGGTGCCGACGCTGGTGTCGCAGCCGGCGGGCAGGACGGTCGGCCGCCAGACCGTGAAGTTGCAGCCGTCCTGGGCGGCGGCCTCGGTGAGCACCGGCGGCACCGGGTCAAGGTCGGCCGCGTGCTCCAGGATCCGCCAGTGCCACTGCGGTACGGGACTGTTCACCATGACCATGACTCCTCGGTTCGGTTCTGAACTCCGCGAGGTGGTCGAGCCAGGCGGAGGAGGACGCGAGAAACATCCATTCGCCGACGCCCAGTTCGGCGCGGAGGGCGTCCGGCAGCGGCGGCAGCCCGAAGGGGGTGCCGAGTCCGTCGGCGAGTTCGGTCAGCCGCTGGACGTATCGGGGGTCGGTGGGGGTGGGGAAGCCCTGCTTGCGGCGGTACCGCACCGACTCGGGCATCAGGTCGGCGAGCGCCGCCTTGAGCAGGCCTTTGTGGCTGCCGGGTTTGTTGCTGTCCTTGAGGTGTTCGGGGCAGCGGAAGGCGAGCTCGGTGAGGGCGACGTCCTGGAAGACGGGCCGGTCCTCCAGGGTGAAGGTCGACGAGGTGGCGTCGACCATGTCGTTGACGTAGACGAGGAAGCGCCGCATGAGGTGGTGCCGGCCGCGTTTGAGCGGTGACGCCGTCTTCAGTGCCCGGTACTCGTCCATGGTGCGGGACCACACCCGGTCGGTGACGACGCTCATGTCGACGTCGAGTTCGTGTGCCAGCCAGGTCACGAGGCTTGCCCAGACGGGGCGTTCGTCGGCGTGCAGCTGGTGGGTGAGGTAGTGCCGGCCGTGGATGTACGTGGGGGCGAGGGGGTCGACGACGGGGAAGTAGCGGCCGTCCTGGTAGCCCCAGAGTTCGTCGGCGCCGTGGCCCGAGTAGACGACGACCTTCCGGTCGGCGGCGATGGTCCCGTAGAGGTGGTGCATGGCGAGTTCGGCGCCGTGCAGCAGCGGCCGCATCAGCCGGGTGGGCAGGACGGGGATCAGGTCGGCGGCGGCGTGCCGGTCGAGGTCGCAGACGGTGAGCCGGACGCCGAGGCGTTCGGCTACCTCGGTGGCGTGGGCGACGTCGTCGCCGGAGCCGCCGATGCCGTCCTGGTAGCGGAGCACGTAGCCGTCGAGGGGTACTCCGGCGGCGGTGAGTCCGGCGGCGATGGCGGTGCTGTCGACGCCGCCGCTGAGGACGGCGGCCCGGGGGACGTCGGAGACGGACCGCTGTTCGACGGCCCGGTCGAAGGCGGCCCTGATCTCCTCGGGTTCGACGATGCCGTCGACGGAGGCGGGCCGCCAGTAGCGGTGGGTGCGGGTGCGGCCGCCGTCGGCGACCAGGTACTCGGCGGGCTGGAGGGAGCGGATGCCGCGCAGCCAGGTGTGGTCGTCGGCCGCGTCCATCCGGATCCACGAGCGCAGCAGGTACTCCTCGGCGTCGACCTCGGGGGTGATCAGGCCGGTGCGGAGCAGGACCTGCTGCTCGGAGGCGAACAGCAGGCCGCCGTGGGTGAAGGTGTAGAACAGCGGCTTCACGCCGAAGTGGTCGCGGGCGAGGACGACCCGTCCGGTGGAGGTGTCGTGCCAGGCGAGCGCGAACATGCCGTCGAGCGGCCGCAGCGCGTCCGCCGGGTCGTCCTCGCGGCAGACCTGCTGGAGGGCGAACTCGGTGTCGCAGGTGGTGCGGCGCGGCCACAGCGGCGGGGCGGGCGAACGGGAGCCGTACACCTCGCCGTTGTGGACGAGCACGACGCGTCCGGTGGGGTCGGCCATCGGCTGGTCGCCGGCGTGGCTGCGGTCGCGGACGGCGAGCCGGGTCGCGCACAGCATGACGGTGCCGCACTCCGACACGTAGGGGGCGCAGGCGCCCTCGCCGCGGTGCGCCATGGCCCGCGTCATGGTCCGGCCGAGCGCGTCGAGCCAGCCGGGGTCCCGGCGCCCGTCGAAGCTGATGAAACCCGCTATACCGCACATATGCCACTCACCCAAGTCCTCCGGAGGGGCTCGCCCGCCGGCGCCGCGGGCCGGGAGGGCGCCTCCCGCCACACCTTCCACAACCCGGCCAGAGCCTCGGTGAAGACGTGCTCGATGCCGTGGTGGCCGCCCTCGTGCTCGCGGTAGACGTGCGGGACGCCGTGCGCGTCCAGGGCGGCGTGCAGGGCGCGGACGCCCCAGTGCATGCCGTACTCGTCGCGCTGTCCGACGTCGAGGTGGAGCAGGCCGAGCCGGGCGAGGCGCCCCGCGTGCTCGGGCAGCATCCGCACCGGGTCGAGGGTGAGCCAGCGCTGCCACACGTCGTCGCGGAACAGGCCGGTGCCGGGGTCGCAGGGCAGCGCGTCCGAGGGGCTCGTCCCCGGCTTCTCGGCGTAGCACATGCCCATGGCGACGATGCTCATCGCGACCATGAACGGCACGTCGTGCGGGCCGGACGCCCGGCGCGCGAGCAGCCCCTCGACGCCGCCGGCGGCCCGCACGGTGTCGAGGGTGCCGGGCAGCAGCGGAAGGTAGCAGTGCTCGAAGCCAGCGTCGGGCGAGCAGGCGACGACGGCCCCGAAGAGCTCGGACGTCATGCCCGCGAGCAGGGCTCCGTAGCCGCCGCTGGACTTCCCGCCGACGGCCCGCCAGGCCGCCTCGGGCCGGGTCGCGAACCGCCGGTCGACCTCCGCGACGACCTCGGCGAGATAGCCGGCGTACTCCCCCGACGCGGCCGAGTCCAGGTACTGCGAGCCGCCGTAGGCGGTGGTGCAGTCCGGTACGACGAGCAGCGCGGGCGGCACCCGGCCGTCCTCCATCGCCTGCCGCAGCCGGTCGGCGACGGAGGCGCCGAAGGCCAGCGCCCTGCCGGTGAGGCCCGGGTGGGCGCCGAAGCCCGGCAGCCAGTACACGACGGGGAAGCGGCGGACGCCGTCGTACCCCGGCGGCAGGTGCACCTCGATCCGGCGCTTGTACGGGTCCCCCAGCGGGTTCCCGCGCAGGCGGACGCTCTCGTGGTCGACCAGGACGGTGGAGTCGCTCATGGCCGGGCCCCCTCCCGCAGCTCGCGGTCCACATGGCGGGTGTAGAAGGACGGGTGGTGGAAGACCGCCGAGAGCAGCACCCCGTCGCTGGCCCACAGGCCGAAGGAGCTGCCGAACAGCAGCTCGGCGCCGAGCATGGCCTCCAGGGTGCTCGCCGCCATCTCGGTCCAGCCCTCGCCGCCCGCGACGTGGCTCCGGGCCGGTCCGGGGCCGAGCCGGGTCACGCGCCCGGCCACCGGGTCGAGGAGGAACGCGGTCTCGCCGCCGGTCCCCTCCTCGTACAGCGAGACCACGTGGCGGCCGGCGCCGTCGTCGAGCGCCCGGTACCAGTAGTCGGTGGCCACCAGGCGGTCGAGGACCTCGCGCAGCAGCTCGTCGGCCGGGCGGGTCTGGGTGCCGAGCCGGTCGAGGGAGGCGTCGAAGGGCGGCACCGGCGTACCCGGGTCGAGCCGCACCTCGGCGTACACCTCGTCGAAGTCGTACGCGTCCGGGGCGACGGGCCCCTCGGTGAGCACCGCCTTGCCGTCCACCACCTCCATGACCTGTCCCGGGCCCCACAGCAGGCCCTCGCGGCCCTGCTCGCGGAGGCGCGCGAGGGCCTCGGCCGGGGTGAAGGGGAACATCGTGCGGTTGCACCAGGAGTAGTCGCGCTCGCCGTCGCCGCTGACCTTCCAGCCGAACGAGGAGGGAACGGTCACGGCCGCCGGGAGCGTCGACACGTACCGGTCGAAGGTGGCGACGGCGCGGGCGCGGACCGCTTCCGGGTCGGTGAGCGCGCGGCGCTCGGTCAGCACACCGGGCGGCGAGACGCTGTGCGCGGGCACGAACACGGCGTCCAGGCGCGGCGCGTCCTCGCGCGCGAAGGCCGCGACGGTCGCCTCGTGCAGCAGGGCGTCCCCGCAGATCATCACGGCGGCGTCGGCGGTCTCCACCAGCACGCTCATCTCGGGGAACGACACGGCCGAGGGGAAGGTCCGCAGGGTCGCCCCGCCGAGCGTGACGGTGTCGCCGGGCGTCACCGGGTGCAGCCGCTCGAAGCCGAAGCGGCGCAGCGTCCAGGCGATGGCCTGGTGGCCGAGGCCCGAGGCGGTCAGCTGCGGGGGCACCGGGCCCGCCGGGTAGACGCAGGTGACGCCGGAGCTCTGGCGCGGGCTGTCGTCGAAGTCCACGTCGGCGCCGTCCACCAGCCGGAGCAGCGAGGGGAAGTGGTGGTGGTCGTAGTGGTGGTGGCTGAGGACCACGTAGTCGACGCCCTCGTCGAGCACCCGGCCGACCAGGTCGTCGGGCAGCGGCGGGTGGTGCTCCCAGAAGCGGTCGAGGCGCTGGGTGAGCCACGGGTCGAAGAGGATGCGTTCGGTCCCGGTGTCGACGAGGACGGCGGCGTGGCCGAGCGAGGTCAGGCGCATCAGCCTGCCGCCTCGTACACGCAGCGGAAGCCGACCTCCATGTGCCGGTCGGTGATGAGGTCCTTGCCCCGGTAGAAGGTGGTGAGGCAGGCGGGCGGCGAGGTCCAGGTGCCGCCGCGCAGGACGTGGAAGGCGTCCTTGCGGTTCATGAAGTCCAGCGGGTGGCGGCCCTTGAAGAAGGGGTCCATGTCCTCGCCGGTGTAGAAGTTGGTCCGGGTCAGCTCCCAGACGTTGCCCGAGGTCTGCAGCACGCCGTAGGGGCTCGCGCCGGCCGGGAGCGCGTCGGCGGCGAGGATCGGGTGCTCCGGGCTGACGCCCTGCTCGACGGTGACGAGGAGCGCCTCGAGGGAGTCGAGGTCGGCGACGTTCTCGCCGAAGGCCCGCTCCACGTAGTTCACCCGGGCCGGGTCCCAGTCGTCGCCCCACGGGAAGCGGCGGCCGTCGGTGCCGCGCGCGGCCTTCTCCCACTGGTTCTCGCTGGGCAGCGCGCCGCCGGCCCACTTGGCGAAGGCGTAGCCGTCGTACCAGTCGACGCCGACGACCGGCTGGTCCGGCGCGTTGAAGCGCGGGTCGTGCCAGTGCGCGGGGCGGTGCGAGCGCTCCTCCGGCTGGTCGGGGTGGTCGAACTCGCCCGAGTCGCCGACCTCTTCGAGGAACGCGCGGTAGCGGGCGTTGGTGACGGTCGTCCGGTCGACGAGGAACGCGGGCACGTCCACCGCGCTCAGCGACAGGTCGTCGGTCAGCATCCGGAAGGCGTCGCTCTCCTCGACCGCGCCGATGATCGCCGGGCCGCCGGGCACCAGGACGACGTCCTCGTGGCGCCGGGGCCGCTTGCGCGCCGCGTCGATCCGGGCCCGCATGTCGGCGAAGTACTCGTCCTCCAGGACGCGCAGTTCGGCGGAGTCGCGGGTGCCGAAGATGCTGATGAGGGCCCGCTTGGTCAGGGCGGCGCCACAGCCGACGGGCTTGCGCGCCCAGCCGGGCTTGGTGAAGTTGCTGGGCCAGCCGGAGATGCGGATGAGGTCGGGCACGGCGGCCCTGATGCGGTACTCGGTGATGACCTTCAGGGCCGTGAAGGCGACCCAGTCGACGGTGTCGTGCGTCGAGGCGGCGACGGCGCTGTCGGCCGCGGGGTCGCCCGCGTGGTGCTCGGCGAGCAGCCGTACGGCTCCGGCGCGCACCGGCCACTCGGGGTGCGTGATGGCGAGGGTCGCGAGCAGGGGTACGCCGTCGGCGGCCCGGCCCTTCGCGCGCGCGAGCTCGATGACGCGTTCCACCGACGCCCAGTAGCGGTCGTCGGTGGAGTCGTCGATGACCAGCATGTCGGCGGGAATGTCGATGACGTGCGAAACGCGATTACCTACCATCTCAACCTCTCTCTCGGGACGATGGACGACGAGCCGCCCGTACGGAATGCGAATCCGTACGGGCGGCGCAATTCGCTGGTCAGCGGATTACCACTTGCTGGTCTCCTGCTGCGCGTCACGGGTCTCCATGAAGGTACCGTCGCTCATTGTGAACTCCCTCCGGTATTCCGATTCATGCGGTCGGTCGACCTCATGACCAGAAGATTAGGCAGTTCCGATAAGGCGCCACAACGGAAAAGGCCGCGAACGCCGAAAGAGAGCATTCTGCGATATATCAGGGGTCGGTTCGCGCCGACCCGGCACCGGCAGAGAGGACAGGAAGAATGGTCGACACCGCATCCCGTGACCTGCGGGAGAACGGCTTCACCCGGCTCCCCGAGCTCGTGGACGGCGACGCGCTCGCCCGGCTCCGGCGGGCCGTCGGACACCTGGAGGAACTCGCCCGCGACCGCACGGCCTCCAGCGGGGACTTCGTCCTCGAAGCGCCGGGCATCGGCGGCTGGGCGGCCTGGCAGCAGGGGGCGGGGGCGCTCGCCGGCGTGCTGCGCTCGGCGGACCGCATCCACGAGCACGTCCCGGAGTTCGACGCGGTGCAGCGGTCCCTGGGCCTGGCCGACGGGCCGGTCGCCGAGGCCTCCGGAGGGCATCCCGGCACGCTGGTCAACGCGTTCCTGTGGGCCAAGCCGCCGGTGGTGGGCTCGGCGAAGCCCTGGCACCAGGACCTGGCGTTCGCGCCGCCCGGCTTCGGCGCGGACGAACACGGCATCGTGACGATCTGGATCGCGCTCGAACCCGCCACCCCGCGCAACGGCTGCCTGGAGTTCCTGCCCGGCTCGCATCTGCTCGGGCTGCTCCCGCACACCGGCGACCGCGAGCGGCTGCCCGGCGAGGCCCCGCTCGCGGCGGCGGTCGAACCGCACGTGGCGGACGCGGACCTGCCCGGGACCGCGCCGGTGGCGGTGCCCCTGGCGCCCGGCTCGGCCGTCATGTTCGACGGGATGGTGGTGCACCGCTCGGCGCCCAACACCACGGCCGCGGAGCCCCGTACCGCCGTCAGCTTCGTCTACCGGGTGCCGCGGCCCGCCTGGACGCGCCGCGAGCCGGCCGCCGCCTCCGCCTGAGGCGTTCGACCGCCGCCGGTCCGCGGTCGAACGGGGGGAGGGTCGGCCACCGCTCGCCCGCCGGTGGGCCACCGCTCGGCCCGCGGTCGAACGGCGCCCGGAACCGCGAGGGCCCCCGCCGGCAGAACCGGCGGGGGCCCGGTGGCGGCCCAGTGGGGCCCGCGGGAGGTCCGCCTCGGGCCTCCGCCGGGGTTCGGTCGGGGTTCAGTCGAGGGCGTAGAACCCGACGCCGTCGAGGTGGCGGACGGTGTTGAGATCGCGTCGCACGACCTCCTCCAGGTCGTGCAGCAGCGTCACCACGACCGGGTACGTGAGGTCGTCGACGGTCCTGCGGATCTCCTGGCCCGGCTTCACCGGGGTCGCCATCGCGTGGAAGCCCTCAAGCCGCTCGATCTCCTCGATGCCCCGGTACTCGCGGAGCACCCCCTCCACCGGCGAGACCATGCCGGCGATGGCGCAGTACCGCCTCACCTCGTACGGGGTCCCCGCGCGCGCGTGGAACCGCTCCGGCCGCAGATAGGCCTCGACCGTCCATTCGAGCTGCGACTCCCCGATGCCGAGGCCGGCGGCGGCCGGGATGCCGCCGCCCGCGATCCGGGCGCCGACCTCGACCAGGCACGGCCCGTCCGGGGTCATCCTGATCTCCAGATGGGCGGGCCCGTGCCGGATGCCGAGGGCGTCGAGGACCTGGAAGCCGTACTCCTTGAGCGGTTCGACGACCCGGCTGCCGGAGTCGACGAGGGACAGCGCGTCGCAGAGGTCGACGACGCCGTTCGCGCTGACCCGGTCCGTGCGCCAGACGTCGCAGACGTGGTGCCGGCCGTCCCTGCTGACGGTGTTCACCATGTACTCGGTGCCCGCGAGGTACTCCTGCGCCACGGCCCCCCGGTTGGGCTGCGAGAAGACGTCGTCGGCGTCGGCGAGGGACCGGTAGGCGGCGACGGACTCCTCCGGGGTGTCGCAGAAGGAGACGCCCTGGCTGCCGGCGCTGCGCGGCGGCTTCACGACGACCCGGCCGCCGAGCTCGCGGTGCCAGGCGGCGAGTTCGTCCGCGTCGGTGGCCCGCAGCTGCCGGGCGGCGCGGAGCCCGGCGGCGCGCAGGGTCTCGATCATGAGGTGCTTGTCGCGGCGGGCGGCGCTGAGCGCGGAGCCGTTGCCGGGCAGGCCGAGGCGCTCGGCCAGCAGGTCCGCGAGCTCCACGCCGCTCTCGCCGCCCGAGATCACCGCGATCGGCGCGAAGGCCGCGACCGCGTCGGCGGTGGCCGCCACATCGCCCTCGTGGAGGAGGTCGGCGAGGAAGTCGTCGGGGACGTGCGGGGCCGAGCGGTAGACGTACGGCACGTCACGCGTGCTCTGCACACGGACGACGGAACACCCCTGCGCACGGAATTCGAGAACGAGCGAGCGGACGGCGGCATAGGCATCGACCATGACGATGCAGGGGCCGCCCTGTATGGCTGCTGTCATGTGTTCAAGATAGACAGACTTCCCCTTGGCCGAAATCCGTTCAGCTCTGTCATCCTCCAGCCCTGGAGGGATACTTCATGACGTTATTTCCCGCGGCATTCCGGTCGCCTCATTTCACTCCCGCATTGCTGTTCGTCAACACGTGCGGGAGTTTTCTGCTTCTTGTGAGCCTGTCCACGCACGTGGGCTCGGTCACCGGCTCCGGCCTGCTCGCCGGCGCCGTGCTGAGCGCCCCGTGGCTGCCCGCGCTGCTGCTCGCCGCGCCGCTCAACCGGCTGCTCGCCCGGCACGCGCCCGAGCGGCTCGTGCGGATCGCCGAGGCCGCGAGCCTGCTGCTCACGGCGGCGGCCCTGCTGGCGCCGGGCTCCGTGCTGCTCACCGTCGCCACCGGACTCGTCCTGGCCCGCGGCTTCTTCGAGGCCGTGACCCGCTCGGCGACCTCCGTGGTGCTGCGCGGCGCGGTCCCGGCCGAGCGGCTCGACCGGGCCAACACCGTCGCCGAGATCGGCAAGCTGACCGGGCTCAGCGTCGGCGCCGCCCTCGCGGGACCGGCCGGGGCCGTCCTCTCGCCGCGCGGCCTGATCGCCCTGAACGTGGCGACCCTCGCCCTCTCCGCGCTCCTGGCCTGGGCCCTTCCGGCGACCGAGGGCGTGACCCCCGGTGCGAAGGACGCGGGACGGGAGAAGGGAACGGAGACGGAGGCGGACCCGGCCGCCGTCCGGCTGCGGGTCGAGGATCCGGTGCTGCGCCGGCTGTTCGCCCGCTTCCTGCTCGTGGCGTTCTGGCAGGGCTTCCACACGGTGGCCGTCACCGTGATCCCGCTGACCCTGCTCGACGGCGGGACCCGGCTGGTGGGGGTGTTCGTCGCGATGTCGGCGGTCGCGATCTTCGCCGGTTCGCTGGCCGCGCTGCCCGCCCAGCAGTACCTGGACCGGGTCCCGTCGGCCGTCTGGGCGGTGCTGCCGATGCCGCCGCTGCTCGCCGCGGTCCTGGCGGGGCGTACCGCTCCGACGCTCGCGCTCTACGCGGTGTTCCTGGTCCTCTTCGAGGTTGCCTTCGTCCACTTCAACAACCGGCTGCTCGCCGCCGCCTCCGCCGAGGAGCTGTCCTCGGTGGTGACCCTCAGGGCGACGCTGCTGCCCTCGGGCGTGGCGGTGTCGATCCTGGTCATGGGCGCGCTGTGCGATCTGGCGGGCCCGGTCCCGGCGGCCCTGGTGGTCGCCGCCGTCACGTTCCTGGTCACCGCCGCAACCGGAGGCACCCGGCAAATCTGGAGAAGAACCGTGCCGGACGCCTGAGCATGATGATCAGGACCGGCAAGGGCGGAGTACCCCCATGAACTCCCCCGGCCCCGACACCAAGGCGGTCCGTCATGCGTGTACTCATCGTGCCGTTTCCCTTTAAGACACACCTGTTCAACCTGATTCCGCTGGCCTGGTCGCTGCAGACCGCCGGCCACGAGGTACGCGTGGCCGGCTGGCCCGACCTCCTCGACGACGTCACCGGAGCCGGCCTCACCGGCATCAGCGTCGGCCCGGGCGAGACGGCGGAGGTGCGCAGGGAGCGCGACCAGCGCGACCAGCGGAAGAAGGCCGCCGCGCCGGCGGCCGGCGGCGCGGGTCCGCAGCAAGGCGGCGGGCTCGACCCGCTGTTCGACGTGCGGCCCGACCGCGACCGGCTCGACTGGGAGCAGGCGACCCGGGTCTTCGAGAACCTGGTGCTCCCACAGGCCCGGCGGTCCAACGACACGATGATGGACGACGTCGTCGGCTTCGCCCTCGAATGGAAGCCCGACCTGGTGCTCTGGGGCGCGAAGGCCTTCGCGGGGGCCGTGGCCGCGGCGGCGGTCGGCGCGGCGCACGCCCGGGTGCTGTACTCGGTGGACGTCTACAGCCGGATGCGCGAGGACTTCCTGCACGCCCAGGCGGGTCAGCCACCGGAGGACCGGGCCGACGGGCTGCGCGACTGGCTGTCCGGCTGGGCCGCGAAGTACGGCGTCGAGTTCTCCGAGGACCTGGTGAACGGCCAGTTCACCATCGACCCGCTGCCCGGGGCGTTCCGTCCCGACAACCGGCCGACGACCCTCCCCATGCAGTTCGTGCCCTACAACGGGCCCACAGTCGTGCCCCGTTGGCTGGCCGAGCCGCCTCGGGCGCCGCGGGTCCTGATGACCTTCGGCGACGCCGTGAACGACGGGCCGGTGCGCCAGCTGCTGCCCGTGGAGAAGATCCAGGAGATCCTCGACTCGGTCGGCGACCTGGAGATGGAGCTGGTCCTCACCCTGCCCCGGGAGTCCCAGGAGAAGCTGCGCCGGGTGCCTGACAACACGCGCCTCGTGGAGTCCGTGCCCCTCGCCGACGTCCTGCCGACCTGCGCGGCGATGGTGCACCACGGCGGCACCTGGTCGTTCGGCTGCGCGCTGCGCTACGGCGTGCCCCAGCTGCTCGTCAGCCGGGCCTTCGACGTACCGCTGAAGCTCCAGTGCCTGGAGCGGTCGGGGGCGGGGCTCGCCATGAAGCCCGCCGAGGTCGACGGCCCCGGGGTGCGCGCCGCGATCGTCCGGCTGCTTGAGGACGAGACCCTGCGCGCCAACGCCCGGCGGCTGCGTCTCGAAGTGCTCACGATGCCGGCTCCGAACGAACTCGCCCGCACACTCGCCCAGTTGGCCGAGGCCCATCGGGCGGGGGCGGGCACGCGCTGAGCGGGAGCGGCGCTCTCCGGGCGAAGCCTTCCCGGAGAACGCCGCTCCACGTCACCACGGAGACCACGGGCCTCGCATGTCTCGCTCATGCGAGGCCCGTCCGTGACCCGCGTGTCTCGCTCACGCGCGGGTCATCGTCCCTCCGTGAACCGCATGTCTCGCTCATGCGGTTCACCGTCCGCGTCCCGCATGTCTCGCTCATGCGGGACGCGGACGCGTCCGTGCTCAGGCGCCGGCCGGCACCGGGTCGGGAGCCGCCGCGCAGGTGGCGTCCACGCCCCACTTGGAGGCGGGCCGGGTGCCGTCCCTCAGGTAGTCGCTGAGGTAGGCGTTGAGGCAGGTGTTGCCGTTCGCCGACAGGGCCGCGCCGACGCTGTGTCCGCCCTTCTCCAGGATGAACCGGGAGTTGGGGAAGCGCAGGTGCGTGTCGTAGGCGCCGACGACGCCGTGCGCGGTGTCGAACTCGGGCTGCACGATGAGGACGTCCACCGAGGAGTTGCCGACCTGGACCGGCGTCTGGGAGGCCGCGGGCCAGAAGGCGCACGGCGCGGTGTACCAGGCGTTGTTCCAGGTCAGGAACGTGGTCCCGGTGGCGTACTGGGCGGAGTAGGCCGCGCTGTACGCGTTCCAGTCCCGCGGCCACGGGCCGTCGGTGCAGTTGACCGCGTTGGTCATCGTGTGGCGGTTCTGGTGCGGGAAGCCCGGGTCGGAGAAGTTGGCCTTCAGCGACGTCGGGTCGTTGTTGACGACGAAGTCCGACAGGATCTTCGCGCGGTTCAGCCAGATCCAGTGGCGGTAGACGACCGGCTCGAAGACGTCGGCCCACTCCGCCGGGCCTATCTTGCCGTCGATGGGCGCGTCGCGGAGGCTGTTCTGGGCCGCGTAGTACTTCGCCTCGACCTGCGCGGCGGTGGTGCCCAGGTGGTAGACCGAGTCGTACTTGGCGACCCAGGCGAAGAAGATGCCGGCGTTCTGCTCGGTCGTGAAGTTCTTCCCGAGCTGGTTCAGGAAGCCCACGCCGCTCGGGCTCGGCACGCTGTCGACGATCAGCCGCTGCACCCGGTTCGGGTACAGGGTGGCGTAGACGGAACCGAGGTAGCCGCCCCAGTCCGTGCCGAAGTAGGTGATCTTCTCCTGGCCGAGCGCGATGCGCATCTGCTCCAGGTCGCGCGCGGAGTCCCGGGTGGTGAGGTGCTTGAGGACGTCGCCGTACTGCTGGCCGCAGCTCTGCGCGTACGAGCGGGCCCGGTCCACCAGGGCCTGCTCGGCGGCGGGCGAGCCGGGGACCGGGTCGGGCAGGGCGTGGCCCGGGTTGATGTAGGTCGGGTCGCAGACGATCGCCGGCTCGCTGGCCCCGACGCCGCGGGGGTCGAAGCCGATGAAGTCGTAGGCGGCGCCGACGTCCTGGGCGAGTCCGGTGGTGCCCTTGGCGTACCGGGTGGGCAGGTCCCGGGCGATCGGGCCGGGCCACTGGCCGCGGTGCAGGAGCACGACGCCCTTGTACCCCGCCTCGGCGACGGTGTGCTTGGCCCGGGTCAGGGCCAGGCTGATCTTCTGGCCCTCGGGCTGGGAGTAGTCGAGCGGGACCTGGACCGTGCCACACTCGAGGCCCTTGAGCATGGCTCCGAGGGTCGGGTCGTTTTCCGGACACGGCGACCAGGCCACGCTGGCGGCCGGCGTGACCGCCTCCGCCGCCGCCACCGGGGTGACGGCCGGACCCACCAGGCCGGTCACGATCACCGTTGTGACCAATGCGAGCTTCTTCACGTGATTCCCCTTCTGGATGCAACGCGGTCGCAGCCTGACAAGGGGCTCTGTAATTCGGGTCAAAGATGGCTGGATTCCCACTTGAGTGAGCAAGAACGGAGAAGCATTCGGAGAGGGCTTTTCCCTAGCATGCGGACACACGATCCCGACCTAGGAGTGATCATGTCCCACCCCGCCACCCAGGGAATCAAGACGGTGCTCCACCCCGTCAAGGACCTGGCGACGGCCAAGACGGTGTACACCGCGCTGCTCGGCGTCGAACCACAGACCGACGAGGACTTCTACGTCGGTTTCGACGTCGCGGGACAGCACATCGGCCTGGTCCCCGGCGCGGGCACGCAGGGCATGGCGTCCCCGGTGGCCTACTGGCACGTGCCGGACATCGAGGCCAAGTTGGCCGAGGTGATCGCCGCCGGCGCCGTCGTGCAGAACCCCGCGGCCGAGGTCGGCGGCGGCCGCCTGGTGGCCACCGTCACCGACGTCGACGGCAACGTCCTCGGCCTCCTCCAGGAGCGCTGAGCCCCTCCCCCGCGGCGCCGCCCGCCCCGGCCGGCGCGGACATCCCCCCATATCGCTCGAATCCCCCTGGATTCCCACTCGAATTCACCTCAAGCCCCCCGCGAGGGAAATTCGAGTGGGATTCGAGGGGGATTCGAGCGTGTCCGCCTAAGCTCGCCGATGGGGCCGGGCAAGGGCGGTCCCGCCGGGAGAGATGGAGAGACCATGAGCAAGGACACCGGGACGGACGCGCGCTCCGAAGAGCCGCACGTCGCCGACCGTCACGACCTGATCCGCGTGCACGGGGCACGGGTGAACAACCTCAAGGACGTCAGCGTCGAGCTGCCCAAGCGCAGACTGACGGTCTTCACCGGGGTGTCCGGCTCGGGCAAGAGCTCGCTGGTGTTCGGCACGATCGCCGCCGAGTCACAGCGGATGATCAACGAGACGTACAGTGCCTTCGTCCAGGGCTTCATGCCCTCCATCGCCCGCCCCGAGGTGGACGTCCTCGAAGGCCTGACGACCGCGATCGTCGTCGACCAGCAGCGGCTCGGCGCCGACCCGCGCTCCACGGTCGGCACCGCCACCGACACCAACGCGATGCTCCGCATCCTCTTCAGCCGCCTCGGCACGCCGTACATCGGCCCGCCCAGCGCCTTCGCCTTCAACGTCCCCAAGCGGACCGCCAGCGGCGCCATGACCGTCGACAAGGGCAAGGGCGAGAAGCTCGTCGTCACCAAGGCCGTCTACCACGGCGGCATGTGCGCGCGCTGCGAGGGCCGGGGCACCGCGTCCGACATCGACCTGACGCAGCTGTACGACGAGTCGAAGGCGCTCGGCGACGGCGCGTTCACCATCCCCGGCTGGAAGCAGGACAGCTTCTGGACCACCCGGGTCTACACCGACTCGGGCATCCTCGACCCGAAGAAGCCGATCCGCGACTTCACCGCCGAGGAGATGGCGGAGTTCCTCCACGGCGAGCCGCGCAAGGTCAAGGTCGACGGCGTCAACCTCAACTACGAGGGCCTGATCCCGAAGATCCGGAAGTCCATGCTGGCCAAGGACAAGGACTCGCTCCAGCCGCACATCCGGGCCTTCGTCGAGCGCGCGGTCACCTTCACCTCCTGTCCCGAGTGCGGCGGTACGCGGCTCAGCGAGGAGGCCAGGTCGTCGAAGATCGGCGGCATCGGCATCGCCGACGCCTGCGCGATGGAGGTCAGGGACCTCGCCGCGTGGATCCGCGGCCTCGACGAGCCTTCGGTCGCCCCGCTGCTCGCCAAGCTGCTGCACACCCTGGACTCGATCGTGCGGATCGGCCTCGGCTACCTCTCCCTGGACCGCGCCGCGGGCACCCTGTCGGGCGGCGAGGGCCAGCGCATCAAGATGATCCGCCACCTCGGCTCCTCGCTCACCGACACCACCTACGTCTTCGACGAGCCCACCACCGGTCTGCACCCGTACGACATCAGCCGGATGAACGACCTGCTCGTCGAGCTCCGGAACAAGGGCAACACGGTGCTCGTCGTCGAGCACAAGCCGGAGACGATCGCGATCGCCGACCACATCGTCGACATCGGCCCGCGCGCGGGCTCCGGCGGCGGCCAGGTGATGTACGAGGGCACCCTCGAAGGACTCCGTGCCAGCGGCACCCTCACCGGCCGCCACTTCGACGACCGCGCCGCCGTCAAGGACACCGTGCGCAAGCCCACCGGGCACCTGGAGATCCGCGGCGCCTCGACGCACAACCTCCAGGACGTCGACGTCGACATCCCGCTCGGCGTGCTCTGCGTGGTCACGGGTGTCGCGGGCTCCGGCAAGAGCTCGCTGATCCACGGCTCGGTGGCCCGCCGGGAGGGCGTGATCTCCGTCGACCAGGCGCCGATCAAGGGTTCGCGGCGCAGCAACCCGGCGACGTACACGGGTCTGCTCGACTCGATCCGCACCGCCTTCGCCAAGGCCAACGGCGTGAAGCCGGCGCTGTTCAGCGCCAACTCGGAGGGCGCCTGCCCCACCTGCAACGGCGCCGGCGTCATCTACACCGACCTGGCGATGATGGCGGGCGCCGCCACCACCTGTGAGGACTGCGAGGGCAAGCGGTTCGAGGCCTCGGTCCTGGAGTACCGCTTCGGCGGCCGTGACATCGCCGAGGTCCTCGCGATGCCGGTCGACGAGGCCAAGACCTTCTTCGGCGCCGGCGAGACCCGCGTCCCGGCCGCGCTGCGCGTCCTGGAGCGGCTCTCCGACGTGGGCCTCGGCTACCTGGACATCGGCCGGCCGCTGACCACCCTGTCCGGCGGCGAGCGCCAGCGGCTCAAGCTGGCCACGCACATGGCGGAGAAGGGCGGCGTGTACGTCCTGGACGAGCCGACCACCGGGCTGCACCTGGCCGACGTGGAGAACCTGCTCGGGCTGCTCGACCGGCTCGTCGACGCCGGCAAGTCGGTCATCGTCATCGAGCACCACCAGGCCGTGATGGCGCACGCCGACTGGATCGTCGACGTCGGCCCGGGCGCCGGCCAGGAAGGCGGCCGGATCGTCTTCGAGGGCACGCCCGCCGAGCTGGTGGCGAACCGCTCGACCCGCACCGGCGAGCACCTGGCGGCCTACGTCGCCAAGCAGTAACGCCTCGCGGAATCAAGGGGGTTGGTCGCGGAATTCATTTTCGCGGCCAACCCCCTCCGCTTTTTCAGCGGTTGAACCCGCAATCTGAAAGATGCCTCTCATCAGGCGTTTCTCTAGCGTGAATTGCATGCCATCCGTCCCCCTCATCGAAAAGGGTTAAGACACATGTTTCGACCGTCGAATTCCGACTGCGATGTGATCTCATGAGAATCCTCGTCACCGGCGGAGCCGGATTCATCGGCTCGCATTATGTGCGGACCATGCTCGAAGGGGGCTACCCGGGCTACGAGGACGCGCACGTCACGGTCCTCGACCTGCTGACGTACGCGGGCAACCGCGAGAACCTCCCGGCCTCCCACCCCCGGCTCACCTTCGTCCACGGCGACATCCTCGACCGCGACCTGCTGCGCCAGGTCCTCGAAGGCCAGGACGCGGTCGTGCACTTCGCCGCCGAGAGCCATGTGGACCGCTCCATCCAGAGCGGCGCCGCGTTCGTCCGCACCAACGTCGAGGGCACGCAGGCCGTCCTCGAAGCGGCCCTCGCGGCCGGCGTCGAGCGGGTCGTGCACGTCTCCACGGACGAGGTGTACGGCTCCATCGACGAGGGCCACTGGACCGAGGAGTCGCCGCTGCTGCCGAACTCCCCGTACGCCGCCTCCAAGGCCGCCTCCGACCTGGTCGCGCTGGCCTACTTCCGTACGCACCGGCTGAACCTCTCGGTGACCCGCTGCTCCAACAACTACGGGCCGTACCAGCACCCCGAGAAGTTCATCCCGCTCGCCGTCACCAACCTCCTCGAAGGCCGCCGCATCCCCGTCTACGGGGACGGGCAGCAGGTCCGCGAGTGGCTGCACGTGGACGACCACTGCCGGGCGATCCAGCGGGTGCTGACCGCGGGCCGGGCCGGCGAGGCGTACAACATCGGCTCCGGCTCCTCCGTACCGAACCTGACGCTCGCCCACCGCCTCGTCGAACTCTGCGGCGTCTCCCCGGACCTGATCGAGCACGTCGCCGACCGCAAGGCGCACGACCGGCGCTACGCCCTCGACCAGACCAAGATCGAGGAGGAGCTCGGCCACCGGCCGCTGACCTCCTTCGACGAGGGCCTGGCGGCGACCGTCGACTGGTACCGGAACAACCCGCAGTGGTGGAAGCCGGTCAAGGAGAGCGGTGGTCGGCCGTGACCGTCGAGACACGCCTCGTGCCGCGCCGCAGGGCCGGCGTCACCGAGCGCCTCGCGCTCTCCGCCGGGACGCCCGAGGGCTCGCACATCGCCACGGCCGACATCCCGGGCTGGCTGGAGTTCCACCGGCTGACCTGCGGGACGGAGATCCGCCGCATCCCCTTCGCCGAGCTGAACCACTGGTCCTTCGCGCCGGACACCGGCAACCTGCGGCACTCCAGCGGCAAGTTCTTCACCGTCGAGGGACTGCACGCGGTCCGCCCCGAGGGCGAGTGGCAGCAGCCGATCATCGTCCAGCCGGAGATCGGCATCCTCGGCATCCTCGCCAAGGAGTTCGACGGCGTCCTGCACTTCCTCATGCAGGCCAAGATGGAGCCGGGCAACCCGAACCTGGTGCAGCTCTCCCCCACCGTGCAGGCCACCCGCAGCAACTACACGAAGGCGCACGGCGGGGCCGAGGTGAAGTACCTGGAGCACTTCCTGGACCCGGACCGGGAGCGGGTCCTCACCGACGTCCTGCAGTCCGAGCACGGCGCCTGGTTCTACCGGAAGCGCAACCGGAACATGATCGTCGAGGCGGTCGGCGACGTCCCCGTCCACGAGGACTTCCGCTGGCTCACCCTCGGCCAGATCACCGCGATGCTCCGCATCGACAACGCGGTCAACATGGACGCGCGCACGGTCCTGGCGAGCGCCCCGATGGCCCCCGCCGAGACCGGGGCGCTCAGCTCCGACGCCGACCTGCTCGCCTGGTTCACCGGCGAGCGGGCCCGCCAGGACATCCACGTGCGCCGCATGCCGCTGCGGGACATCTCCGGCTGGCGGCGCGACGACTACACCGTCCGCCGCGAGGACGACCGGTTCTTCCGGGTCGCGGCGGTCTCCGTCGAGGGCGCGGGCCGCGAGGTCGCCGGCTGGACCCAGCCGATCATCGAGCCGGTCGGCCAGGGGATCGTCGCCTTCGCCCGCCGCTCCTTCGACGGCGTCCCGCACGTCCTCGTGCACGCGCGCGTGGAGGGCGGCTTCCTCGACACCGCGGAGCTCGCCCCCACCGTGCAGTACGTCCCCGAGAACTACGCCCACCTGCCGGCCGAGCACCGCCCGCCGTTCCTGGACGCCGTCCTGGCGGCCGGGCCGGACCGGGTGCGCTACTCGACGGTCCTCTCCGAGGAGGGCGGCCGGTTCCTCAACGCCGACAGCCGCTACCTGATCGTCGACACCGACGAGTCCACCACTCCGGCCGTGCCGCCGCCCGGCTACCACTGGGTGACCACCGGCCAGCTCAACTGGCTCGCCGGGCACAGCCGTTACGTGAACGTGCAGGCCCGTACCCTGCTCGCCGTCCTCACCACGCACGCGGCGGACGGCATACGCTCCGCCCGCTGATCCCGCACAAAGCATCAGGCCCTGTTCGGTGGATTTCCCACCGGACAGGGCCTGATTGCGAATGCCTGAAACGAAAGCGGTCAGTTGGAAGCGGCGGCCGAGGCCTGGGTCTGCGCCTGGGCGAGCCGGGAGGTCATCGGGGTCCACTTCTTGGGGTTGATGCGCCAGTCGACCGGCTCCTGCTTGGTGGCGACGTTGACGCGGTTCCACAGGTTGACCAGACCGATGTGGAGGACGATCGCGCCGAGCTCGACCTCGTTCCAGTGCTTGGCGGCCTCCTCCCAGACGTCGTCCGGCACCGGGTCGACCCGGTCGCTCAGACGGGTGGCGGCCTCGGCGAGGGCCAGGCAGGAGCGCTCGGCGTCGGTGAAGCAGTCCTGCTCGCGCCAGGTCTCCACCACCGGCAGACGGTGGTCCTCCTCCCCCGCGGCCTCGAACTCGGCCTGCTTCTTCGGGATCTGGACCGGACGGCCGTTGATCTGGCTCACCCGCAGGTGGATGAGCACGAGCGTCTTCAACGGCACACCGACGCTGTTGACGGCCTTGACCAGTGCGCGCATCGGCGGCAGAACATCGGGAACGACCAGCGACGGGTTAGGCATCCGCGGCGACATCTGTAATTCTCCTTCGGATCGGGATCGGTAACAGCTTGCCCACCGGGCAGCCTTTTCTCAAGTATTCCGAATTTCGACGGATCAGTTGCTTTTCCGGCTTACAGCGGCTTGTACGAGTGCTTCGTGGAGACGGGTGTCGGGAGTGTGGCCCGCTTCCCATTGCACGCCTATCGCAAAGGGATGTCCGGCGACCTCGACGGATTCGACGGTGTCGTCCGCCGCGCGGCCCGTGACGGTGAGGCCGGCACCGAGCTCGCGCACCGCCTGGTGGTGGTGGCAGGCGGTCTCGGGCTCGGCCTCGTCGAGGATCCCGGCGATCCGGCTGCCGGGCTCCAGCTTCAGCGGGTGACGGCCCAGCGTGAACGTGGGGGTCCGCGGCTGGTGCTCGTCGTGCCCGGTGATCTCGGGCAGGTGCTGGTGCAGGCTGCCGCCGTGCAGCACGTTGAGCAGCTGCATCCCGCGGCAGATGGCGAGGACCGGGATACGGGCTTCAAGTACCGCGCGTACCAGGGCGAGTTCGACGCGGTCGGCGTCCGGGCTCATGGGCCGGGTGACCGGGTGCGCCGCCTCACCGTACAGCGCCGGATCGAGGTCGGGGCCGCCCGGGACGAGCAGTCCGTCGATCCGGTCGACGACGCTCTCGACGCCGGGCAGCAGCGGCAGCAGCAGGGGCGTGGCGCCCGCCGCGGCCAGGTAGGCCACGTGCGCCTGGAGGGCGAGGCTGACCAGCATGTCGCTGCCCTGGAGCGTGACCGGCGCGGTCCGCGCGCAGATCCCGATGACCGGCCGCCCGGCGCCCGCCGGACCGTTCACGTCTGAATTCATGACCACCCTCATGGGTTCCTTGGGTTCCGCGGGTTCGCGTTCAACTGAGGAAATCGAGCAGATGGAACAACCGCCGAAACGGGCGGTCGGCACCGTAAAAAATAGCCACCGACCCGAAACGGGGGCCATCGTTCAAGGGGGCCGCGGCCGGAACTACTGAACATATAGCGAAACTGGTACCAAGGTGGGCGGGGAGTATCGCACCCCTGGCTAATCTCTCGCAGCCCATTCAACCGAGGTAATCCATGATCGAAGCCAAGAACCTCACCAAGCGCTATGGCGACAAGACCGCCGTGAACGGTCTCTCCTTCACGGTCGAACCCGGTCGCGTCACCGGCTTCCTGGGCCCCAACGGCGCGGGCAAGTCCACCACCATGAGACTCCTGCTCGGCCTCGACCGGCCCGACGGCGGCGAGGCCACCGTCAACGGCGTGCGCTACAGCGACCTTCCGCAGCCGATGCGGGTGGTCGGCGCGCTCCTGGAGGCCCGGGCCGTCCACACCGGCCGCAGCGCCTACGACCACCTGCTCTGCCTCGCACAGACGCAGGGGTTCGGAAAGCGCCGGGTCGAGGAGGTCATCGACCAGGTCGGTCTGACACCGGTGGCCCGCAAGCGGGCCGGCGGCTTCTCGCTCGGCATGGGCCAGCGGCTCGGCATCGCCGCCGCCCTGCTCGGCGATCCCGCCGCCCTCGTCCTGGACGAGCCGGTCAACGGCCTGGACCCGGAGGGCATCCTCTGGATCCGGAACCTGATGAAGTCGCTCGCAGCCGAGGGCCGCGCCGTCTTCGTCTCCAGCCACCTGATGAACGAGATGGCCGTCACCGCCGACCACCTCATCGTCATCGGGCGCGGCCGGCTCGTCGCCGACTGCTCCACCCAGGAGTTCATCGAGCGCAGCACCGAGCAGTCCGTGCTCATCAAGACCCCCGACCGGGAGCGGCTCGCCACCCTCCTCAAGGGCCACGGCGGCACCGTCACCGACACCGAGGAGGGCGACCTGGACGTCGTCGGCATCGAGGCCCCGCGCATCGCCGAACTGGCCGCCGCCGGCGGTCTGGTGCTGCACGAGCTCTCCACCCGGCGCGGCTCGCTGGAGGAGGCCTTCATGGAACTGACCAAGGACGCCGTCGAGTACGACGCCGGCGTGCCCACCGCCGGAGGTGTGAAGTGACCGCCGCCACCGCGTCCGCGGCCGTCCCCGCGACGGCCTCCCACAAGCCGACCTTCGGGCGGCTGATGCTCTCGGAGTGGACGAAGATCCGTTCCGTCCGCTCCACGGTCTGGTCGCTGGCGATCCTCGTCGTGGTGACCCTGATCTTCACCGCGCTCTTCGTCCAGATGGGCGTGGCGAACTGGGACAAGACCGATCCGTCCCAGCAGGCCGCGATGAAGCTCGACCCGACCGGCACCATCCTCGGCAGCGGCATCCTGATCGGCCAGCTCGCGGTCTGCGTGCTGGGCGCGATGGTCATCGCCTCCGAGTACTCGACCGGCATGATCCGGGCCAGTCTCCTCGCGGTGCCCAAGCGGGTGCCGGTGCTCTGGGCGAAGGCCGCCGTCTTCGGGCTGCTCGTCCTCGTGGTGGGCGAGGTGACGGCCTTCGGCTCGTTCCTGATCGGCGCGCCGATGCTCGCCGACAAGGCCCCGGTCTCGCTCGGCGACCCGGGCGTCCTGCGGGCGGTCGTCGGGTGCGGGTTCTACCTGTCCCTGCTCGGCCTGTTCGCGCTCTCCGTCGGTGCGATCATCCGGCACACCGCGGCGAGCATCACCGGTGTCATCGCCTTCGTCCTGGTGCTCGCCCCGATGGCCAGGCTGCTGCCCGGCACCGTCGGCGAGCACGTCCACGCCTACCTCCCCACCGAGGCCGGCTTCCTCGTCACCCAGCAGCACTCCCGGGTGGACGACCTGCTCGGGCCGTGGCAGGGCCTCGGCGTCCTGGCGCTGTGGGTCGTCGCTCTGCTGGGCGTCGCCGCGGTGCTGCTGCGGCGCAGGGACGCCTGACGCCCGACCCGGCCCTTCCGCAAGGCCACTTCCCCGAACACCGCGGGTGCCCGCCGATCCGGCGGCACCCGCGGTGTCGTGTTTCCAGGCAGCGTCCAGCTTTCCTCGACTGCGCCTGAAGACCCTGCTGCGACGCTCGACGGCAGCGGCAGCGGCAGCAGAAAGGAAGTGAAGGGAATGGCTCAGAGCAGTGGGCAAGCCGTCTTGATCACGAATGCATTCAGCCCCGTCAGAACGGAGAGCGCCGAAGCAGCGACCCGCAGCGAATTCGATCTCAAGAACTTCGAGAAACTGCCGGCACGCGACGTCCCCGTCAGCGCGCTGTCGCCCGGCGTCTCCCTGCGCCAGAGCGGTACGGACGCCGCCCACATCCAGCTTCTCGTCGACGCGGCGGGGTCGGCGGAACTGCCGCCCATTCTGGTCCAGATGGACGGCTACCGCATCATCGACGGTCTGCACCGCCTTGAGGCCGCCAGGCTGCGGGGCGATGTCAGCATCAAGGCCCGCTTCCTCGACTGTTCCAATTCCGAGGCGCTCGTCATCGCCATGAAGGCGAACGGCTCGCACGGACTTCCGCTGTCGAAGGCCGACCGGGTCTCGGGCGCCCAGCGCGTCCTCAGTTCGCACCCCGACTGGTCCGACCGGGCCATCGCCGGCATCACCGGGCTGAGCGCCAAGACGATCGCGTCGCTGCGCGACCGGAGTTCGGACGCGGCGCCGCTGGACGGCAAGCGCATCGGGCGGGACGGCCGGCGGCGTCCGGTGGACGCGGGCGAGGGCCGGCGGCGGGCCGCCGAGTACATCACCGCCCATCCGAACGCGCCGCTGCGTCAGGTGGCGCGGGAGACGGACGTGTCGCTCGGCACGGTCCACGACGTGAGCGCCCGGCTGCGCCGCGGCGACAGCCCCGAGCGGGACGGGCGCCAGTCGTCCGCGCCCCGTTCCGAGCCGGTGCAGCCCGTGCGGTCGGTGCAGTCCGTGCGGCCCGTGCAGGCGGTCCCCGCCGTGCAGTCGATGCCGGTGGTGCGGCAGCCGGTGCGGCATCCGGGCGAGGCGGTACGGCCCGCGGGCCCGGCGGCGTGCGGTACCGCCCGCGGCCCGCTGCGGATGGCGCCGCACCCCGACTCCGCGCCGGCCACCCGCAGGAACCACACGGAGGCGCCGCCCGCCTGGGCGACGGTGGCGGCCAAGATGGCCACCGACCCCGCCATCCGGTACAACGCGGGCGGCCGGGAGTTCCTCCGCTGGATGCAGCTGCACGCCACCGACCCGGACGAGGACTGGCGCGAGCTCGTCGACGCCGTCCCGCCGCACTGGCTCGGTGTCATCGCGCCGATCGCCGAGCGCATCAGCAGGGAGTGGAGCCTCCTCGCCGAGCAGCTGAAGACCAAGCAGGACATGGTGCCTTGAGCCCTCGCACTCAGGACGCCGTCGGCGCCGGTGCCGCGGAAGCCACCCTCAGGTGGCCCGCGGCCTGGCGCCGTCCGCCGCTGTCCTGCGGCGGGTTGACGGAGGCGCACCCCGGGTGGGGGACGACGTCGGCCGGGGGTTCGAGCTCCGGCAGCGCGAGGAGGACCGGCGGGTCGGCCGGCCGCGCCGGGCGGAGCCGTACGGCCGCGCTGGTGACGGTGTCGGCGAGGACGTCCACGGTCTTCGGCCCGTCCCCGACGAGCGGGGTGCGCCCGGCGGCGGGGTCGGACCCGAGGCCGTCGGCGACCGCCACCGCGAGCAGGTACCAGCTGCCCTCGGGGACGTTCTTCAGCGAGTAGCAGGACGGCCGGCCGCTGGGCACGTCGATGACGCCCGAGGCGACCGAGGGGTGCTGGACGATCGGCGTGCCGAACGCGCCGAGGAACACCCGCGCGTTGCCGTGCCCGGTGGGCAGGCTGATGGTGCCCGCGATCGTCCCGAAGCCCGTCCACGCCGCCGGCTCGGGGCCGGGCAGCGCGTCACCGCCGTCCCGGGTCAGCCTGCGGAACCGGCTGGGCGAGACGCCGACGCTGGCCGTGAAGGAATTGGTGAAGGAACCCAGGCTGTTGTATCCGACCGCGTAGGAGATGTCGGTGATGCTCATCGAGGTGGTCTCGATGAGTTTCTTCGCCTGGTAGATACGGATCGCGGCCAGGAATCTGCCGGGGGTGAGCCCGGTCTCCTCTTTGAACAGCCGTGTGAAATAGAAACGGCTGAGCAGAGCGCTCTCGGCGATCTCCGTGAGGGTCAGCGGTTCGCCGTAACGCTCCCGGATGCACTCGATCGCCCTTTCTACTGCTGTATCCATATGCGCACCTCACTACGTGTCGACCCACGCAGCAGTGTGACCCTCGGATATCGCGCTCGGCTCGGGAAATACTTGAGGACCGGTCGCGATTTGTTCACCGGATTTGCGGCGGACCCGCCCCTTCCTGTTGGCTGGCGAGGGGGCCTGTCGATTCCGCGAAAACACCCGTGCCCCGGCCGTTCTCGGCCGGGGCACGGGGACGCCGCGAGGGCGGGCGGTCAGCGCACCGGGCGGTCCAGCCTGACCCGTACGAGCGTGGTCTCCACGCCGCTGTCGACGAGACGGCCGGCCGCGTCGAAGGCGGCGGGGCCGTCGGTCATGCCGAAGTCGTTGTCGTTGAGCAGGACGAGGGTGGAGGAGCCCTCCAGGGCGATCCCCTCGATCTTGCCGGGCACGCCCTCGACCGTGTTCAGGTCGACGACCAGTCGCTTGGCGAGGACCGGGACGGCGGCCGCGCCCTCGTCGTCGAGCTGCTCCAGGGTCGGGGCGGCGGCGGTGTCCCAGCCGGAGCCGAGGATGCCGGGGCCCTTGCCGAGGCGCACCCGGTACACGCGGGCGGCCTTGTCGGTGCGCTCCTGGACGAGGAGGCGGTCGCCGCCGAGCGCGACGAGCGCGGAGATCTTCAGCTCGGAGGTCTTGGTCTGGCCGGGCTCGACGTCGCCGACGGCGTCGAAGCGGTAGGCGTACTCAGCCGTGACGCGGTTCTTCCGGGGCGAGAAGCGGAGCAGCCGGGTGGTGCGGGAGTTCTCGCCGGAGACCTTGTCGGGGTTGAGCAGCGGGCTCTGCAGCGCCATCACCAGATCGCCGTTGGGCAGCAGGGCCAGGCCCTCGAAGCCGCGGTTGGTCTTCCGCTGGAGGTAGATCTCCGGCAGCGACTCGATCACCGGGTAGTCGGCGCCGGTCAGGTTCAGTCCCCGGGGCACGTGGCGGGCGAGCACCCGGCCCTTGGCGGAGACGTGCACGAGCGAGGGCCCGTACTCGTCGACGAGCCAGAAGCTGCCGTCCCGGTCGCGCACGAGCCCCTCGGTGTCGAGACCGTTCGGGTCGTACGTCAGCGGGGTCGAGGCGTCGTACGTGTACGGGGCCTCGTCGCGGCCGGCCTGGTTCGGCAGCCCGGTGACGGGCGCGCCCGAAGCCGTCGTGAGCGGGATGGACGTGAGCACCCGGATCCGGCCGCCCTCCGCCCGCACCTTGACGATGGCCGGGTCGAAGCCGGGGACCGGGAAGGTGCGCCGCTTGTCCTTGCCGACGGCTATCTGCCCGTTCGGGCCGCGGTCGGTCACCGTCCAGTACTCGCCGGGCCGTTCGGCCGGGTAGAGGTCGCTGCCGATGCCGCCGAGGTCGACCCCGCGGTCGTCGGCGACGCTGCCGGGCACCAGCGCGTTGCTGAAGGCGGCGAGCGGGATGTCGGGCAGCGTCGCCGTGGAGACGACCCGGGCGCCGGCACCGTCGTGGTGGTGCGCCGGCGTCGCGTCGGCCGTCCCCACGACCACCGAGAGCGCGAGCGCGGCGGAGAACGGCAGGACCACGGCGGCGGGCCGGCGCAGGAGGCGCGGATTCATCAGAACTCCCTAGGAACACATGGAAAGTCGCCGGTGAGGGCGGCCCCATGGTCCAGTCCTTCGCACAACTCCCGGCGACGCGTCACCGACACCACGGCAAGCCCTGGGTGAACGCGCGTGGCCGGAAGGACCACGCGCGGGCCCACGGGGACCTGACGGCCCTAGTAGCGGTCGAGGATGAGCTGCGTCTTCAGGATGTCGCCGTGGTACAGCCACCCGTTGGCCTCGGCGACGGCGATCGCGTCCGTGTGGAGGTCGGCGGCGTCGGCGGCGGAGCTCGTCTTGAACGACAGCTCGATGACGTACTCCGTACCGGTCCCGCCCGCTCCGACGACCGGCAGCACCTCGATGCTCGCGTCGTCGGAGGCGCCCCAGGCACCGCCGTACACCTTCGAGGTGACGGGCCCGTGCGCGCGGGAGGCCTGGAGCGTGGTCGTGCCCCAGCCGGTGGCGCTCCAGTCGGCCAGCTTGCCGGGGACGTCGTTGACGAGCCAGCCGCGGCCGGTGGTGCTCGTCGGCATCGCGGTGCCGGAGTAGCCGCTCGCGCTGTGGCTCTTCTCGTTGCTGAAGCTGAGGGTCTGCTTGGCGTAGCCCCAGTCGACCTCGGCCTTGTAGTTGGTGTCGCCGCTGTCGAAGCCGGCCGCGTTGGCCGCGTTCAGGGCCGCGGTGATGTCGCCGTTCGTGACGGGGAAGCGCTTCTTGTACGTCTCCTCGAACGAGGAGCCGCTCTTGTGGCGCAGCCGCACGCTCCACCCCTGCGCGTCCAGCGCCTTGGGGTCGGTGTCGTAGTAGCTGTACGAGCGGGCCTTGGCCGAGCCGGTGATGCCGAAGGCCGACTTCACCGCCGCGCTCGGGGCGTTCGCGGAGTCCAGCGCCGCCGCCGTGAGGTTGATCTTCACCTCGTAGCTCGGCACGGCGTTGGCGGCGGCGTGGGCCGGCGAGGAAGGGACGAGGAACGCGACGGCGGCGGCGAGGGCGACCGCGGAGGCGGCGGCCGGGCGCGAGGCCCTGGAGGCGAAGGTCATGCGGCCGATCCTCACGAGCCCGGGTGAGAACCGCGTGACCCCGGGGCGTGGCGCCGGTGAACCGGCGGCGACCGGCACCGGTCGCGACGCTCTCCCGGGGGACTGTCGGTGGCGCCCGGCACAATCGGGCCATGGTGATCACCGCGCGCGCCCTCAACCGCTCCACCCTCTCCCGGCAGCTGCTCCTCGACCGGGAGCGGCTCGGCGTCGGGGACGCCGTGCGACGGGTGGTGGCGCTCCAGGCGCAGCAGCCGGGCTCGCCGTACGTGGCGCTGTGGAACCGGATCGCCGGCTTCGACCCGGCGGAGCTCGACGCGGCCGTGGCCGGCCACGAGCTGGTCAGGTCGACGCTGATGCGGCTCACCCTGCACCTGGTGCACGTCGAGGACTACCGGGCCTTCCGGGAGGGCGTGGAGCCGACGCTGCGGGGCTCGCGCCTGCACGATCCCCGGTTCAAGAAGGCCGGGTTCACGGCCGCCGACGCCGACGCCCTGCTCCCCGACCTCCTCGCGTACGCCAAGGAGGCCAGGTCCGGTGCCGAGATGAGGGCCCGGCTCGAAGCGGAGCGCGGCGGGCCGGTGGAGGCGGTGGTCTGGCGGATGATCCGGCAGTACGCCCCGCTCTGGCACGCGCCGACCGGCCTCCCGTGGTCCTTCGGCACCGCCCAGTCCTTCGTGACGGCGAGCCGGCTGCCCGCGCTCGCCGACCCCGAGGCGTCCGCCGCGGGCCTCGCCGTCCTGATCCGCCGCTACCTGGAGGGCTTCGGCCCCGCATCGGTCCCCGACATGGCCCAGTTCACGCTGGCCCCCCGAGGTCTCGTCCGGGAGGCGGTCAAGGCGATCGAAGGGGAGCTGGAACGGTTCGAGGGGCCCGGCGGCACGGTGCTGTACGACGTGCCGGGGGCGGTGCTGCCCGACGAGGACGTCCCGGCCCCGCCCCGGCTCATGGCGATGTGGGACAGCGTCCTGCTCGCCTACGCGGACCGCAGCCGGGTCATCCCGCCCGACTACCGCAAGCACGTGATCCGGGTGAACGGCGACGCCCTCCCCACCCTCCTCGTCGACGGTCACGTCGCCGGTGTCTGGCGCCCGGTCCCCGAGGGCGTCGAGGCCGCCGCCTTCCACCCGCTGCCCGCCGCCGTCTGGGACGCCCTGGCCGCCGAGGCCGCCGCCCTCGGCCGGCTCCTGGCCGACCGCGACCCGCACGTCTACCGCCGCTACGACCACTGGTGGGCCAAGGGCCTGCCCACCGCCGAGACCCGCGTACTGCCGGGAGCCTGACGGGAGTTCGGGCCCGAGCCGGGGGCGCCGTGCGCCGGGCCCCCGGCACGACCCATTGCCAGTGGCCGGAAGGGGACATATCTTTCGACCGAAACCTACGGACCGGGATGCTCGTCAGTCCCGGGGCGGCCCGCCGTTCACGGGCCGGACGGCGGGGAGCGGACCCTCAGGGACGACGGGGGAGGCTGGACGCCGGGCGTACGGGATATCCGTATCCACGTACCCGCAGGAGCTGAGCAGCACATGAGCAAGCACGTCCTGGCCCAGAACCAGTACGGCAAGGCCGAGAACCGCCTCGTCACGGTCACCCGCAAGGGCAGTGACGGCGCGTGGCACGAGATCCGCGACCTGAACGTGTCGGTGGCGCTGCGCGGCGAGTACCGCGAGGTCCACCTCACCGGCGACAACGGCAACTGCCTGCCGACCGACACCACCAAGAACACCGTCTACGCCTTCGCCAAGGAGCACGGCGTCGACTCCCCCGAGGCCTTCGGCATCCTCCTCGCCCGGCACTTCGTGACCTCGCAGCCGGTCATCCACGAGGCGCAGATCCGGATCGAGGAGTACGCCTGGGAGCGGGTCTCCGTCCCGACGCGCAAGGAGCAGCACTCCTTCGTCCGCAAGGGCCAGGAGGTCCGCACCGCGCAGATCACCTACTCGGCGGCCACCGGTCTCCAGGTCCTCTCGGGCCTCAAGGAGCTGACGGTGATGAACTCGACGAACTCCGAGTTCCACGGCTTCATCAAGGACCGGTACACGACGCTCCAGGAGGCGTACGACCGCATCCTCGCCACCAAGGTCACCGCCCGCTGGGCGAACTCGGCCCCGGCGGCCGCCGACGCGGAACACGACTGGGACGCCTCCTACGCGAAGGTCCGCCGCCATCTGCTCGAAGCGTTCGCGGAGACGTACAGCTACTCGCTCCAGCAGACCCTGCACGCCATGGCCGACCGGGTCCTCGACCACGTCCCCACGGTCAACGAGGTGCGCCTGAACCTGCCGAACAAGCACCACTTCCTGGTGGACCTGGAGCCCTTCGGCCTGAAGAACGACAACGAGGTGTACTTCGCCGCCGACCGCATGTACGGCCTCATCGAGGGCACGATCCACCGCGAGGGCGTCCGCCCGGTGATCGCGACCAGCGACTGGATCACCGCCTAGGTGTAGGTCATCCGAGCCTGGCCGCCGTCTCCACTCCCAGCCATACGGCTCCGAGTCCGGCGGCCAGGCTGCCGGCCACGTTCAGGACGGCGTACCGCTTCGCCCCGTCCTCGTACAGCTTCAGCGTCTCGTACGAGAAGGTCGAGTACGTGGTCAGCGCCCCGCAGAGGCCGGTGCCGAGCAGCAGGCCGAGCCGGGCCGAGGCGACGCCGGTGAGCAGCCCGAGGACGAACGAGCCGACGACGTTCACCACGAAGGTGCCCCAGGGGAAGCCGGGACCGAACCGGGCCCTGGCCGCCCGGTCCGTCAGGTAGCGCAGCGGCGCGCCGACCGCGGCGCCCGCCATGACGAGGAGCCAGTTCATCCCCGGCACCTCGCCCGCACGGCGCGGGTCGCGGTGACCGCGGCCCAGACGGCGGCGAGCGCGGTGACCGCGGTCCCGCCCAGGTAGAGCAGTCCGCGCGTCGGGTCGCCGGCGGCGAGCAGCCGCTGGGTGTCGAGGGTGTAGGTGGAGAAGGTGGTGAACCCGCCGCAGAAGCCGGTGCCGAGGAAGGGGCGGAGCAGCGGGTGCGGGGCGGCGGGGGCCTCGGTGGCGAGGACCATGAGGACGCCGAGCGCGGCGCAGCCCGCCATGTTGACGGTGAACGTCGTCCAGGGGAAGGCGTGGGCCGGTGTCGGCCAGAGGAGCATCGCCCCGTAGCGGGCGGCGGCGCCGAGGGCACCGCCCACCGCGACCGCCCCGACGACGAGCGGCTGACCGGACGGTGACATGACCACAGGTTATCGGGGGGCCTCGGAGGCGAGGCGCACAGGCGCGGATCCAGGCCTGGGGCATTAACCGGGTTCCGGCCCGTGCGGCCTCGCTCTGCGATGGTCCGGCCACGCGCTGCGACCGGTCAAAGCGGGTCCTGTGAGTCTGTCAGATCCCTCCAGGGGTGCCCGCGCCACACCCGAGGGGCCCCGGAAAGGGTTCCGGAACACCGTCACGGAGCCCCGGGAGCGGCCGCGGCGACGGCTCCGACCTGCGAGAACCCCGGGGTAGGTGGTCCGGCCACCATCCGGCGGCCGATTCGGGTGCCGGGTACACCTCGTGCCGGGGGGTGGTGACGCGCGACGGTGGTGGAGCAGCGGGAGGGAGCTGCGCAACCTTCGGGCAGGAGTGTCGTGAGTACATCCGTCGCAATCAAGCGCAGGGCCACCACGGGGGCCGCTGTTCCGGCAGCGTCCCTCGGCGTCGTCCGGTCCGCAGGCCCGTCCGCCGCGAACGGGGACGTCCACGCCGAGCTGTGCAGCACGCTCTTCGCCGGCTTCCCGCGCCGCGACCAGCGCCTGAAGGCCGAGCAGTACCTGCACGGCCTGCTCACCGCGCAGGGCCGCAAGTCGATCCGGAACATCGCCGCCCAGATCGGCGGCCCTGCGGCCGAGCAGAGCCTGCACCACTTCGTCTCCAGCTCCACCTGGGACTGGCAGCCGATGCGGGCCTCGCTCGCCCGCTACCTGGAGCGCAACGGCTGCCCGCAGGCCTGGGTGGTGCGGCCGATGCCGATCCCGAAGGCCGGGGAGCACTCGGTGGGCGTGGACCGGCGCTTCGACCCGGAGCGCGGCCAGGTCTTCCACGGCCAGCAGGCCTTCGGGGTGTGGTTCGCCAGCGACGAGCTGAGCGTCCCGGTCAACTGGCGGCTCTTCCTGCCGGACCCCTGGGTGAACGACCGCACGCGGCGCGACCGTGCGGAGGTTCCCCAGGAGGCCGGCGAGGAGACGCTGGAGGAGTGCGCGGTCGCCGCGGCGCTCGACACGGCCCGCTGGTCCGACGTCACCCGCAAGCCGGTGCTGCTCGACATCCGCGGCGGCGCGGGCCGGGCGGCCCTGACCCGGCTGGCGGCGGCCGGAGTGCCGGTCGTCGCCCGGATCGGTCCGGGGGCGCGGCTCGCGATCGCCGACCGTTCGCTGCCGGGCTTCGGCGCGGGTCCGCTCTCCGCGATGCAGATCCTGGAGTCCCTCAAGGGCCTGCGCAGGCCGGTCAGCTGGGTGGACACCGTGGCCGGCGCGCGGACCTCGCGGACCTCCCTCGCCACGGCGGTCCGGGTGGCGCTGCCCACGCCGGGCGGGGAGCGGATGCGTCCGCTGGTGCTGCTCGGCGAGTGGGACGACCCGCGGCGCCCGGTGAGCCGGGTGTGGATCAGCGATCTGACCAGCTCGCCGGTCGGCACGCTGCTGCGGCTGACGAAGCTGGCCCGCCGGGTCGAGCGGGACTTCATCGAGGTCGGCGAGGGCGCGGGCCTGCGGGACTTCGTGGGCCGTTCGTTCCGCGGCTGGCACCGGCACATCACGCTGGCCTCCGCGGCCCACGCGGCGACGGTCCTCTCGACCGGCTGGGAGGCCGCCTACGACGCCGGCTACGCGTCGGGACGCACGGCCTAGCCCTCCGCCCACCGCCCGCGCCCGCCGCCCCGGTCCGCCCCAACGGGCCCGGGCGGCGGTCGGAGGCGGTCAGCCGGTGCGGTCCTGCGGGGCCTGCGGGCGGGCGGGGTCGGCGGCGGCGCGGCCCTGGGCGAGGACCTCGCGGGTGCGCTGGAGGCGCAGGGCCAGCTGCACTTCGAGGACCTGGCCCGGCTTCTGCCACTCGGGGCCCAGGAGTTCGCCGATGCGTTCCAGCCGGCGGGAGACGGTGTTCGGGTGGACGTGGAGCGCCTCGGCGGCGTTCGTGGGGCTGCCGCCGGAGGCGAAGTACGCCTCCAGGGTGCGGGTGAGGTCGGTGAACCGCTCGGCGTCGTAGTCGAGGACCGGCCCGATCGCCGACTCGACGAAGCCCTCCACGTCGTGGTCCTCGGAGAGCAGCAGCCCCAGGAAGCCCAGGTCCTGCACGGAGGCCGCGGAACCGGTTCCGCCGAGGGCGCTCATGGCGTCGAGGCAGCGGCCCGCCTCCTGGTACATGCGCCCCACGCCGTCCGGGCTCCAGCCGGGTCCGGCGGCGGCGACCGAGACGGGGTGGCCGAGCAGCGGGGTCAGTTCGGCGGCGACGGCCTTGGCGGCGGCCGAGGCGTCGATGCCGGGGAGCAGCAGCACGATGCAGCCACCCTGCACGGTCTTCAGGCCGGAGAGGCGGTACGCGTAGGAGGAGGCCCACACGACCGCCCGGCCCTGCTCGCCGCCCTCGGGCCGTGCCACCACGAGGACGTGCGGTTTGCGCAGGTCGACGCCGAGGCGGCGGGCCCGCTGGGCGATCTGCTGGGGCGCGTGCGGCGGGTCGGCGATGAGGTCGTCGAGGAGTTCGTCGCGGACGGGGCCCTCGGCGACGGCGGTGGAGCGCCGCATGAGGAGGAGGAAGGCGACGGCCTGGGCGGCGAGTTCGAGGAGCCGCTCGTCCTCGCCGGTGAGTCCGCTGGCGGCCCGGACGACGAGGCCGCCGAGGTCCTCGGAGCCGGCGATGACCGGGGCGACCCAGGTGTCGTCGGCGGCGAGGACGGGCCGGCGGCGGGCGTGCGCGTCGAGGGAGGCCTTGGCGACGGCCTCCTCGTCGAGGTCGGGGACGTCGCCGGCGGTGGCGAGGCAGCGGCCGCCGGGGTCGCGGATCGTCACGGTCGCGTCGAGCGCGTCGGCGGCCGCCGTGGCCACGTTGCACAGGTCGCCGCCGGAGAGGACGAGGTTCATGATGCGGCCGTGGGTCTCGCTGACGTGCCGCATGCGGGTCAGGCTGGTGCGGACCCGGGAGCTGTCGCGTTCGAGTTCGGAGACCTCGGCCCGGGTCCGGTCGAGCAGCCCGGCCTTGTCGACGGCGAGCGCGGCGAGGTCGGCGAGCGCGGCGAGCAGCCCGACCTCCTCGGTGGAGTACGCGCGGACGTGCCGGTCGGCGCCGTGCAGCGCGCCGATCACGGTGTCGGGGGGGGGGGGGGGGGGGGGGGGGGGGGCGGGGCCGAGCCCTAAGTGGGCATCGGGGGATGGGGGTGCTGGTAGGGGGGGGGGGTGGGTCGGGGCAGAGGCGGATAGGAAGAGGGTAGGCGG
>NZ_JBVJVO010000007.1:412894-451342 GCF_055603625.1 Streptomyces sp. NPDC037273
CGAAGCAACCACGCCTCCCTCTCCCCCCCCACCCCCCCCCCCCCCCCCTCCCCCCCCCCCCCCCCCCCCCCCCCCTCTCCCCCCCCCCCCCCCCCCCGCGGCCATCATGGCGTGCACCCCCTCGGCGCGCAGCGCGGCCTCGGCGTCCTCGTCGAAGGCGGGGGCGTGGACCCCGGCGTCCAGGGAGCCGGAGGGGGCGAAGCGTTCGTCGGCGAGGTAGTCGGGGGTCCAGACGGGCTCGCCGTGGAGCTGGACGGCGCCGCCGAGCCCGTACCCCTCGACGATCTTGAGTCCGGGGGCGAGGCGCGGTCCGCCGGTGCGGTCGGCGCCGGTGCGGGAGCCCTCGGTGGTGTGCACGTACCAGGGGCCGTGCGGCGCGCCGAGGGTGACGTACACGAGGTCGAGGCCGAGCAGCCGCCGGGCGCGCCGGGTGATGACGCGGAGCAGGCTGTCGAGGTCGTACGAGAAGGTGAGGTCGCGTCCGGTGTCGGTGAGGGTGGCCAGGGCGGCCTCGCGGCGGGCGTCCTGTTCGCGTCCGGCGTGGATCGTCCCGGCGAGTTCGACGGCCCGCTCCAGGCGGGCGAGTCCTTCGCCGTCGAGGCCGGAGAGACGGGCGTCGTCGAGGAGGGCCTCGAAGCGGGCGGGCGGCGCCTGCCGGGCGATCAGTTCGAGGACCGTGAGCAGCGCGTCGGCACCACCGGCTCCGTCCGCGCCGTGCAACGTCATGCCCCTACCCCCGTAGTCGAGCGAAATCGGGCACCTCGGAGGAAACCCGTACTGCTCGCCGAAAACTAATTCGGCTTCGGGAGTCGGTCAACGACCACCTGCCGCACTTCATTCCCGGGTGCGTCGCCGGGCCCTGATCGGCCGTACGCCCCCGGGCCGCCGCACGGCTCCGCCTCACGGTCAGCCGACGGAGCCGGCCGGGACGAGGCGGGCGCGCGGCGGGGTGTACTGGGCGGGGATGCGGACGCCGTACGGGGGCCGGCCGGTGTGCCGGACGGCGAGGACCGAGCGGTGCAGGCGGCGCAGCCGCGCCGAGGGTTCCATGCCGCCCTCGCCCATGAGCGCCCCGCGCAGCCGTTCGTAGGTGGCGAGGGCCTCCTCGTGGTGGCCGCAGCGCAGCAGGGCGACCATGAGGTGGGCGTGCAGCGGTTCGTTGGTGCGGTAGCGGGCGACGAGTCCGGAGAGCTCGGAGAGCAGCTCGGCGTGCCGGCCGAGGCCGAGCTGCGCCTCGATCCACTGGTCGAGGACGCTCAGCCGGGAGGTTTCGAGGCGCTCGATCTCCCTGCGGATGCGCGGGCCCGCGGCGACGCCCGCGTAGGGGTCGCCGCGCCAGAGGGCGAGGGCTTCGCCGAGGCGGAGCGCGGCGCGCTGCAGGTCGCCGGCCTCCATGGCGCGGTAGCCGGCGCCGGCCGCCCGCTCGAACTGCCAGACGTCGTGGGCGCCGCCGCCGGTGTCGAGGCGGTAGCCGCCGGGCTGGGTGACGAGGATGGCGTCGGCGCTGCGGCGCTCGGCCCAGCCGGGCCGCGGCTCGGCCGGTTCGGCGGCGCGCAGGGCGCCCGCGATCAGGCCGCGCAACTCCGCTATGTAACCTTGGAGTTCGGTTCTGGCCGCGCGCGGCGCACCGGACGGCCAGAGCTCTTCGGCGAGGACCGTCACGGGCACGACCTGGTCGGCGCTGGCCGTGAGCAGGGCGAGCAGCTGCCGGGGCGCGGCCGCCGTCGGGGTGATGGACACCCCGTTCTCACGCACCGACAGTCCCCCCAGGATCCGGACGTCCACCTTGCCCCCTCAGTGTCTGTGCGGTGTCTACGCGCGGCATGACCTCTCGATGATTAGAAAAGACCCCCGTAGGCATGTCAATAAGAAACCGGCTGGTACGGAATACCGAACTCGGATATCGGGGTGATTCACCCCTTTTACACCGGTTTGGAAGGGTCAAGTTTTCGTCATTGGCTCAGACCAGCACCCTCTGGCAGACTGTTTCCGGACTCGGGGGTACGCTTTCCACGGGTCCTCACCGGGGGCGGTAGCGCCTCCAACCGCGAGTTCCGGCCAGAAACCGGCACGGGGGTTCGGTTTCCGGTCCGGAACTCGCGGCCCCGGGACTCCCCTAGAGCACCGCGGCGGCCGTGAGCAGGCCGAACGCCACCGCGATCAGAGCCGTACGCACCCGGTGGAATCCGTTCCACCGCTTCTCGAAGGCGGCCCGGGCCGCCGACGGATCGTCACCCGGGGTCCCCTCCGACGCGGCGAGCGCCTCGTTCAGCGGGACGTTGCCCGCGACGGTGACCAGGTGGTTGAGGGCCGCGCACACCAGACCCGCGAGGACCAGCCACTTCTGCGTGCCGGTCCGCCCGTCGACGGGCACCAGGAACGCGGCGAGGGGGAAGGCGATCACCCCGAGGAACACCAGCAGGAACACCGGCTTCGGCACCCACTCGTTGATCCGGCGCATCGCCGGCACGAACTCCGCGTCGCTCAGACGGGCGAGCGCGGGCATGATCCCGGTCTGGAAGATCAGCAGGAAACCCGCGTAGAGACCGGTGCAGACGACGGCGAGGGCGAGCAGCAGGGAGGCCATACGGCCATTCTGACCCGCCACCCGCCCATCGCGCCGGTGGTACGGGCCAGTTGCCCGTACCACCGACCTGTCACACCGGCCCGTCACACCGGCCCGTCGTGCCTCAGCTGTACGGGTCCCCCGACCTCAGCTCACCCTCCTTCGAGGGCCCTCCCATAGAAGCCTCGTCCGGCCCTCGCAGCTCGTGGGCCTGCCGTACGGCGTCGGCCAGTTCGCGGACGACCGCCGAACCCGAACGGTCGGCGATCTCCCCGGCCCGCCGCGCCAGCGCCGCGAGTCCCGGGTCGCCCGGCAGGTCGCCGCCGCGCAGCGAGTCCGCGAAGTAGGCGGTGATCGCGGTCAGTTGGAGGCTGTCGTGACCCGCTCCCCAGATGTCGGCGGTGAGCGCGCCGGTGGCGACCGTGCCGGACCGCTCGTGCGGCGCCCGGGTCTTCGGGTCCAGCCAGCGGACGGTGGCGGTGGCGACCTTCCCGGTCACCCCGGGCCTGGTCTTGACCGCGTACAGGGCGGTGACGGTGTGCCCGGCACCGACCTCGCCGCCGTCCACCCGGTCGTCCCTGAAGTCCTCGTCGGCGACCTCCCGGTTCTCGTAGCCGACGAGACGGAACTTCTCGACCGTCCGCCGGTCGAAGGCGACCTGCGCCTTGGCGTCACGGGCGCGCAGCTCCACATGGGCGGGCAGCCGGTCGACGAAGACCTTGCGGGCCTGCGCCGAGTTGGCGACGTAGGTCGTCTCGCCGTCGCCCTTGTCGGCGAGCTTCTCCATGAACGCGTCGCCGTACTCGCTGCCCACCCCGACGCCGAACAGGGTGATCCCGTACGCCTTGCGCTCCTTCTCGATCCGGCTCAGGACCGTCTCCGCCTCCGTGGCACCGGTGTTGGCGAGCGCGTCGGAGAGCAGCACGACCCGGTTGGTCGCGCCCGCGCGGTGCCCCTCGACGGCCACGTCGTACCCGGTGCGGACGCCCGCCTCGACATTGGTCGACGCGCCCGTCTCCAGCGCGTCCACCGCCCGGTGGATCCGGGCCCGCCCCTCCCCGACACGGGTCATCGGGAGGCGCGTCTCGGCCTCGTCGCTGAAGGTGACCAGCGCGATCGAGTCGTCCTCGCGCAGCTGGTCGGTGAGCATCCCGAGGGACTCCTTGACCAGGTCGAGCCGGCCCGGCTCGTCCATCGAGCCCGAGACGTCGACGACGAACGTGAGGGCGGCGGGCGGCCGTTCGGCGGACCCGTCCGCGCCCCGGGTGGCGAGCCCGACCCGGACGAGCGACCAGCCGTCCCGCCCGGTGCGGGCCCCGTCGACGGTGACGCTGAAGCCGTCGTCCGCCGGACGCGGATAGTCGGGCCGGAAGCTGTTGACGAACTCCTCGGGGCGCACGGTCCCCGGCTCCGGCAGCCGCCCCTCGGCAAGCGTGCGGCGCGCGTAGCCGTACGAGGCGGTGTCCACGTCCAGGGCGAAGGTGGACAGGTAGTCCGGCGCGGGCACCGGGGAACGCTGCTCGCCCTCCTCCGGCGACCCCGTGCCGGTGCGCCCGCCGTCCGGGACCGCCGGGGCCGTCCGGCCACCCTCCCCGACCCCCCGGTCGGCACTGCTCCGCTCCCCGCTCGCACCACAGCCGGTGACGGCCAGTCCGGCCACCAGCAGCCCGGCGATCACCGCCGTGGAGCGCGCGCCGCGGCGCCGGGCCCGCCCCGTGGTGCCTCGTTCCCGTCGTTCCATGACATCTCCCCCTCTTCGTACGGCACTTGTGAATGTGACGAACGAGAGGGCCCGATGGAGCTGTCGAAGGAGTTGCGGATGGATCTCGATGCGGCAACGGCGACGGGAGGACATCCGGGTGGCATGGATTCGCCATCCTTTTCAACAGGGGTTGTCACCGTGTGCAGTCGCATGCGTACATGGAGTGGACATCGATCGGGCGGGGGTGGTCAGCGGTGGCAGAGAGCGCGGGCTCCGTGATGCTCGCCCGTTCGGCGATGAACCGGGCCGCGACCGAGGGACAGCGGCCCGCGGGGCGCCCGGTCCGGGGTGCGCGGAGCATCAGCGCCGCACTCGCCGGGCTGGCCGCTTCCACCCGGTACGAACTGCTGACCTTCGACGACCCCGTCGCCTCCGCGGGCTGCGCCATCCCCGGGCCGTTCCTGGAACTGGCGGGAGCGTGCATGCGGGCCGCGGCGGAACGGGCCGGCGAAGTCAGGAGGATCGTCCCGCGGCACGCCCTGCCCCGGCTCGAAGGAGGGCTCCGGGTCCCCGGCCGGGCCCGCCTCGCGGACGCGATCCCGTTCAAGATGATCGTCGTCGACCGCACGGTCGCCGCCGTCCCGCTCGACCTGGAGCTGCTCTACAACGGGCTGCTCCTGATCCGCGACCCCGTGGTGGTGCAGGCCCTCGTCCGCGCCCACCACGCCTCCTGGGCCGCGGCCGAGGAGCTGACCTACCGTCCCCCGCCCCCTCCCCCGCCCTCCGACCTGCCGCACCAGCTGCGCCCCGTCCTCGACGCCCTCCTCTCCGGGCTCACCGACGAGACGGCCGCGGCCCGGCTCGGCATGTCGGCGCGGACCTACAGTCGCCGCGTCGGCGAGCTGATGGCCGCCCTCGGCACGACGAGCCGCTTCCGCGCGGGCGCGGAAGCGGCTCGAAGGGGGTGGGTGTGAACTGATACCGCCGTGGCCGGTGCCGCGGAGGCGCCACGACCGCTGTTACGACACGATGTCCTTGCGGGCGAAGCCGCGGAAGGCGAGCGCGAACAGGACGAGGGCGTACGTCAGCGAGATCGCCGTGCCCTTCACCATGCCGCCCCATTCCAGCTGGGGCTGGAGGGCGTCGATCCAGGCGAACTGCCAGTGCGCGGGCAGGAAGTCACGCCAGTCGCCGAGCGCCGTGACGGCGTCCAGGACATTGCCGACGATCGTCAGGCCGACCGCGCCGCCCACCGCGCCCAGCGGGGCGTCGGTGCGGGTGGAGAGCCAGAAAGCCAGCCCCGCCGTGACCAGTTGGGAGGCGAAGACGAACGCGACGGCGATGCCGAGCCGCACCAGCGACTCCCCCGCCGGCACCGAGCCGCCCGTCGGCAGCGCCAGCGGCCCCCACCCGTAGGCCACCGTGCCGACGGCCAGCGCCACCAGCGGAAGGAGCACCATCGCCGCCGCGCTGTACACGAGCGCGACCGCCAGCTTGGAGGCGAGCAGCCGGGAGCGCGGGACGGGCGCGGCCAGCAGATAGCGCAGTGAGGACCAGCTCGCCTCGGAGGCCACCGTGTCCCCGCAGAACAGCGCCACCGGAATGACGAGGAGGAAACCGGCCGAGACGAAGAGGCAGGTCGCGGCGAAGTTGGCGCCCGAGGCCGTCGCCGTGTCCATCAGGGTGATGCGCCCGTTGCGGTCGCCGTCCCCCGAGCCGCCGATCGCGAAGGCCGCGACCAGGATGAACGGCAGGGCGACGAGGATGCCGCCCATCACCAGGGTGCGCCGCCGCTTCCACTGCCGCAGCGCCTCGACGCGCAGCGGCAGGGTGCGGCCCGCCCGGTAGCCGGGGGCGGACTCCGCCGCGCCCGTGAGGGTGCCGGTGGTGCTCATGCGGGTCCTCCTCCGATCAGGGTCAGGAACGCGTCCTCCAGGCGCCGGTGCGGGCCGACCCCGGTCAGCGGCACGTCCAGGCGGACGAGTTCGCCGATGAGGGCGGTCGCGTCGGCGCCGTCGAGACGGACCAGGAGTCCGCCGTCGGCGCGGGTGACGGAGCCGACGCCGGGGAGGGCGGCGGTCTTCTCGACGAGCGCGTCGTCGATCTCCCCGGCGAGGGTCACCAGGAGCGTGTCTCCGGAGCCGGTGATCTCGGCGACCGGCCCGGCCTGCACGAGCTGTCCCCGGTCCATGACGACGAGATGGGTGCAGGACTGCTCGACCTCGGCCAGCAGATGGCTGGAGACGATGACGGTGCGCCCGCCGGCCGCGTACCGGATCATCACCTCCCGCATCTCGCGGATCTGCGGCGGGTCGAGTCCGTTGGTGGGCTCGTCGAGGATCAGCAGGTCCGGCAGGCCGAGCATGGCCTGGGCGAGGGCGAGGCGCTGCCGCATGCCCTGCGAGTAGGTCCGCACGGCCCGTTCGAGCGCGCCGCCCAGGTTCGCGATCCGCAGCGCCTCGTCGACGTGGGCGTCCTCGGCCGGGCGGCCGGTGGCCCGCCAGTACAGGTCCAGGTTCTCCCGGCCCGACAGGTGCGGCAGGAACCCGGCGCCCTCGACGAACGCGCCGACCCGGGAGAGCACCGGGGCGCCCGGCCTGATCGCCTGCCCGAACACCCTGATCTCGCCCTCGTCCGGGGTGATCAGGCCCATCAGCATGCGCAGGGTCGTCGTCTTGCCCGCGCCGTTCGGCCCGAGCAGCCCGAGGACCTGGCCCTGCTCGACGCGGAAGGAGAGCTCGCGGACGCTGTACCGGTCGCCGCCCTTGTACTTCTTGGACAGGCCGGTGATCTGCAGGGGTACGGCGGCGAGTTCCGGGTCGGGCGCCGGGGCGGCGGCCTTGCGGCGGGCGGTGAGCAGGAGGGCGGCCGCGGCGGCGAGGCCGAGGAGCGGCAGGCCCCACACCCACCAGGGCAGTCCCGCGGCCTGGGTGGCGAGACCGGGCGCGGTGGGGACCGTGAGCGGGCCCTGGACGGCGACCGTGTAGGCGGCCGGGACGGTCGGGGAGGCGTAGCCGAGGTCGGTGGCGGCGAGCACGAGCCGCAGCCGGTGCCCGGCCTCCACCTCGTGGTCGATCGCGGGCAGCGTCAGCGTGACCTCGCGTCCGGCCCGCGCGTCGTCGACGCGGTAGGGGGCGACGAGCTGGGAGGGCAGCACCTGCTGCCGTCCGTCGGGCCCGACGTCGTACACCTTGGCGAAGAGGACGGCCGAGCCGTCGGCGGCGGTCGAGGAGACCTTGACGCGCACGGTCGGCGTTCCGGTGATCCGTACGGCCCCGGCCTGCGGCTCGGCGTCGAAGCGGGCGTACTGGCCGGGGAAGTCGAGGGAGAGCCCGACGCCGAGCGAGGAGAGGCCCGAGAGGCCGCCGCCGAGGCCGGGGACCGCCGAGACGTTGGGCGGCGCGGCGCCCGCAGGGTTGGCGAAGGTCTGCGGCGGGCCCGCGAGGGGGACGGCCGTGGTGCCGGCGGTGAGGCCGGGGTAGCGGTCGGCGGTCGCGGCCCGCAGGGTGGCCTGTCCGTCGGTGGAGTCGACGCCGCCGGTGCGGCTGACCCGGAAGGCGGGGCCGGTGTCGACGGAGGCGTCCCGCTTCAGCCAGCGGTCGAACCAGTCGCCGATCCGCCGTTCGACGCGCTCGGTCTCCCGGTCGCCGCCGTCGTGGCCGCCGGCGATCCAGTCGACGGCGACGGGCGCGCCGTTGGCGGTGAGCTTGCGGGCCATGGCGTCGGACTGGGCGAGGGTGAAGAGGGAGTCCGACTGGCCCTGGACGAGGAGCGCGGGCACCTTGATCCGGTCGCCGGCGGCGGAGGGGCTGCGGGCTTCGAGGAGGGCGCGGGCGGCGGCGTCGGGCTTCCCGGAGATGGCGACGCGCTGGTAGAGGGCGCAGATCTCGGGGGTGAACCGGCCGCAGCCGTCGGCGTTCCCGGCGCCCGGGCGTTCGCCGGCGGAGAAGAAGATCCCGGCCCAGAGCTTCTTGAAGACGCCTTCGGGGAAGAGGGCGTCGGCGAGGTTCCAGTAGGTGATCTGCGGGGCGATGGCGTCGACCCGGCTGTCGTGTCCGGCGGCGAGCAGGGAGACCGCGCCGCCGTAGGAGGCGCCGGTGACGCCGACGCGGGGGTCGCCGGGTTTGTCGAGGAGGACTTCGGGGCGGGCGGCGAGCCAGTCGATCAGCTTCCGGACGTCCGCGACCTCGCCCCGCGGGTCGTTGAGGCCGATCTCGCCGGTGGAGGCGCCGAAGCCGCGGGCCGACCAGGTGAGGACGGCGTATCCGTCGCGGGCGAGCTGTTCGGCCTGGGCGCGGACGTCGTCCTTGGAGCCGCCGAAGCCGTGCCCGAGGAGGACGGCGGGCCGCCGGCCGGTGCCTTCGCCGGTGAAGTACGAGGTGTCGAGCCGTACCCCGTCGACGGAGAGCGTCCGGTCCGCGCGGTGCACGGGCGGTGGATCGTCCGAGGCGGCGGCGGTCCAGGTGCCGGCGCCCGCGAGGACGGCGAGCGCGGCGGTCACCGCGGCCCACCGGGGAAGTCGGAGTCGCATGGTGACGAGCCTAGGCGGCCGGGCTGTGCGGCACGGCGGCCCAGGGGCGGAGCCGGCGGACCTCCTGGAGTCGTACGCCGCCGGGTCCCGTACCGCGCTCGTGGTACGCGGCGGGTACGGGGACGGCCCCCGGGGTGTGCTGTCAGCACCCCGGGGGCCGTTCTCGGGACCGCCCGTCAGTGGTTGCGCGGGAAGCCCAGGTCGACGCCGGTCGGGCCCTCGGACGGGTCCGGCCAGCGGGTGGTGACGACCTTGCCGCGGGTGTAGAAGTGCACGCCGTCGTTGCCGTAGATGTGGTGGTCGCCGAAGAGCGAGTCCTTCCAGCCACCGAAGGAGTGGTAGCCGACCGGCACCGGGATCGGCACGTTGACGCCGACCATGCCGGCCTGGACCTCCATCTGGAAGCGGCGGGCGGCGCCGCCGTCCCGGGTGAAGATCGCGGTGCCGTTGCCGAACTTCGAGGAGTTGATGAGGGCGAGGCCCTCCTCGTAGGTGTCGGCGCGCAGCACGCAGAGGACCGGGCCGAAGATCTCGTCCTGGTAGGCCTTGGCGGTGGTCGGCACGTGGTCCAGGAGGGACAGGCCGATCCAGTGGCCGTTCTCGTGGCCCTCGACCGTGTAGCCGGTGCCGTCGAGGACGACCTGGCAGCCCTCGGCGGCCGCGCCGGTGACGTACGAGGCGACCTTGTCGCGGTGGACGGCCGTGATGAGCGGGCCCATCTCGGAGGTCGGGTCGTTGCCGGGGCCGATCTTGATCTTCTCGGCGCGCTCGCGGATCTTCTCGACCAGTTCGTCGCCGATGGCGCCGACGGCCACGACCGCGGAGATCGCCATGCAGCGCTCGCCGGCGGAGCCGTAGGCCGCGGAGACGGCCGCGTCGGCGGCGGCGTCGAGGTCGGCGTCCGGGAGGACCAGCATGTGGTTCTTGGCGCCGCCGAGCGCCTGGACGCGCTTGCCGTTGGCGGAGGCGGTGGTGTGGATGTGGCGGGCGATCGGGGTCGAGCCGACGAAGGAGATCGCGGAGACGTCCGGGTGCTCCAGGAGGCGGTCGACGGAGACCTTGTCGCCGTTGAGGACGTTGAAGACGCCGTCCGGCAGGCCGGCCTCGGCGAGCAGCTCGGCGATCTTGATGGCCGGCGAGGGGTCCTTCTCGCTCGGCTTGAGGATGAAGGTGTTGCCGGTCGCGATGGCGATCGGGAACATCCACATCGGCACCATGGCCGGGAAGTTGAAGGGCGTGATGCCGGCGACGACGCCGACGGGCTGGCGGATCGAGGCCACGTCCACGCGGTTCGAGACCTGGGTGGAGAGCTCGCCCTTGAGCTGGACGGTGATGCCGCAGGCCAGGTCGACGATCTCCAGGCCGCGGGCGACCTCGCCGAGGGCGTCGGAGTGGACCTTGCCGTGCTCGGCGACGATCAGGTCGGCGATGGCGTCGCGGTTGGCGTCGAGCAGCGCGCGGAACTTGAAGAGGATCGTGGTGCGCTGGGCGAGCGAGGAGGTGCCCCAGGTCGCGAAGGCGTCCTTCGCGGCCTGCACGGCGGCGTCGACCTCCTCGACGGAGGCGAGGGCGACCTGCGTGGTGACGGCGCCGGTGGCCGGGTCGGTGACCGGGCCCCAGTTGCCCGACGTGCCCTCGACGGTCTTGCCACCGATCCAGTGGTGGACGGTCTTCGTCATGACGAGTTACTCCTTCAGAGATGGCGGCGTCGGGCGGTGACGTGCCGGTCGTACTCCTCGCGGGCCTCGACCGCCGACGGGCGGGTCGACGTCTCGGCCACGGGCACATCCCACCACGCCTGGGCCGGGGGCGGGCCCGACACTCTGTCTGTCGTTTCGGTCTCGACGTAGACACATGTGGGAACCGTTGCGCTCCGCGCGTCCGCGAGGGCTTCCCGCAGGTCACGCACGGTGCGGGGGCGTAGCACTCGCATACCGAGGGAGGCGGCGTTGGCGCCGAGGTCGACGGGGAGCGGTGCTCCGGTGAAGGTGCCGTCCTCGGCCCGGTGGCGGTAGTCGGTGCCGTACCGCTCGGCGCCGACCGCCTCCGAGAGGCCGCCGATGGAGGCGTACCCGTGGTTCTGCAGGACGACCAGTCTCAGGGGGAGCCGTTCCTGGACGGCGGTGACGATTTCGGTGGGGTTCATCAGATACGTACCGTCGCCGACCAGCGCCCAGACGGGCCGTTCGGGTGCGGCGAGCAGGACGCCGATCGCCGCCGGGATCTCGTAGCCCATGCAGGAGTAGCCGTATTCGACGTGGTACTGGTCCCGGGAGCGGGTCCGCCACAGCTTGTGGAGGTCGCCGGGGAGCGACCCGGCGGCGTTGATCAGGATGTCGCTGTCGTCGACCAGAGTGTCGAGTACGCCGAGGACCTGGGTCTGGGTGGGGCGGGCGTCCTCGTCGGGGGCGGCGTAGGCGGCGCTGACGCGGGCCTCCCAGCGGAGCTTCTCCTCCGCGTACTCGTGGACGTAGTGGGCGGGGACGTGGTGCGGGTCGAGCAGCGCGTGGAGCTGCTCGATTCCCTCCCGGGCGTCGGCGACCAGCGGCAGTGCGGTGGCCTGCTTGTGCGCGTCGAAGGCGGCGATGTTCAGGTTGACGAACCGGACGCCGGGGTGGCGGAAGAGGGTCGCGGACGCGGTGGTGAAGTCGGTCCAGCGGGTGCCGACGCCGATCACCACGTCGGCCGTGCGGGCCAGGTGGTCGGCGACGGCGGTCCCGGTGTGGCCGACGGCCCCGACGTCCTGGGGGTGGCCGTGGGGCAGTGCGCCCTTGCCGGCCTGGGTGGCGGCGACCGGGATGCCGGTGAGCGAGGCGAGGGTGGCCAGCGCGTCCTCGGCTCCGCTGTGCCGGACGCCGCCGCCGGCGACGATCAGCGGCCGCTCGGCCTTGCCGATCGCGGCGACGGCCGCGTCGAGTTCGGCCTCGTCCGGCGAGGGGCGGCGGATCCGCCAGGTCCGTTCGGCGAGGAACTCCTCCGGCCAGTCGTAGGCCTCCGCCTGGACGTCCTGGGGCAGGGCGAGGGTGACGGCGCCGGTGTCGACGGGGTCGGTGAGGACCCGGACGGCGGCGAGGGCGGCCGGGATCAGGGCCTCGGGCCGGGTGACCCGGTCGAAGTAGCGGGAGACCGGGCGCAGGCAGTCGTTGACGGACACGTCGCCGGCGTAGGGGAGTTGGAGCTGCTGGAGGACCGGGTCGGCGGGGCGGGCGGCGAAGGTGTCGCCGGGCAGGAGGAGGACCGGGAGGTGGTTGATGGTGGCGAGGGCGGCGCCGGTGACGAGGTTGGTGGCGCCGGGGCCGATGGAGGTGGTGACGGCGTGGGTGGAGAGGCGTCCGGACTGGCGGGCGTAACCGACGGCGGCGTGCACCATGGCCTGTTCGTTGCGGCCCTGGTGGAAGGGCATGCGGTCGGCCTCTTCGAGGAGTGCCTGGCCGATCCCGGCGACGTTGCCGTGTCCGAAGATGCCCCAGGTGGCGGTGACGAGCCGCTGCCGGACGCCGTCCCGTTCGGTGTGCTGGGCGGCGAGGAAGCGGACGAGCGCCTGGGCGACGGTGAGCCGGATGCTCATGCGTATCCCTCCGTGTGGTCCGGGTGGAAGCAGATCTTCCACTCTCTTTCGGCTCCGGGGCCCGCCATGACGTTGAGGTAGTAGAGGTCGTGACCCGGCTGGGCGATCGAGGGGCCGTGCCAGCCGTCGGGGACGAGGACGGCGTCACCGGCGCGGACCTCGGCGAGCAGGTCGGCGCCGCCGGGCTTCGAGGGGGAGATCCGCTGGTAGGCGAGGCCGTGCGGGCCCGCGATCTCGTAGTAGTAGATCTCCTCCAGGACGGACTCGGCGCCCGGCCGGTGCTCGTCGTGCTTGTGCGGCGGGTAGGAGGACCAGTTGCCGCCGGGGGTGACGACCTCGACGGCGATGAGCCGGTCGCAGGCGAAGGCGTCCGCCGAGGCGAAGTTCCGCACCCGGCGCTCCCGGTCGCCCGAGCCGCGGGTCTCGACGGGAACCTCCGGCGCGGGGCCGTAGCGGGCGGGGAGTCGTCGCTCGCACTTCGCTCCTGCCAAAGCGAAGCGGCCTCCCGCGCCGGAGGCGATCTGGGCATGGGCGTCGCGCGGTACGTAGGCGAAGTCGGTCACTCCGTCGAACACGCTCGCGCGGCCCTGGAGTTCGAGGATCTCGCCGTCGACGCGCACGCTACAGGCACCGGCGAGGGGAAGCACGACCCATTCGGCATCTCCGCTGTCGAACGCGTGCGTCTCCCCCGGACCGAGGGTGAGCACCCGCAGCGCGGAGTACGTCCATCCGGCCCGCCCCGGGTCGATGTCGACGTCGTACGGGCCGTGGGCGGCGGTTCCGGCGGGCAGGTGGAGGGAGGCGGCTCGGTCGGGGTTCATGTGCGGATCCCTACCCCTCGTCCGCCGGAATCGTTCCGGTGCCCGCCGCGAGGGCCTCGGCGATCTCGGAGGCGTGCGGCATGGCGGAGGAGCAGGGGAGGCGGCCGGCGACGATCGCGCCGGCGGCGTTGGCGTGGCGCAGGGTCCGTTCGAGGTCCCAGCCGGCGAGCAGCCCGTGGACGAGCGCCCCGCCGAACGCGTCGCCCGCGCCGAGGCCGTTGACCACCTCCACGGGCAGCGGCGGCACCTCGGCCGTGGTGCCGTCGGCGGCGAGCGCGAGGACGCCCTTGGGGCCCTGCTTGACGACGGCGAGCCGGACCGCGCCGGTCGCGAGGAGGGCGCGGGCGGCGGCGTGCGGCTCGCGTTCCCCGGTCGCCACCTCGCACTCGTCGAGGTTGCCGACGGCGACGGTCGCGTGCCGCAGCGCCTCGGCGTAGTACGGGCGGGCCGCCGCCGGATCGGTCCAGAACATCGGCCGCCAGTCCAGGTCGAGGACGGTCGTCCCGTCGCCGCCGCGGGCCCGCAGCGCCTCCAGGGTCGCGGTGCGGCTCGGCTCGGCGCACAGGCCGGTGCCGGTCGCCCAGAAGACCCGGGCGGCGCGGATCGCGTCCAGGTCGAGCTCGCGGGCGTGGATCTGCAGGTCGGGCGCCCGGGGCCGGCGGTAGAAGTAGAGCGGGAAGTCGTCGGGCGGGAACAGCGCGCAGAAGGTGACGGGCGTGGGGTACGCGTCGACTTCCGCGACCCACCGCGCGTCGACGCCGAAGTCCCCCAGCTCCCGGCGCAGAAAGGTCCCGAAGGGGTCGGCCCCGGTGCGCGAGACGAGCGCGGTGCGGCGGCCGAGCCGTGCGGCGGCGACGGCCACGTTCGCGGCCGAGCCGCCGAGGAACCGGCCGAAGGTGTCGACCTCGTCGAGCCCGACTCCGCTGGTCAGCGGGTAGAGATCGACGCCGAGGCGCCCCATCGCGATCAGCTCGTACGGCTCCGTCTCCACGCGCCACCTCTCGCCTCCGGCCCCGCAACCAGGTCTAGCCGTCGCCGCGGAGGACTGTCAACGATATGTCCGGACATCCGGACGACCGTCTTGACGCTCCCACCGGCCCCGGTCAGGGTGGCTTTCATGACGAAACCGTCGCCACCGTCCCGTATCCGCGTCGGCTCCGCCCCGGACTCGTGGGGGGTGTGGTTCGCCGACGATCCCCGGCAGGTGCCGTGGCAGCGGTTCCTCGACGAGGTGTCGGGGGCCGGCTACACGTGGATCGAACTCGGCCCGTACGGCTATCTGCCGACCGATCCGGCCGTGCTCGCCGAGGAGACCTCACGGCGCGGTCTGAGGGTGTCGGCGGCGACGGTCTTCACGGGGCTGCACCACGGCGCCGACGTCTGGGACCGCACCTGGGCGCACGTCGCCGAGAACGCGGCACTCGCCCAGGCGATGGGCGCCGGCCATCTCGTCGTCATCCCGTCGTTCTGGCGCGACGACCGCACCGGCGCGGTCCTGGAGGACCCGAGGCTCACGGCCGGGCAGTGGCGGGACCTGACGCGGCTCACGGAGCGGCTGGGCCGGGAGGTGCGCGAGCGGTACGGGCTGCGGATCGTGGTCCATCCGCACGCCGACACCCATCTCGACGGCGAGGAGAGCGTGACGCGCTTCCTCGACGCCACCGATCCGGAGGCCGTCGCGCTCTGTCTGGACACCGGGCACTACGCGTACGCCGGCGGGGACAGCGTCAAGCTCATCGAGACCTACGGCGAGCGGATCGGCTACCTCCACCTCAAGCAGGTCGACCCGGAGGTCCTCGCCGGAGTGGTCGCCGACGAGGTGCCGTTCGGTCCGGCGGTGGCGCGCGGCGTGATGTGCGAGCCGCCTTCCGGCGTCCCCGCCCTCGAACCGGTCCTCGCCGCCGCGCGGGCCCTGGACGTCGACCTCTTCGCCATCGTCGAGCAGGACATGTACCCCTGCGAGCCGGACACCCCCTACCCCATCGCCCTCCGCACCCGCCGCTTCCTCCGCTCCTGCGGAGTGTGAAGGGCGGATGACCGGCGCGCGGCCGGGCGCATACCTCTCTCACCAGGGGTGACGCACGCGGACACACCGATGGGCGTGTGTGCCGCTTCCGTCACGCCGGTCCCTTCGCCGTCACACGTGTCTCCGTTACGCGGGTTTTGCGTCACAGACGTTCGACAGCCGCTCTCCTCCCGTTCGGGAAGACCGTTGCAAGGGGCACAGGCTGATTGATCGCTTGATCGCAACCGCCCGCCCCGCAGCGCCCCCGAACGGCACCCCCTGCCACCGCTGCGCGGCGCGCAGGGAGGTACCGGGCATGACGGACAGAAGACTCTGGTCGTACAAGGACATCGCCGCACACATCCGCGTGCAGCCGGACACGGTCCGCTCCTACCGGAAGCACGGACTGCTGCCGCCGCCCGACCAGGTGGAGTCGGGCAAGCCCTACTGGTACGCGGACACCATCCGCGCCTGGGTCGCCAGCCGCCCCGGCAACCGCACCCGCCGCGACTGACCCCGCGCGGCCCCCCGACGCGGGCCGGCCCCCGGACACCCCGGGGCCCGGCCCGCGTCGCGCACCCGGCTCAGAACAGCAGGTCGTAGCCGTTCCAGCCCCAGCCGGCCTTCTTCCGGGCCGGGCCGGTCGCCTCGCCCGCGACCGGCTGCGCCCAGAGGTCGCCGCGCCCGTCCCTGGCCAGCAGCCCGGCGGGGAGGATGCCGTCGCCCAGGCCGCCGGTGGCCGCGAGCGCGGTGTAGGCGTTCCAGCCGCCGCCGACCCGCACGCGCGGTCCGTAGAGGGCGGAGGGAGAGCCGGCGTAGGGGTAGGACCAGAGGACACCGGTCGTGTCCCTGGCGACGAGCCGGCTCCCGACGGCCGTCATCGCGCTGTACGTGTTCCAGCCGCCGCCGACCCGCGCACGCGGCCCGAACGGGGCCGCCGGCGGCGCCCCTTCGCGTCTCGGCAGGTGCCAGAGGACCCCGGCGACGTCCCGGGCGAGCAGCCCGGTGGGTGTGCCGGTGAGGGAGGTGTACGCGTTCCACCCGTCGCCGACGCGGACGCGCGGCCAGAAGGGCGCGGCGGGATCGCCGGAGCCCGCGTAGTACCAGAGGACGCCGGCGCGGTCGCGGGCCACCAGGTCGCCCTGGCCGTCCGCCGTGGCGGGGCCGAGCTTGGTGAGCGCCGTGTAGGCCTCCCAGCCTCCGCCGATCGGCCGGCGGGGCCCGAGCGGGTCCGTGGCCCTGCCGGTGGCCGCGTACTGCCAGAGGACACCGGAGCGGTCGCGGGCGTGCAGGACCGTGCGGTGCTCCGCCTCGGGGGTGCCGGGCACGAACTGGAACCCGAAGGCACCCTTGGCGAGTTCGGTGCCGGTGGCGCCGGTGACCGAGAGGGTGCCCAGGGCCGTGTGGACGCCGATGACCTGCGCGTACCACCCGGCGTCCACGCGGACGGCGTAGGTGAGGGTGGGGGACGCGGGTGCTTCGGGCAGGGCGATGGAAGCCGGGTCGGGGCCGGACGGGCCCCGCACCCCGCACGCCGTGAACGGGCCGCCGTTCACGGCACAGGACCAGCGGACGTAACCGAGCTCGCCGGGCCGGTCGCCGCCCGGCAGCCATTCGAGGTTGCGCAGGAGCACCCGCGCGGCGACCCGGCCGCTCGCCCCCTCCGGCAGGGCGACCCGGCCGTACGTGGTGACCGGGCCCTCCTCGCCGGAGGGGACGGTCAGGGGGCCGCCGAGTTGGACGGCCGTGCCCGGGGCGGGTTCGGCGGCGGGGGCCGGGAGGGGGGCGGCGGAGGCCGGGGCGCCTCCGGCGGCGGGGAGGAGGAGCGCGGCGGCCAGGGTGGCCGCGGCGATCAGGGACGTAGGGGTTCGTGCCACGAAATCCTCCATAACGTCATGTCATGGGCGGACGGAAGTCATCTCCCGTCGCTTCTCGGACACTTCTTCGACACCGGTGGAGGGCGAAGGGTTGTACGCGTCGGACTCGCTGATGCCGAACCGGTCGTGGAAGCGGCGCAGCGGCCCCGGGGCCCACCAGGTGAAGCGGCCGGTCAGCTTCATCACGGAGGGGACGAGGAGGCTGCGGACGACCATCGCGTCCATGAGGACGGCGAGGGCGACGCCGAGGCCGAGCATCTTGGTGTTGGTGACCCGGGAGGTGCCGATGGCGACCATGACGACGGCGAGGATCACGGCGGCGGCGGTGATCAGGCCGCCGGTGTGGCGCAGGCCGAAGCGGACGGAGTGCTCGTGGTCGCCGGTGTGGTCGTACTCCTCCTTGATGCGGGAGAGCAGGAACACCCCGTAGTCCATGGAGAGTCCGAAGGCCACGCAGAACATGAGGACGGGCAGGGTGGTCTCGATGTCGCCGGTGGAGGTGAAGCCGAGGAGGCCGGCGAGGTGGCCGTCCTGGAAGACCCAGACGACCGCGCCGAACATGGCGGTGAGGCTGAGGGCGTTGAGGACGACGGCCTGGACGGGGATGACGACGCTGCCGGTGAGCAGGAAGACGAGGAGCAGGGTGGCGAGGACGACGATGGCCGCCGCCCAGGGCAGCCGCTCGGCGAGGGCGTCCTTGGAGTCGACGAGGACGGCGGACTGGCCGGTGACGGAGGTGTCGAAGGGGGCGGGGACGGCGCGGATCTCGCCGACGACCCGCTGGGCTTCGGCGCCGACGGTCTCGCCCTCGGGGACGACGGTGAAGTAGGCGTGTCCGGTGCCCGCGCCGGCGGTGACGGGGCCGTCGGCGCGGCCGACGCCGTCGAGGGCGGCGATCCGTTCGCGGTAGGCGCCGTACTGCGCGGGGGTGGCGGGGCCTTCGGCGAGGACGGTGATGCCGCCGCCGGGGTTGCCGGGGAAGCCGTCCCGCAGCTGGTCCTGGACGACGCGGGAGGAGGCGGTGACGGGCAGCTGGCGGTCGTCGGCGGTACCGAACTTCACGCCGAGGAAGGGCAGTCCGAGGAGGACGAGCCCGGCGGTGGTGAGGACGGCGAAGACCGGCGCCCGGCGCATGACGAGCGCGGCGGCCCGGGCCCAGCCGGCTCCCGCTCCGGTCTTCTCGGGCCGGCCGCGGCGGAGCAGGCGCCGCAGGTCGAGGGCGTTGACCCGGTCGCCGAGCAGTACGAGGGCGGCCGGGAGCAGGGTGAGGGCGGCGGTGGCGGCCAGCAGGACGACCGCGATGCCGGCGTAGGCGAAGGAGCGCAGGAAGTACTGGGGGAAGACGAGCATCGCGGAGAGGGAGACGGCGACGGTCAGGGCGGAGAAGAGGACGGTGCGTCCCGCGGTGCGCAGGGTGGTGCGGACGGCGGTGTGGGTGTCGGCGCCGGCCGCGAGCTCCTCGCGGTAGCGGCGGACGACGAACAGCGCGTAGTCGATGGCGAGTCCGAGGCCGAGTGCGGTCGTCAGGTTCTGCGCGAAGACGGAGACGTCGGTGAACTCGGTGATGCCGCGCAGGACGGCGTTGGTGCCGAGGATGGCGACGATGCCGATGCCGAGCGGCAGCAGGGCGGCGACGGCGCTGCCGAAGACCATGACGAGCAGGACGAGGGTGAGGGGCAGGGCGATGAGCTCGGCCCTGAGCAGGTCCTCCTGGATGATCGTCTGCATCTCGTGGCGGACGGCGAGTCCGCCGCCGAGGGTGACCTCGACGGGGCCGTGGGTGCCCCGGTAGGCGGGGGCGATCCGGTCGAGGATCGCGGCGGCGTCCTTCTCCTCGCCGGTGATCCGGGCGGCGATGACGGCCTGGCGGCCGTCCTCGGAGCGGAGGGCGGGCGAGCCGGTGGACCAGTAGGAGCCGACTCCTTCGACGCCCGGTTCGGCGGCGAGCTTCTCGGTGAGCCTGCGGGCCTCGGCGGCGACGGCGGGCGCGTCGACGGCGGCGCCCGTCGCGCCGGTGGCCGTCGCGCCGGTGGCCGCCCCTCTCGCGTCGACCAGGAGCAGCAGGTTGGGCTGGGAGCCGGGGAACCGCCGCTCCAGGGCCTTGGTGGCATAGGTGGATTCGGCGGCCGGGTCCTCCCAGCCGCCGCTGCCCATGCGGTCGGCGACGCCGCCGCCCGCGAGGACCGCGAGGGCGGTGAGCACCAGGGCGACGAGGAGGGTGAGGCGCGGCCGGGCGGTCACGAACCGCGTCCATCCGCCGCCGCCCCCGCCACTCCCGCCGCGAGGAGCTGATTTCTTGACTTCGGACATGACGCGGTGTCCCCTTCACCGTGGCCCCCGCCGTCGCTTCCCGGCAGGTCGCGGGGGCCGCCCATTGCCATAGACTGGCAAACACGAGTGATCACTCGCGTTTTCATAGAATGCGAGCGACCTCTCGTGTTTGTCAAACGTGTTGAGGAGAGCTGGGGACAGTCATGTCCGAAGAACTCAAGCCGCGCCGCCGCCAGGCGCGCGGGGAGCGCCGCATCGCGCAGCTCCTGCAGGCCGCCGCGAACGTCTTCTGCGCGAACGGATACACGGCGACCAGCACCAACGCGATCGCCCGCGAGGCGGACGTCTCACCGGGCACGCTCTACCAGTACTTCCCGAACAAGGAGGCCATCGCGATCGAGCTCGGCGGGCGCCTCCTGCACGAGATGCGGGCGGCCCACGGCCAGGCGTTCACCGAGGAGAACCTGACGCTGCCGCTGCCCGAGCTGCTCGACGTGGTGGTCGACCCGATGATCGAGTTCAACTGCGCGAACCCGGTCTTCCTCGCCCTGATGCACGGCTCGGACGTGCCGGGGCGGATCGCGGAGGAGCACGACGCGCTGCACGCGTCCCTGCTCACCAGCGTGCAGGAGGTGATCGCCCACTACGCCCCCGCGCTGCCCGCCGAGGACCGTTCCCGCATCGCCGACATGACGTTCGCGATCTTCAAGGGCGGCCTGGGCCTGGTGCTCGCCGCCCCCGAGGGCGTCGAGCGGGAGGCGACGGTCGCCGAGCTGAAGAAGGTCCTGCTGCGCTACCTCTCGCCCCTGGTCGAGGGGGCGGCCGGCGCCGCCGTCACCACGCCTCCGAGCCGCTGATCTGCTCGGCGGGCAGCGGCTCCCCCGCCCGCGCCCGCAGTTTCAGCGCGAGCAGCGGGAAGAGGAGCACGGAGAGCATGCCGGCGCCGACGAGCGAGGCCGCCTCGCCCGCCGTGAGCACCTTGTCGTCCACGCCGATGGTGGTGATCGCGACGACGAGCGGCAGCGCTGTGGAGCCGTAGAGCACCAGACCGCCCCGGTCCTTGCGGTCGAGGTCGCGGGGGGCGAGGAACCAGATCGGCCCGCCGCGCACGACGAGGAAGAGCAGCAGGAAGAGCGGCAGCAGGAGCAGCGTCCTGCCTCCGTCGAGCAGGGAGTCGAGGTCGAACTCGATGCCGGTGACGACGAAGAAGACGGGGACGAGGAAGCCGAAGCCGACGCCCTCGATCTTCTCCAGGATCTCCGGCCCGGACTCCGGCGCGGCCCCGGTCAGCACGAGCCGGGTGATGAGTCCGGCGGCGAAGGCTCCGAGGAGCACGTCGAGGCCGAGGGCGGTGGACGCGCCGAGCATCAGGGCGAGCAGCAGGAAGACGAACCGGACGGCGAACTGGCCGCTGCTGTGCAGGGTCTTGGCGATGACGCGCGAGAACCACGGCGGGCGGGGGCGGTGCGCCCAGTAGACGGCGGCGGCGGTGAGCGCGGCGAAGACGGCGAGGAGCACGGTCGACTCGGCGGCGCCCCGCCCGCTGAGCAGCAGCGCCATCGCGATGATGGGTCCGAACTCGCCGACGGCCCCGAAGGCCATGACGACCGAGCCGAAGCGCCCGTGCAGGTCCCCCGCGTCCCGCAGCACGGGCAGTACGGTGCCGAGCGCGGTGCTGGTCAGGGCGACGCCGATGAAGACGCCCTTGGAGTAGCCGTCGCCGAGCAGGACGCCGGTGACGAGCCCGAGGGCGAGGGCGATGACCCAGGCCCACACGGAGCGCTTGAGGGTGTCGCCCCTGACCTTGCCGAACTCGATCTCGTACCCCGCGAGGAAGATCAGCATGGTGAGGCCGAGCTGGGAGAGGCCGTCGATCAGATCGTCGGGGCGGGCCCAGTCGAGGACGTCGGGGCCGACGACGATGCCGAGCAGGATCTCGAAGATGACGAGGGGTACGGGGAGCCTGCGCCCCACTCCATAGGCGAGCAGCGGCGCCAGGACGGCGATCGCCATGATCAGGATGAGCGTGGTCCCCGAATGCGACATATCGGGTATTTACCATAGGCTCCGGTCAGATGCCCTGTCGGCGGAGGGACTTGGAGGCCCGGCCGTGCACGAGTACCCACCCACCACACAGACACCCCCGCCCCCCGCGCCGCCGGTCCCGCGGCCGCGCCCGGGACTCTGGAAGCGCTGCCTCTGGGGCGGTCTCGCGCTCTGGCTCCTGACGGCGGCCGTCACGTACGCCACCGAGAACACCACCCTCCTCCCCACCCTCATCCTGCTCGGCAGCTTCCTCGTCCCGGCGGTCTTCGTCCTCTGGGCGTACGAGCGGCACGGCCGCGACTTCGGCGTCCCGGTGATCCTCGGCTGCTTCGTCACCGGCGGCGTCCTGGGCGTGCTCGGGGCCTCGGTCATGGAGTACTACCTGCTCCACCCCTCCCTGTGGATGTTCCTGGGGGTCGGCCTGATCGAGGAGGCGGTGAAGCTCCTCGCCCTGATGTTCGTCGTGCGCCGCTACCCGTGGCTGCGCGGCTACCGCGCCGGGCTCGTCCTCGGCGGCTCGGTCGGCTTCGGCTTCGCCGCCTTCGAGAGCGCGGGGTACGCCTTCAACGCCGCCGTCACCATGGACGGCATCGACCTGCGCTCGCTCCTGGAGACCGAGATCCTGCGCGGGGTGCTCGCCCCCTTCGGACACGGCCTGTGGACGGCGATCGCCGGCGCGGTCCTGCTCGCCTTCCGCCGTCCCGACGGCCGCTTCCGCTTCACCGGGCCCGTCATCGGCACCTACCTCGGGGTCGCGGTCCTGCACGCGCTCTGGGACTCGATGCACGGCATCGCGCTCTGGCTGGTGCTCCGGGTGACCACCACCGACCTGGATCGTTCGCTCTTCGCCCAGGGGTACATCCCGCAGCCCACCTCGCAGCAGGAGCACCTGTTCACCCTCTTCTCGGTCGCCGGGCTGGTGCTGGTGACACTGGTGGGGCTCGCCTGGCTGAGATCGCTCGCGCGCCGGGCACCCGATCCGACTGGATTTCATACCCCCTAGGGGTATAGTCTCGGTACCGTAAGACCCTGACCCCCAGGAGGAGAGCACCATGACCGCAGAGACGAAGACCGAACTCACCACCGTCTACCAGGTCAAGGGCATGACCTGCGGCCACTGCGAGGGTGCCGTCTCCAGCGAGATCTCCGAGATCCCGGGCGTCGCCTCCGTCACCGCCGTCGCCAAGACCGGCGAGGTCACCGTCGTCTCCGAGGCCCCCCTCGACCGCGCGGCCGTCGCCGCCGCCGTGGACGAGGCCGGCTACGAGCTGGTCTGACCGCTCCCGCACCACCTCCGCAGGGCCGTACCGTTACCTGGTACGGCCCTGCTCCCCTTTTGGAACCGCTCATGCCACCCAGCACCACCGTCACCGAGCTGACCATCGGCGGGATGACCTGCGCCTCCTGCGCCGCCCGCGTCGAGAAGAAGCTCAACCGGATGGACGGCGTCACCGCCACCGTCAACTACGCCACCGAGAAGGCGCACGTCGAGCACCCGGCGGACGTCGGCGTCGACGCGCTGATCGCCACCGTCGTGAAGACCGGCTACACCGCCGAGGAACCCCTCCCGCCGGCCGTCACCCCCGAGGAGACCCCGGGCGAGGACGAACCGGCCGACCCCGAGCTCGCCTCCCTGCGGCAGCGCCTCACCGTCTCGGCGGTCCTCGCCGCGCCCGTGGTCCTGCTCGCCATGGTCCCCTCGCTCCAGTTCGACAACTGGCAGTGGCTCTCGCTCACCCTCGCCTCCCCCGTCGTCGTCTGGGGCGGACTCCCCTTCCACCGGGCCGCCTGGACCAACCTCCGGCACGGCGCCGCCACCATGGACACCCTCGTCTCCGTCGGCACCCTCGCCGCCTACGGCTGGTCCCTCTGGGCCCTCTTCCTCGGCGACGCCGGCACGCCCGGCATGCGACACGGCTTCGACCTCACCGCCGACCGCGCCCACGCCTCCTCCTCGATCTACCTGGAGGTCGCCGCCGGAGTCGTCACCTTCATCCTCCTCGGCCGCTACCTGGAGGCCCGCGCCAAACGGAAGGCCGGCTCCGCCCTGCGGGCCCTCATGGAGCTCGGCGCCAAGGACGTGGCCGTGCTGAAGGAAGGCAAGGAAGTACGGGTGCCGGTCACCGAGCTCCGTACCGGCGACCTCTTCGTCGTACGCCCCGGCGAGAAGATCGCCACCGACGGCACCGTCGCCGAAGGCGCCTCCGCCGTCGACGCCTCCCTGCTCACCGGCGAATCACTGCCCCTCGACGTCACCGAGGGCACCCAGGTCACCGGCGGCTGCGTCAACGTCTCGGGCCGGCTCGTCGTCCGCGCCACCGAGGTCGGCGACGACACCCGGCTCGCCCGGATGGCGAAGCTCGTCGAGGACGCCCAGAACGGCAAGGCCCGGGTCCAGCGGCTCGCCGACCGGATCTCCGCCGTCTTCGTCCCCGTCGTGCTGCTCATCGCACTCGGCACCCTCGTCACCTGGCTGCTGCTCACCGACGACCCCACCGCCTCGTTCACCGCCGCCGTCGCCGTCCTGATCATCGCCTGCCCCTGCGCCCTCGGCCTCGCCACCCCGACCGCCCTCATGGTCGGCACCGGGCGCGGCGCCCAGCTCGGCATCCTCATCAAGGGACCCGAGGTCCTGGAGTCCACCCGCCGCGTCGACACCGTCGTCCTCGACAAGACCGGCACCGTCACCACCGGACGGATGCGACTGGCCGGCGTGCACGTGTACGGCGGGAAGTACGGCACCGACGCCACCGACGAGGCCGAACTGCTGCGGCTCGCCGGCGCCCTGGAACACGCCTCCGAACACCCCGTCGCCCGCGCCGTCGCGGCCGGCGCCGCCGAGCGCTGCGGAGAGCTCCCCGTACCCAAGACCTTCGAGAACGTCCCCGGGCTCGGCGTACGCGGCTCCGTCGACGGCCGGCTCGTCCTCGTCGGCCGCGCCGCACTCCTCACCGCCGAAGGGATCGACGTCCCCCCAGCGGCGGCACCCGGCGCCGTCCACGTCGCCTGGGACGGGATCGCCCGGGGCACCCTGACCGTCGCCGACACCGTCAAGGACACCAGCGCCGAAGCCGTCGCCCGGCTGCGCGGGCTCGGCCTGCGCCCCGTGCTGCTCACCGGCGACCACCGGACCGTCGCCGAGACCGTGGCCGCCCAGGTCGGCATCGACGAGGTGATCGCCGAGGTCCTGCCCGAGGAGAAGGCCGAGGTCGTACGGCGCCTCCAGGCCGAGGGCCGGACGGTCGCCATGGTCGGCGACGGGGTCAACGACGCCGCCGCGCTCGCCACCGCCGACCTCGGCCTCGCGATGGGCACGGGCACCGACGCGGCCATCGAGGCGAGCGACCTGACCCTGGTCCGGGGCGACCTGCGGGTCGCGGCGGACGCCATCCGGCTCTCCCGCCGCACCCTCGCCACCATCAAGGGCAACCTCGGCTGGGCCTTCGGCTACAACCTCGCCGCGCTCCCCCTCGCGGCCGCCGGACTCCTCAACCCGATGATCGCCGGCCTCGCGATGGCCTTTTCGTCCGTGTTCGTCGTATCCAACAGCCTCCGGCTGCGTCGCTTCACGTGATTTCACCTACACGTGACGCACAGGACCTTCACAAGGAGATCTAGATCACAGATATTGGGGGGTAACCATCTGGGCTGTTCGCGAGTCTAAGTGGGCGATGCCGAGAACGTCTTGGGGGACGTTCATGGAATGTCTTGGGGGACGTTCCAGGCAAGCGTTGGCCGGGGCACGTGCACCGGGGAGCTTTGAGCGGCCCTCCCGTACGTACCCCGGCAGACCGCATCGCGCCCGACCCGCGTAGCTTCTGCTCACACCGCAGACGCCCGGCCCGGATCCCGTGGGGGGAATCCGCACCGGGACCCGGAAGCGCCCCGCTCATCGACCCGTGGGGGGATCGACGCAGCGGGGCGCTTCCTTTTTGCTTTGGGGCTCGGTTCCCCTAGCGGGCCTCGACCGGGACGAAGTCGCGGAGGACCTCGCCGGTGTAGATCTGACGGGGGCGGCCGATGCGGGAGCCGGGCTCCTTGATCATCTCGTGCCACTGGGCGATCCAGCCGGGGAGGCGGCCGAGGGCGAAGAGGACCGTGAACATCTCGGTCGGGAAGCCCATGGCGCGGTAGATCAGGCCCGTGTAGAAGTCCACGTTCGGGTAGAGGTTGCGCGAGACGAAGTACTCGTCGGAGAGCGCGTGCTCCTCCAGCTTGAGCGCGATGTCGAGCAGCTCGTCGGACTTGCCGAGGGCCGAGAGGACATCGTGCGCCGCCGCCTTGATGATCTTGGCGCGCGGGTCGAAGGACTTGTACACCCGGTGGCCGAAGCCCATCAGGCGGACGCCGTCCTCCTTGTTCTTCACCTTGCGGATGAAGGAGTCGACATCGCCGCCGTTGGCCTTGATGCCCTCGAGCATCTCCAGGACCGACTGGTTGGCGCCACCGTGCAGGGGGCCCCAGAGGGCCGAGATGCCGGCGGAGATCGAGGCGAACATGTTCGCCTGCGAGGAGCCGACCAGACGCACGGTGGAGGTCGAGCAGTTCTGCTCGTGGTCCGCGTGCAGGATCAGCAGCTTGTCGAGCGCCGAGACGACGACCGGGTCGAGCTCGTACTCCTGCGCCGGGACCGAGAAGGTCATGCGCAGGAAGTTCTCGACGTACCCGAGGTCGTTGCGCGGGTAGACGAAGGGGTGACCGATCGACTTCTTGTAGGCGTACGCCGCGATCGTCGGCAGCTTGGCGAGCAGCCGGATCGTGGAGAGGTGACGCTGCTGCTCGTCGAACGGGTTGTGGCTGTCCTGGTAGAAGGTGGACAGCGCGGAGACCACCGACGACAGCATCGCCATCGGGTGGGCGTCCCGCGGGAAGCCGCGGAAGAAGTTCTTGACGTCCTCGTGGACGAGCGTGTGCTGCGTGATCTCGTTCTTGAAGGTCGCCAGCTCGTCGACCTTCGGCAGCTCGCCGTTGATCAGCAGGTACGCCACCTCAAGGAAGGTGGAGCGCTCCGCCAGCTGCTCGATGGGGTAACCGCGGTACCGCAGAATCCCCTGCTCACCATCGAGGTAGGTGATGGCGGATTTATAGGCGGCGGTGTTGCCGTATCCGCTGTCCAGGGTGACCAGACCGGTCTGGGCTCGGAGTTTCCCGATGTCGAAGCCCTTGTCGCCGACGGTGCTCTCGACCACCGGGTAGGTGTATTCACCGTCCGCGTACCGCAGTACTACAGAGTTGTCGCTCACGTCATCCCTCACCGACGTAGTGCCTCTTCTTCGAGGTGCCCTGACTGTCTCTACCATCCCCCATTTGGCTCAGGAGAGTGCACTCGGGGTCGACCATTGGGCCAATCGGCGGCACTCAGTGCCGCCAACCTTCATATCCTGCCCCCTTCGCCCCGGTTCCGGTAGTCCTCCGTGATCTTTCACACGAGGGGCTCCCCTGTGAGCCGGTGGGCGAGTGCGGTAAAGCGCCTGCCCACCGAGACGGTACGCACCGCCTGGGCGATCGCCCGCCGGGAGCCGACCAGGACGACCAGCTTCCGGGCCCGGGTCACGGCCGTGTAGAGCAGGTTCCGCTGGAGCATCATCCACGCGCTCATGGTGACCGGGATCACCACCGCCGGATACTCGCTGCCCTGCGAACGGTGGATGGTGACCGCGTACGCGTGGGCGAGCTCGTCCAGCTCGTCGAAGTCGTACGGCACCTCCTCGTCCTCGTCCGTCCGCACCGTCAGCCGCTGCTCGACGGCGTCCAGCTCCGTGACGACGCCGACCGTACCGTTGAAGACCCCGTTGGCCCCCTTCTCATAGTTGTTCCGAATCTGGGTGACCTTGTCTCCCACCCGGAACACCCGGCCGCCGAACCGCTTCTCCGGCAGGTCGGGGCGGGCCGGGGTGATCGCCTGCTGGAGCAGGCCGTTGAGCGAGCCCGCGCCCGCCGGACCCCGGTGCATGGGGGCGAGGACCTGGACGTCCCGGCGCGGGTCGAGGCCGAACTTCGCCGGGATGCGGCGGGCGGCGACGTCCACGGCGACCCGGGCGGCGTCCTCGGTCTCCTCCTCGACGAAGAGGAAGAAGTCCGGCAGGCCCTGGGTCAGCGGCGGGGTGCCGGCGTTGATCCGGTGCGCGTTGGTGACCACGCCGGACTGCTGCGCCTGCCGGAAGATCCGGGTCAGCCGGACCGCCGGTACGGGGCTGCCGGGGGCGAGCAGATCGCCGAGGACCTCCCCGGCGCCGACCGACGGCAGCTGGTCGACGTCCCCGACGAGCAGCAGGTGGGCACCCGGTGCCACGGCCTTGACCAGCTTGTTCGCAAGGAGCAGGTCGAGCATCGAGGCCTCGTCGACGACGACCAGGTCGGCGTCGAGCGGCCGGTCGCGGTCGTAGGCCGCGTCACCGCCCGGCTTCAGCTCCAGGAGCCGGTGGACGGTCGAGGCCTCGGCGCCGGTCAGCTCGGCGAGCCGCTTGGCGGCCCGGCCGGTGGGCGCGGCGAGCACCACCTTCGCCTTCTTGGCCCGGGCCAGCTCCACGATGGAGCGGACGGTGAACGACTTGCCGCAGCCGGGGCCGCCCGTCAGGACCGCGACCTTCCGGGTCAGCGCGAGCCGCACCGCCTCCTCCTGCTCGGGCGCGAGGGAGGCCCCCGTCCGGTCCGCGAGCCAGGCGAGCGCCTTGTCCCAGGCGACGTCCCGGAAGGCCGGCATCCGGTCCTCCTCCGTCCGCAGCAGCCGCCGCAGCTGCCCCGCGAGCGACAGCTCGGCCCGGTGGAACGGCACCAGGAACACGGCGGTGACCGGCGTCCCCTCCGGCCCCGGCACCACCTCCCGCACGACCCCCTCGGGGTCCTCCGCGAGCTCGGCGAGGCACTCGATGACCAGCCCCGTGTCGACCTGGAGCAGCTTCACCGCGTCCGCGATCAGCCGCTCCTCGGGCAGGAAGCAGTGCCCCTGGTCCGTCGACTGCGACAGCGCGTACTGCAGTCCCGCCTTCACCCGGTCCGGACTGTCGTGCGGGATGCCGACGGCCTGCGCGATCTTGTCGGCCGTCAGGAAGCCGATGCCCCAGACGTCGGCCGCGAGCCGGTACGGCTGGTTCCGCACCACCGAGATCGACGCGTCCCCGTACTTCTTGTAGATCCGCACCGCGATCGAGGTGGACACCCCCACCCCCTGGAGGAAGACCATCACCTCCTTGATCGCCTTCTGCTCCTCCCACGCCGCCATGATCTTCTTCGTCCGCTTCGGCCCGAGCCCCGGCACCTCGATCAGCCGCCCGGGCGCCTCTTCGAGGATGTCCAGGGTCTCCAACCCGAAGTGCTGCGTGATCCGGTCCGCGAACACCGGCCCGATCCCCTTCACCAGCCCCGACCCCAGATACCGGCGGATCCCCTGGATCGTGGCGGGCAGGAGCGTCGTGTAGTTGTCGACGGTGAACTGCTTCCCGTACTGCGGATGCGACCCCCACCGCCCCTCCATCCGCAGCGACTCCCCCGGCTGCGCCCCCAGCAGCGCCCCGACCACCGTCAGCAGATCCCCGGCCCCCCGCCCGGTGTCGACCCGCGCGACCGTGTACCCGCTCTCCTCGTTCGCGTAGGTGATCCTCTCCAGGACCCCTTCGACGACTGCCACCCCGCGACCCTCGTTGGACATGCACCGACCGTAGCGAAGCCCTCGGACACCGGTACGGGGCCCGTGTGGACAACCCTCCCCCGGGGTGCCGGGAAACAGGATGAACCGTAGCGTTTCCGGCATGACTGACTCTTCATTCCAGGACGAGGTCCTGACCGAGCTCGGCGACGACCGCCTCCAGGAGATCGCCGGCCTGCTCGGCACCGACACCGCCGAGGCCCGGTCCCTCGTGGGCAGTTCGGTCACCGAGCTCTCCGGGGAGCTGCGGCAGGCGGCGGCCGAACCGAGCAGCGCGGACGAGGTCCGCGCCGCCATCGACGAGGTCACCTCCCCCGAACCTCCCCTCCAGGGCGTCGCCCCCCTTGGCGGCCTGGCAGCCGGTGGGCTTATGGCGGGCGTGCTCGCCAAGCTGGCGAAACCCGCCGCGAACGCGGTCGCCAAGCGCACCGGCCTCCCGCCCGCGACGGTCAACCGCGCCGTCGACATCCTGGTCCCGGTCGTCATCGCCGCCCTCACCAAGCGCGCGGCCTCGAAGAAGGGCGGCGGGGGCGGTCTGGGTGACCTGCTGGGCGGGGGTGGGGGCGCGAGGAAGTAGCGCTGCCGGTGTCACCTCCGAGCTAGCATGTGGGAGACATGAGCGTTCTTCCCACATGGGATGTTCGGAGGTCGATCATGAGTGTGACCAACGTGGACGTGGATGACGATGTGCTCGCCGAGGCGGCGAAGCTGCTCGGTACGACCACGAAGAAGGACACCATCAACCGGGCGCTGGAAGAGGTCGTCAAGAGTCATCGTCGAGTCGCGGCCCTCCGGCGACTCGCGGAGCGGGGCGCACGGGGCGAGCTGGAGCCCCTGCGCCGGGACTGGGAAGCCCGGAAGGCCGCTCAGCACGGCGTAGCCGCCGAGTGATCGCGTATCTCGTCGACACCAGCGCGTACGTGCACCTCGGCGCCGACCCCGCCGCACTTCATCGCTGGGACTCCGCGCTCAGAGCAGGCGCCGTCGGCATGTGCGAGGCCACTCGTGCGGAGATCCTCTTCAGCGCGACCGGCCCGGCCGACCGCGACGAGATCGACGAGGACCTCTCCGCCACATTCGGAACCGTGCGCGTCCCCGAGGACGCATGGCGGTGGGTGGAGACCGCCCAGTACAAGCTCACGCAGAAGGGACAGCACCGCGCGGCCGGTGTCGTCGACCTCCTGATCTGCGCCACGGCGATCCATCACGGGCTGACCATCCTGCACAGGGACGACGACTTCGCCACGGTCGCCCGCGTCCTCGAAGAGGTCGAGCAGCAGGACGTACGGCACCTCGGAGGGTGACCGTCCAACCCCGCACGGCCGGGCGGGGCCGGACGTGCGGGGCCCGCCGTCAGACCGCCAGGAAGCCGTCCAGGGTTTCCTCCAGGACCTCGACGCCGTCCCTCGCCCACAGGTCGTCGTTGAAGAGCTCCACCTCGACCGGGCCGGTGTAGCCGGCCTTCTCCACCAGGTCGGCCCAGGCGTGGAGGTCGATGGCGCCCGTGCCGAGCTGGCCGCGGCCGTTGAGGACGCCCGCTGGGAGGGGGGTGGTCCAGTCGGCGAGTTGGAAGGAGTGGATGCGGCCCGCCGCTCCCGCGCGAGCCACGGCCGCAGGGGCGCGGTCGTCCCACCAGAGGTGGTAGGTGTCGATGGTGACGCCGACCTGCGAGGGCGGGAAGTGCTCGGCTATCTCCAGGGCTTGGTCGAGGGTGGAGACGGCGCAGCGGTCGGAGGCGTACATGGGGTGGAGGGGTTCGATGGCCAGGCGGATGCCCTTCTCGCCCGCGTACGGGGCCAGTTCGGCTATCGCCTCGGTGATGCGGGCCCGTGCCGACGGGAGGTCGGGGCAGGACGGGGTGAGGCCGCCCGAGACGAGGACCAGGGTGTCCGTGCCGAGGGTCACCGCCTCGTCGATCGCGGCGCGGTTGTCGGCCTCCCAGCCGTCGGTCGTGAAGAAGCCGCCACGGCAGAGGGTGGTGACGGTGAGGCCGGCGTCGCGGACGAGGGCGGCGGTGGCTTCGACGCCGTAGGACCGGACGGGTTCGCGCCAGAGGCCGATGCCCGGGATGCCGAGGCGGAGGCAGTGCTCGACCAGCTCGGGCAGGGGCAGTTGCTTGACGGTCATCTGGTTGACGGAGAAGCGGTCGAGGTTCACTGGGGGACTCCGTGGACCGTGAGGAGGGCGCGCATGCGGGACTCCGCGAGCGCCGGGTCCGGGAACAGGCCGAGGCCGTCGGCGAGTTCGTAGGCCTTGGCGAGGTGCGGGAGGGAGCGGGCCGACTGGAGGCCGCCGACCATGGTGAAGTGCTCCTGGTGGCCGGCGAGCCAGGCGAGGAGGACGACGCCCGTCTTGTAGAAGCGGGTGGGGGTCTCGAAGAGGTGCCGGGAGAGGGCGACGGTGGGGTCGAGGGTCTTGCGGAAGCCGTCGACGTCACCGGTGTCGAGGGTGCGGACCGCGTCGGCGGCGAGCGGGCCCAGGGGGTCGAAGATGCCGAGGAGGGCGTGGCTGAAGCCCTGGTCGTCGCCGGCGATCAGCTCCGGGTAGTGGAAGTCGTCGCCCGTGTAGCAGCGGACGCCCTCGGGGAGGCGGCGGCGGAGTTCGACCTCGCGGCGGGCGTCGAGGAGGGAGACCTTGATGCCGTCGACCTTGTCGGGGTGGGCGGCGATCACGTCGAGGAAGGTCTCGGTGGCGGCGTCCAGGTCGGCCGAGCCCCAGTAGCCCTCAAGGGCCGGGTCGAACATGGGGCCGAGCCAGTGCAGGATGACCGGCTCGCCGGCCTGGCGGAGGAGGTGGCCGTAGAGGTCGAGGTAGTCCTCGGGGCCCGCGGCCTCGGCGGCGAGGGCGCGGGAGGCCATGAGGACGGCCCGCGCGCCCGACTCCTCGACGACGGCGAGCTGTTCCTCGTAGGCGGCCCGGATCCGCGGGAGGCCGGCCGGACCGGTGAGCTGGTCGGTGCCGACGCCGCAGGCGATGGCCCCGCCGACGGCGCGGGCCTCGGCCCCCGAGCGTCGGATCAGCTCGGCGGCGCCCGCCCAGTCGAGGCCCATCCCGCGCTGTGCGGTGTCCATGGCCTCGGCGACCCCGAGGCCGTGGGACCAGAGGTGGTGGCGGAAAGCGAGGGTGGCGTCCCAGTCGACGGCGGCCGGGGAGTCGGGGGTGGTGTCGGCGAAGGGGTCGGCGACGACGTGCGCGGCGGAGAAGACGGTACGGGAGGTCAGTGGGCCGGTCGCGGAGAGCGCGAACGGTTCCGGGCGGGGCTCGTACGCGCGCGTGGAGCCGTCCGGTGAGGGCAGTCGGAGGGTCACAGGGAGACCTCCGGGACGTCGAGGCGGCGGCCCTCGGCGGCGGACCTGAGGCCGAGCTCGGCGAGCTGGACGCCGCGGGCGCCGGCGAGGAGGTCCCAGTGGTAGGGCTCGTCGAGGGCGACGTGCCGCAGGAAGAGTTCCCACTGGGCCTTGAAGCCGTTGTCGAACTCGGCGTTGTCGGGGACGTCCTGCCACTGGTCGCGGAAGGACTCGGTGACGGGGATGTCGGGGTTCCAGACGGGCTTGGGGGTGGCCGAGCGGTGCTGGACGCGGCAGCCGCGCAGGCCGGCGACGGCGGAGCCGTGGGTGCCGTCGACCTGGAACTCGACGAGTTCGTCGCGGTGGACGCGGACCGTCCAGGAGGAGTTGATCTGGGCGGTGGCGCCGCTCTCCAGCTGGAAGATGCCGTAGGCGGCGTCGTCGGCGGTGGCGGGGTACGGCTTGCCCTGTTCGTCCCAGCGCTGCGGGACGTGCGTGGCGACGTGGGCGGTGACGGTGGTGACCCGGCCGAAGAGTTCGTGGAGCACGTACTCCCAGTGCGGGAACATGTCGACGACGATGCCGCCGCCGTCCTCGGCGCGGTAGTTCCAGCTGGGGCGCTGGGCGTCCTGCCAGTCGCCCTCGAAGACCCAGTAGCCGAACTCGCCCCGGATCGACAGGATCTCGCCGAAGAAGCCGCCGTCGATGAGGCGCTTGAGCTTGAGCAGGCCCGGCAGGAACAGCTTGTCCTGGACGACGCCGTGCTTGATGCCCTTGGCGGTGGCGCGGCGGGCGAGGTCGAGGGCGCCGGCGAGGTCGGCGGCGGTGGGCTTCTCGGTGTAGATGTGCTTTCCCGCGTCGATGGCCTTGGTGAGGGCGTCGACGCGGGCGGAGGTGACCTGGGCGTCGAAGTAGACGTCGATCGTGTCGTCGGCGAGGACGGCGTCGAGGTCGGTCGACCACTCGGTGAGGCCGTGGCGCTCGGCGAGGGCGCGCAGGGCGTGCTCGCGGCGGCCGACGAGGACGGGCTCGGGCCAGAGGGTCTCGCCGTTGCCGAGGTCGAGGCCGCCCTGTTCGCGCAGGGCGAGGATCGAGCGGACGAGGTGCTGGCGGTAGCCCATGCGTCCGGTGACGCCGTTCATGGCGATGCGGACTGTCCTGCGTGTCACGGAAGGTTCCTCTCCCCGGTGCTCCGCGCTCTCGTTCCCGACGGATAGAAAGCGCTTTCCATCGGGGATGACGCTAGCCTGCCGACATCACCGTCGACAAGGGCCCCGGAGGTACGCACCGATGACCGTCACCCTGGCGGACGTGGCCGCCCGCGCCGGGGTCTCCCCCGCGACCGTCTCCCGCGTCCTCAACGGCAACTACCCGGTCGCCGCCTCGACCCGCGAGCGGGTCCTGCGGGCCGTCGACGAGCTGGACTACGTCCTCAACGGCCCCGCCAGCTCCCTCGCCGCCGCCACGTCCGACCTGGTCGGCGTGCTGGTCAACGACATCGCCGACCCCTTCTTCGGGATCATGGCGAGCGCCGCGCAGAGCGCGATCGGGGAGAGCGCCTCCGGGCGCGGCGGGGGCGAGAAGCTCGCCGTCGTCTGCAACACCGGCGGCTCCCCCGAGCGCGAGCTGACCTACCTCACCCTGCTCCAGCGCCAGCGGGCCGCCGCCGTGATCCTCATGGGCGGCTCCCTCGAGGACCCGGTGCACCTGGCGGCGACGGCGGCCAAACTGGCCAAGCTCGCCGAGGCCGGGACCCGGGTCGTCCTGTGCGGGCGCCCCCCGGTGCCCGGCGACGCCCACGCGGCGGCCCTCGTCTTCGACAACCGCGCCGGCGGACGGCGCCTGACGGAGCATCTGCTCGGCCTCGGGCACCGCCGCATCGGTTACGTGGCCGGGCCGGCCGACCGGACCACCACCCGGCACCGCCTGGAGGGCCACCGCGAGGCGCTCGCGGCGGCGGGCGTCCCCGAGGGCCCGACGGTCCACGGCCCGTACGACCGCCTCTCGGGCCACCGGGCGACGCGGGAACTCCTCGCCCTCGACCCGGAGCTGACCGCGATCGTCGCCGCCAACGACACGGTCGCCCTCGGCGTCTGCGCCGCCCTGCGCGAGCGCGGCCTGTCCATCCCGGACGACGTCTCCGTCGCCGGCTTCGACGACCTCCCCTTCTCCGTCGACGCCGTCCCCGCCCTCACCACCGTCCACCTCCCCCTCCACGCGTCCGGCATCCGCGCGGGCCGCCTCGCCATGGGCGCGGAGGAGCCCCCGACGGGGGGCCTGGAGGCGGTCCCGGCGGAGCTGGTGGTACGGGGATCGACGGCGGGGCCGCGAGGCGAAGCCTGAGCGCGGCGGTCCGTTTCAGGAGGGTTTTGCCCGTTTAGCCTGGCGTGCATGTGTACGCGGGTGATGTGGCGGGCCGAGGGGCAGCCGGTGGTGGTCGGCCGGAACATGGACTGGAAGCAGGGTCTGGGGACGAACCTGTGGGTGCTGCCGAGGGGGGTCGGGCGGACCGGGGTGGGGGACGATCCGGCGGCGCTGCGGTGGACGGCGGAGTACGGGAGCGTGGTGGCGACCGCGTACGACAGGGCCACGACCGACGGGATGAACGAGGCGGGGCTCGGGGCGCATCTGCTGTGGCTGGCGGAGGCGGACTTCGGCGAGCGGGACGCGAGCCTGCCGGCCGTGAGCGTGTCGATGTGGACGCAGTACGTCCTGGACCGGTTCGGGACGGTCGCGGAGGCGGTCGCGTCGATGGAAGCGGAACCGTTCCAGGTGCGGCCGCAGGGTGATGAGCGGTCGGGGACCTGGAGCACGGTCCACCTCGCGATCGAGGACGCGAGCGGCGACTCGGCGGTGGTGGAGTTCCTCGCCGGGAAGCCGCGGATCCACCACGGCCGCGCGTACACGGTGATGACCAACTCCCCGCCGTTCGACGAGCAGTTGGCGCACCTGGCGCGGTACGAGGGGTTCGGCGGCGAGCTGCCCCTGCCGGGCACGACGCAGGCCGCCGACCGCTTCGTCCGGGCCTCGTACTACCTGGACCGGCTGCCGCCCGCCGAGACGCCGGCGCGGGCCTACGCGGCACTGCTCAGCGTCATGCGGAACGCGGCGCAGCCGTTCGGGACACCGGATCCGGCGCGCCCGAACATCTCGGCCACGATCTGGCGCACGCTGGCGGACCTGACGAACGGGGTGTACGGCTTCGAGTCCTCGTACTCCCCCGACATCGTCTGGACCCGGCTGGACGCGGTGGACTTCCGCCGGGCCGCGCGGCTCGACCTCTCGGCCGAGGGGCTGGTCGGCGACGTGGGCGACCGCTACGAGCCGGCCGAGCCGTTCGCCTTCGCGTCGGCGTGAGCGGTGAGGCCGGTCGCCGCGAGGACCGCTTCGACGGTCTCGTCGACGGTCTGCTCGGCGTTGTCGATCCAGACGCCCTCGCCGGAGAGTTCGGCGCGCATGGCCTCGTCGAGGAACGCCCAGTTGGTCGTCAGCTTCTTGTGGCGGGCGTTGTTCCGCTCCCAGGCCTTGTCGGGGCCGGGGGCGAGGATCACCACGTGCAGCGGGACCGCCTTGACGTGGGCGCGGTAGAAGTCGAGGTGGGAGCGGCGGACCACCACGTCGTCGAGGACCGGCAGGAAGCCGGCCGAGGCGAAGCTGTCCGCGAGCAGGCAGCCGTTGCGGGCGCGCAGCAGGATCTGGCGGTCGGCCTCCGGGTCTCCGTCCGGGGTGGGCCAGTGGCAGCCCTGGGCGATCAGCTCCTGGAGGTCGTCGACCTCGATGTGCGCGGAGCGGGCGAAGCGGGCCGCGAGGGCGGCGGCGACGGTCGACTTGCCGCTGCCGGGGATGCCGGCGAGCAGGACGGCGCCCGGGGCGGGCTCGGGGGTGTCGACGGTGATGTGCTCGAAGGTCATGCGCGCCTTTCCTCGCTGGTGGGACCGGTCGAAGGTACGCCCACCGGGCGCCGGGCGCCAGGGATTTACGGTCCGGTCGCGGCGGCTCGCCGAGACCGCACGGGATTCCTCCAGCACCGGCCGAGGCGGCCCGGGATTCCTCCAGGGCCGGCGCAGCGGGCGGCTCTCCCGGGCCGGGCGGGGGCGGCGCGCAGGGCGGCGATTCCTGTACGGGTCCTTGACCTGGCAGTTACTTTCGGGCTATCCGTGGCACCTTGGAAGTTTCCTTCATCCCTGCACGGCCGGAAGGAGCATCAGTGCACCACCGCGCCCCCGCCCCCTCCCGACGCACCCTTCTCACGGTGACCGCGGCAGCCGCCGCGGCCGCCGTCACCGGCGTCGCCGCCCCCGTCGCCCACGCGGTCACCGACGACCGGAAGCTCACGGCGCTCATCGACCGGATGTCCCTTGAGGAGAAGGTCGGCCAGCTCTTCGTCATGCGCGTCTACGGCCACTCGGCCACCGCACCCGACCAGGCCGACATCGACGCCAACCTCAAGGAGATCGGCGTCCGGACGGCCGCCGAGCTGATCGAGCGTTACCACGTGGGCGGCGTCATCTACTTCGCCTGGGCCCACAACACCCGCGACCCCCAGCAGATCGCCCGGCTCTCGAACGGCATCCAGCAGGCCGCGCTCGCCCAGCCGACGCCCGTCCCGGTCCTCATCTCCACCGACCAGGAACACGGCATCGTCTGCCGCGTCGGCAAGCCCGCCACCCTGCTGCCCGGCGCGATGGCCCTCGGCGCGGGTGGTTCGCGCGCGGACGCCCGCGAGGCCGCGCGGATCGCGGGCGAGGAGCTCGCCGCCGTCGGCATCCGGCAGAACTACGCGCCGGTCGCCGACGTGAACGTCAACCCGGCCAACCCCGTCATCGGCGTCCGCTCCTTCGGCTCCGACCCGCAGGCCGTCGCCGGCCTCGTCGCCGCCCAGGTGAAGGGCTACCAGCGGGCCGGGGTGGCCGCCACCTCCAAGCACTTCCCCGGCCACGGCGACACGGCCGTCGACAGCCACTACGGGCTTCCCACCATCACCCACACCCGTGAGCAGTGGAGCGCGCTCGACGCCCCGCCCTTCCGGTCCGCCATCGCCGCCGGCATCGACTCGATCATGACCGCGCACATCGTCGTGCCCGCCCTCGACCCGAGCGAGGACCCGGCCACGCTCTCCCGGCCCATCCTCACCGGCGTCCTCCGCGAGCAGCTCGGCTACGACGGCGTCGTCGTCACGGACTCCCTCGCCATGGAGGGCGTCCGCACCAAGTACGGCGACGAACGCGTCCCCGTCCTCGCCCTCAAGGCGGGCGCCGACCAGCTCCTCAACCCGCCGAGGCTCGACGTCGCCTGGAACGCGGTCCTGGCGGCCGTCAGGAACGGCGAGCTCACCGAGGCGCGGCTCGACGAATCGATCCTGCGCATCCTGCGCCTCAAGTCCAGGCTCGGTCTGTTCCGCCGGGCCTACGTCACCCGCGCCGGCGTCGACCGCCGCGTCGGCGACGAGGCGCACCTCGCGGCCGCCGACCGCATCGCCGAGGCCACGACCACGCTCCTGCTCAACGAGGAATCCTTCCTGCCGCTCTCCCCCGCCTCCCACCCGTCCGTCCTCGTCGTCGGCGCGGACCCCGCCTCGCCCTCCGGCACCACGGGGCCGCCCACCACGACCCTCGCGACCGCCCTCACGGAACTCGGCTTCACGGCGACGGCGCTGTCCACGGGCATCACCCCGACGGCGGCGAAGATCGAGGAGGCGGTGGCGGCGGCGGCCGGCAAGGACGTCGTCCTCGTCGGCACGTACAACGTCTCCGCGACCAGCCCCCAGCGCACCCTCGTCGAACGGCTGGTGGCCACCGGGGTGCCCGTGGTGACCGTCGCCATCCGCAACCCGTACGACATCGCCCGCGTCTCGGGCCAGCGCGCCACCCTCGCCGCGTACTCCTGGACGGACGTCGAACTCCGCGCCGCCGTCCGCGTGCTCGCCGGGAAGGCGCGGCCCCTGGGCCGGCTGCCGGTCCCGGTCCAGAGCGCGGACGACCCGGCGAAGGTCCTGTATCCGGTGGGCCACGGCCTGTCGTACACCCGCTAGACGCGACGGTGGGGGGGGGGGGGGGGGGGGGGGGGGGGGGGGGGGGGGGGGGGGGGGGGGGGGGGGGGGGGGGGGGGGGGGGGGGGGGGGGGGGGGGG